>JBDHRG010000156.1:0-8714 GCA_039807445.1 Candidatus Competibacteraceae bacterium
CGCGCGCCTCGACCCCCCGGCCGTCCTGCCGGCGCTCGCTCAGGCGCTGCCCCGGCGCACCCTCGACGCCCAACTGCCGGTCCCAGCGCTGCCGGGCATCGCGCAGCTGGCGCTCGGCCACCGGCGCCGGCAGCCGGGTCGAGGCGCGGACGCGATCGGCGTCGACCCGGTTGGTCCGCCGGTAGAGGTTGGTGTTCTGCAGATTCCGGCGGTTGATGCGGTCGCCGATCGCGATGATGCCGTTGTTGTCGATGTCGATGTCGACGTCGCGGAAACCCGCCGGTCCCCACCAGCCGCCGCCGCCCCAGTCGTCGTCATCGTCGAAGATCGCGTAGGTCAGCGCGCCGACGACGAAGCCGGTCGCCAGGCCCAGGCCGAAGTTCCAGGCGCCGTCGTCGTAGCTGGTGCCGTAGCCCCAGGTCGCCGGCGGCGGGTAGTACGCGCTCGGGCTGCTGTAGGCCGGGTAGCTGTAGCCGGTGCCGTACACCGGCACGCCGCCGCTGACGTAGCTGCCGGTGTAGCCCGGGGTGTAGCCCGCGTACACCACCTCGGGCGTCGAGCCGTACACCTGCACGTAGCGCGTGTTGTAGACCGGGCTGCTCGGCGGGATCGTGTCGAGCCCCGGGGGGGTCTGCTCGGCAAGCGCCCACGGCCCTTGCGGGCTGTCGGCGACGTACCAGATGCCCTGCTTGCAGGCCCAGTAGCGCCCGTCGCTCTCGATGATCGGGTCGGGGCTGTTGTGCGCGTACTGCAGGCTCGTGCCCTCGATCGGCGCGAACTGCGGCTCGCCGTCGTAGCGCGCCGCGTACTTCGCGCTGGCACGGCGCACCGCGGTGGTCTGCGGCACCGCGGCGTCGAGCACCGCGTCCTCGGCCTGCGGCGTGCCGGGCACGTGCGCGAGCAGTGCCTCGTACGCGCCGTCGGCGGGGATCTTGCGGAAAGCATCGGGCAGTTCGGCCGGCGCCACCCAGGCCCAGGCTTCGGATTCGAGCGCGGGCGCGCGGTACCAGCGCCCGGCGAGCAGCGCGTAGACCTGCTGGGTACCGATGTCCATCAGCACCGTGCTGTCGGTGTTGCTCATCAGCAGCAGCCCGCTGTCGCCGAGCGGCGTCCAGTTCGGCTCGCCGCGGCTGACGATCAGCTCGGTCGGGCCGCTGGCGACGACGATCTTCGGCACGACCTCGGCATCGTCGAGCTGCACCACCTTGGGCCGCGGCAGCTTGCCGAGCGCCTCGGGGACCGGCTCGGCCGGGGCCCACGGGCCGTCGATCGCCTCGGCCCGGTACCAGCGCGTCGCCCCTGCCAGCCAGTAGGCGCGGGTTTCGGGGTCGAGCACGATCAGGTAGGGGGAGTTGACCACGCGCATCAGCTTCGAATCCGGCAGCGCGCGCAGCTGCGGATCGCCGTCGATCGTGATCAGCGCCGCCGGCTCGCGGCTGAAGACGATGCGCGGCGGGTCGTTGCGCAAGCCCTCGGCTTCGCCGCCCGGCACCGCGTCAGCGAGGCTCGCCGATAGCCGCTCGAGCGCGATCGTGATCGGGCGGCGTTCGAACTCGGCCTTGACCAGCTCGGCGAAGCGCCGCTCCTGCTCGGGCGTGGCGGCTTCGGGGAAGCGCGTGCGTGTCACCGCGACCTCGCGGATCGTCGCCGTGCGCGTGGCGCGGTCGGTGTCGAGCCGTGCCGAGAACCAGGCGGCGCCGAACACCGGCTCCTGGGCGCCTTTGCGCTGCACCGACACCGCCGAGCGCGCGCTCAGCGTGTTGCCCTCGAGCTTCTCGGGTTGTGGCTGGTACAACGTGACCACGGCATTCGGCGCCTTCAGCACCCGCGGCCAGGGTGGGTCCGCGGCACGCGCCGCAGGCAGCGCGAGCAGGATCGGCAGCAACAACGCGAGCACCCGGCGGGCGAGCGACGACATCCGACACCTCCTGCGAACCGATCGGCGATCCCCATGCAAGCTAGCCGATGCGCGGCGCCGGTGCGAGCCTCGGCATCCTGTGGCTCACGACTCCCGGCAACGGCGAACAGCGAGCTGCCTGCTCTATAATCGCCGGCGTCCGCTCGGAGCACGAGGAGCATCGAGATGGCACAGTCGCACACCGAGCTGCAGCTCAGCCGACAGGGCCGAGTCGTGATTCCCGTCGCACTGCACCGCGCGCTCGGGCTCGGACCCGGTGATACCCTGCTGGCCCATCTCGAAGACGGTCGGTTGGTGCTCGACAAGCCCGAAGCCGTCCGCCGCCGCCTGAAGGCCCGCTTCGCCGGCGTCCAGGACAGCTTCGCCGAGGAACTGATCGCCGAGCGCCGCATCGAGGCCGAGCGCGAAAACCGGTGATCGTGCTCGACGCCTCGGCCCTGCTCGCCTAGAGGAAGATGCCCATGCAGGTCGACTTCAACGCCGCCGAAACCCTGGTCGAGCCGATCGCGGCGCTGCTGCGCGAAGAGTTCGAGGACGCCGCCGCGCTGCCGACTGCCGAGCTCGAAGCCTTCGTCCGCCCGCAGGTACGCAAGGCCGCGCTGTACGGGCTGAGCGAGGTATCTGACGTGTCGGTCTACGCGCTGTGCGCGTGGCTGACCGGCGACGCCTTCGACACCGAGTTCGATGCGCCGAAAGACATCCTCGCGGGCAAGGCCAGTGCTGCCGACAAGGCCGCCGCGCTCGAAGCCTGGCTCGACGCGCTGCTCGAGGAAGACGACGGCGAGCCCTGATTGCCGGGAACGGGCGATGGGGAACGGGTGAGCGGGAAGCGCGTGAGGTGTCAAGCGCGATGCAGCCGCATCACCTCCAACGTCACGCTCGACGCTTTTCCCATTCCCCGTGCCGCATCACGCGGGTTTGCGCGCCCACTTGAGCTTCAGCGGCCAGCGGATCGGGCGCCGCTCGGCGGGGTCGCCCCAGGCGGCGGCGAGCTCGGCGCGGATTTCGTCGAGCGGATCGGCGCCGGTGCGGCGCTGGTAGTTGCGCGTCGCCGACATGCTCGACAGGTAGCCGCACAGCGCCTCGAGCGTCCACTCGGCTTCGAGCTCGAACACGGGCGCCGGCAGTTCCGGGAACGGCAGCGCCAGGTCGCGGTAGCCGTTGTCGACGTGGGCGCGCTCGGGCGGCCAGTCGCCGACGATGACCTGCTCGTAGAAGCGGCGCACCACCGGCGTCACCGCCGGCGTGCCGCGCGCGCCCTCGTAGCCCCACGCCGCGAGCACGCCGCCGGGCTTCAGCACCCGTGCCGCCTCGGCGTTGAAACGCGCCAGGTCGAACCAGTGCAGCGCCTGCGCGACGGTAATCAGGTCGGCCGAGGCGTCGGCCAGCGACGCGGCTTCGGCCGGCTCGACGCGGTAGTCGACGTTCGCCGCCGGCACCGCCTGCGCGATCTGCGCCGCGCTGGGGTCGGTCGCGACCACGCGCGCGAAGCGCGATGCCAGCGCCAGCGCCGCCTGGCCATTGCCGGTGCCGCAGTCCCAGGCCAGCGCGCGCGCCGGCGCCTGCGCCGCCAGCCAGTCGAACAGCGCCTCGGGGTAGCGCGGGCGGTAGCGCGCGTAGCGCTCGGCGAGCGCCGAGAAGTGGTCCTTGAACGCCATGTCGGATCTCCCGGGAGCGGATCGGCAGCGGCGATGATCGCAGCCCGACGGCGGCGGAGCCAGCGCCGGGCCCGACGCATCGACGAGACGCCGATGGCGGACCAGGCTATCGACGCGGTGATGCACGCCCAGCGCCGCCGGGTCGAAGGGATGCACACGCCACGGCACGTGGTGTGCATCTGAGGAATGGGGAAAACCATGAGCGATACCCTGGTCGAGCTCGACGGCGCGCAGGGCGAAGGCGGTGGGCAGATCCTGCGCACGGCGCTGACGCTGTCGGCGATCACCGGCACGCCGCTGCGCATCGAGCGCATCCGCGCACGGCGGCCGAAGCCGGGGCTGCTGCGTCAGCACCTGACCGCGGTGCAGGCGACGGCGGCGATCTGCGCCGCTGAGGTCGAAGGCGCCGCGCCGGGTTCGCAGACGCTCATCTTCCGCCCCGGGCGGCTGCGCGGCGGTGACTACCGCTTCGCGATCGGCACCGCGGGAAGCTGCACGCTGGTGCTGCAGACCGTGCTGCCGGCGCTGTGGTTCGCCCCCGAGTCGAGCCGGGTCGCGGTCAGCGGCGGCACGCACAACCCGCTGGCGCCACCCGCCGACTTCCTGATCCGCGCCTGGCTGCCGCTGATGCGGCGCATGGGCGTGCGCACCGAGCTGGCGCTGCTGCGCCACGGCTTCCACCCGGCGGGCGGGGGCGAGCTCGAGGCGCGCATCGAGCCCGTCGCCCGGCTCGCGCCGCTCGAGCTGAGCGAACGCGGTGCACGCGTGGCGCTGCGCGCCGAAGCCATCGTCGCCGGCGTGCCGGCCGGCGTGGCGCAGCGCGAGCTCGAGCGCGCGAGCGCCCAGCTGGGCCCGCTCGAGCGCCGCATCCGCGAACTGCCGGCGCGCGAAGGCCCCGGCAACGCGCTGCTGATCGAGGTCGAGCACACATACGTGACCGAGGTGTTCACCGGCTTCGGCGCGCGCGGCGTGCCGGCCGAGCGCGTCGCCGATGCCACCGCCCGCGCTGTCCGGCGCTATCTCGACAGCGGCGCCGCAGCCGGCGAGCACCTGGCCGACCAGCTCGTGCTGCCGCTGGCGCTGGCCGGCGGCGGCGCCTTCACCACCACCGAGCCGTCGACCCACCTTCACACCAACCTGGAGGTGATCGCCCGCTTCCTGCCGGTGCAGCCGGAACTGCTCCGGCAGACGGAGGGCCGCTGGCGGGTACGGCTGCACCGTCGAGTGGGATGACGTGCGCATGGCGACGGATTGGGGGGTGGGCGCCGGGCCGCCGCGACCTTACGATATTCGCCCCAGCGCGCGACCCGGTCCGACCCCGATGACCCTGCAGACCCTGATGATCATGCTCGCGGCGACCGTACTCGCCGTGCCCCTGTGCAAGCGCCTCGGCCTCGGCGCCGTGCTCGGCTACCTCGCCGGCGGCGTGCTGATCGGTCCCTGGGGGCTGGGGCTGATCCGCGACGCCGAAGCGATCCTGCACATCGGCGAGTTCGGCGTGGTGATGCTGCTGTTCCTGATCGGCCTCGAGCTGCAACCCTCGCGGCTGTGGGCGCTGCGTCGACCGGTGTTCGTGCTCGGCGGCGCACAGGTGCTGGCGACCGGGCTGGCGCTCGCCGGGACCGCAGCGTGGCTCGGGCTGGCGCCGGGCGGCGCGATTCTGGTCGGCTTCGGGCTGTCGCTGTCCTCGACCGCCTTCGTGCTGCAGCTGCTGGCCGAGAAGGGCCAGCTGACCACCCAGCACGGGCGCGAATCGTTCGCGATCCTGCTGTTCCAGGATCTGGCGGTGATCCCGCTGCTGGCGCTGGTGCCGCTGCTCGCGCCGGGCGGGGTCGATGCGCCCGACGGCGCCGGGCTGCGCGCGCTGATCGCAGCGGCGGTGGTCGGCGCGGTGGTGCTGGCGAGCCGCTACCTGACGCCGCGGCTGTTCCAGCTGATCGCCGCGGCGCGCAGCCACGAAGCCTCGACCGCGGCGACGCTGCTGCTGGTGTTCGCGACCGCGTTCGCGATCGAGGCCGTGGGGCTGTCGATGTCGCTCGGTGCCTTCCTCGCCGGCGTACTGTTCTCCGACTCGGAGTTCCGCCACGAGCTCGAAGCCAACATCGAGCCCTTCAAGGGGCTCTTGCTCGGCTTCTTCTTCATCGCCGTGGGCATGTCGGCCAACCTCGGCCTGCTCGCCGGCGAGCCCGAGACGGTGCTCGGGCTGACGCTGGCGCTGATGGCGTTCAAGGCGGCGATCGTGACGGGGGTGGCGCGCTTCGCCTACGGCAGCGCGCCGCGCACCGCGCGCCACGTCGGCGTGCTGCTGGCGCAGGGCGGCGAGTTCGCCTTCGTGCTGTTCGGGCTCGGGCTCGAGCAGGGTGTGATCGACGCCGCGACACGCGACCTGCTGGTGATGGCGGTGACGGCATCGATGGCGCTGACGCCGCTCGCGCTGGTACTGTTCGAGGCGCACGCCGCGCGGCTGAGCCGCCACGCCGATGCGCACGCCCCCGCCCCGGCCCCCGACGACGGCCACGCCGCGCCGCCGGTGGTGATCGCCGGCTACGGCCGCTTCGGCCGCAACGTCGCGCGCGTGCTGGCGCTGAAGCAGATCCCGTTCACCGTGCTCGAGCGCGAGCTCGACAACATCGAGCTCGGCAAACGGCTCGGCCGACGCGTCTACTTCGGCGACGTCAGCCGCTTCGACATCCTGCGCGCGGCGCAGCTCGGCCAGGCGAAGCTGCTGGTGCTGGCGATCGACAACGAAGAGGTGTCGCTGAGCGTCGCCGCGATGGTGCGCCGCCACTTCCCGCAGGTCGCCGTCCTGTCGCGCTCGCGCAACCTGCGCCACTCGCTGCGCCTGCTCGGCCAGGGCGTGCAGACGGTCAACAGCGACACGTACCTGGCCAGCCTGCAGATGGCCGAATCGGTGCTGACCGCGCTCGGCACCGGCGCCGACGAAGCCGGCGGCGTGATCGACCAGATCCGCCAGCTCGATGCACGCATGATCGCGCGCATGCAGGCGGTGCAGCACGACGAGCAGGCACTCATCGCGCTGCTGCGCGGCGCCGACGACGAGATGGCGACCTGGCTGACGCAGCACGGGGCGCATCCGTCGGAGTGAGGAGCAATGGGTGAGGGGTGAGGCGGAAAAACCCCGTGGCCTGAGCAGCCTCGCTCCTCGCTCCTCGCTCCTATCCCTGCGATAATCGCCATCCCTTTGCAGCCGCTCGGATTTTCCGCTTCCGCCATGTCGCACTCCGCCTTCTCCGCCCAGCGCCGTCCCTGCACCGCGGTCCGCGTCGGCCGCGTCACGATCGGCGGCACGGCGCCGGTCGTCGTGCAGTCGATGACCAACACCGATACCGCTGACGCCGTACGCACCGCGATCCAGGTGGCGCAGCTGGCGCGCGCCGGCTCGGAGCTGGTGCGGATCACGGTCAACACCGAGGAAGCCGCGCGCGCCGTGGCCGAAATCCGCGCCCGGCTCGACGACATGGGCGTCGCCGTGCCGCTGGTCGGCGACTTCCATTTCAACGGCGACCGCCTGCTGGCGAAGTATCCCGAGGCGGGGCGCGCGCTGGCCAAGTGGCGCATCAACCCCGGCAACGTCGGCCGCGGCAAGAAGAAGGACGACAAGTTCGCGGCGATCATCCGCCTGGCTTGCGAGATGGAGAAGCCGGTGCGCATCGGCGTCAACTGGGGCTCGCTCGACCCCGAGCTGGTGGTGCGGATGATGGACGACAACGCCCGCCGCCCCGAACCCTGGGATGCCACCGCGGTCACGCACGAGGCGCTGGTGGTCTCCGCGCTCGAAAGCGCCGCGGCGGCCGAGGCGCTGGGGCTGGCGCACGAGCGCATCGTGCTGTCGGCCAAGGTCTCGAGCGTGCAAGACCTGATCGCCGTGTACCGCAAGCTCGCCGCGCGCTGCGACTACCCGCTGCACCTGGGGCTGACCGAGGCCGGCATGGGCTCGAAGGGCATCGTCGCCTCGTCGGCGGCGCTCGCGGTGCTGCTGCAGGAAGGCATCGGCGACACGATCCGCATCTCGCTGACGCCCGAGCCGGGCGCGCCGCGCGACAAGGAAGTGATCGTCGCGCAGGAGCTGCTGCAGACGATGGGGCTGCGCTCGTTCACGCCGATGGTGATCGCCTGCCCGGGGTGCGGGCGCACCTCGAGCGACTACTTCCAGCGCCTGGCACAGCAGATCCAGGACTACCTGCGCAGCCAGATGCCGCTCTGGCGCGAAGCGTATCCCGGCGTCGAAGCCATGAGCGTCGCGGTGATGGGCTGCGTGGTCAACGGCCCCGGCGAGAGCAAGATGGCCAACATCGGCATCAGCCTGCCCGGCTCGGGCGAAGAGCCGGTCGCGCCGGTGTACGTCGACGGCGAGAAGACCGTCACGCTGAAGGGCGAAACCATCGCCGCCGAGTTCCAGGCCATCGTCGACGACTACGTGCGCACGCGCTACGCACCACGCTGACGGCCGGCGCGCGGTCCCGCCGGACGCGCGCCATTGCCTTCGTCTCGCTTGAGCTCCTGTCCGAGCGGCAGATGCCGAAGCAGCATCTTCGTGCTGCACGACGGCGACCTCTTCGGCTTGCCGGGCTGATCGCGATGATGCTGGCGAGCCGGGCGAGCCGCTGTTCGCCGTCACCGGCTGGCGGCTGTACGACGCGCTCGAGCACCTGATCTACGGCGTGCTCAAGTCCGGTACGCCGTTCGATCCTGAGCGCCATCTTGCCGCTGCTTGAAGGGCGACGGACAAGACGGTATCTACAAACCGGGCTCTCCCGGGCTCGTTGCGAGTCGGCGATTGTCCTCGATGCGCCGGACCGGTGCGAGCGTCCATGCGATCTCCGGGCACCATGCGGCCGTCGGCCCTGCCGACGGCGTGCACGCGAACCGCTCGTCGACCCTCGCCCGCGGCTCGCAGGTGGTGACGCCCTTGGTCGGGCGCAATAAAAAGCGCGGCGGGGTATCATGCGCGCCGCCCCCTTCTTCCCAAGCGCTCCGACGACCATGCAGGATTACCAACGCGAATTCCTCGACGACGCGATCCGTCTCGGCGTGCTGCGTTTCGGCGAATTCACGCTGAAGTCGGGCCGCATCAGCCCGTACTTCTTCAACGCCGGCCTGTTCGACACCGGCTCGGC
>JBDHRG010000009.1:0-43424 GCA_039807445.1 Candidatus Competibacteraceae bacterium
CAGGAGGCCGGCGAAGCCGAGCGCGCCCGCCTCGAGCGGCGGCTGCAGGCGCAGCACGCCGAGCTCGAGCGCAGCCGCGGGCAGGTGCGCCGCCTCGAGCGCGAGCTCGAGGCGGCGCGCGTACCCGCGGCCAAGCCGCCCGCCGCGCCGGGCACGGAGGAGGGCGCATGAACGGCTTTCCGGTGCTGGCGCTCGATGCCCGTCTGGCCCGGCCCCGGGCGGACGGCGATGCCGAGCTCGAGGCGCTCGCCGAGTTCCTGCTGCAGTACCGCGACACGCCGGAGACCTTCCGCGCCTACCGCCGCGAGCTCGAGCGCCTGGTGCTGTGGGCGCGCGGCGTGCGCGGCTGTCCGGTGTTCGCGCTGCGCGCGCTCGACGTGCAGGCTTACCTGCGCTTCCTCGCCGAGCCGCCGGCCGACTGGATCGGCCCGCGCCAGGTGCGCCGCCGTCATCCCGACTGGCGCCCGCTGAGCGGCCCGGTCGGCGGATCGGGGCGGGCGCGGGCGCAGCTGATCGTCGGCGCCTGGTTCGCCTTCCTCGCGCGCACCGGACGGATCGCGCGCAACCCGCTCGAGGGCCATCGCCGTCCGCGCGCGGCGGCGCGGCGCATTCGCGTCGAGCGCCACCTGCCGCTGCCGGTCTTGAGGCGCGCGCTCGCGGCGCTCGAGCAGGCCGCCGACGCGTTCGACGCGGCCACCGAACCGCTCGCGCGCCGCCTGGCCGAGCGGCGCCTGTTCGTGGTGCGCTTTCTCGCCAACACCGGCTTGCGCCGCGCCGAGCTGGCGCGCGCCGATCTCGCCGATCTGCTCATGCACGAAGACCGCGAGTGCGGTGCGGACTGCCTGTTCCTGCGCGTGCTCGGCAAGGGCGCCAGGGAGCGCCTGGTCGCGATCAACGCCACGGCGCGCGAGGCGCTGGCGCGCTACCGCACCGCCTGGCGCGCGCCGGCGCGACCCGGGCTGGATGCGGGGCCGCTGCTGCTGCCGGCGCGCGCCCGGGACGGGCGCACGCATGTCGGCGAGGCGACGGTGTACGGCATCGTCCGCGACGCCTTCGCGGCGGCGGCGGCACGGCTGCGGCCCGACTTCCCCGAGGACGCGGCGCTGCTCGCACGCGCCTCGCCGCACTGGCTGCGCCACAGCTTCGGCACCGAGGCCGCCCGCGGGGCGATGCCGATCGAGCTGGTCTCCGAGCAGCTCGGCCACGCCAGCCTCGACACCACGCTGCTGTACCGTCACACCGATCTGCTCGAGCGCGCGCGAGCGGCGGAGACGCTGGCGCTGTGAGACAACCGGATGGGGACCGCTGTCCGCCCGTGTCGGACTCAGCGCCGCTGTCGACCGCCGGCTCCGGTAGCGCGGGGCTGCGCACCCCAGGCGCGCAATTGCGCCTGCAAGCCGCGCTCGAACAGGCGCACATCGAGTTCGCGCTGGAGGCGATCGAGGAGCCGTTGCAGTTGCTCGGCCTCCAGCTCGGACAGCGTGTTCAGCAGTTGGGTGTAGCTGGGGGGCATGCAGGTCACGGCACAGGGCAAGACTGCTGATTATGGTACCCGCGTCGGAGCCCCCGGCCAATCGATCCGTAGAACGCAGGCGTATGACTTCGCATAATGTATATTATGTTAAATACTGGATTCATCCGATGCCCTCTCTCGAGTGGCAGTGCACGATCGGGGGGTCGCGTCGGCAATCGGATCGGCGCAGTGTCGCTCACGGGGGCAATGTCACTTGCTCGGTGTGGAGTCGGCTGCGGCTCGGACTTTCCGCAGGGATGAGCGAAACCGCAGGCTCGGCCTCGGGTGCGGCGTGGATCGGTTTATCCCGGTCGGCAAGCCTTGTCCCGGTCCGGCCTGCCAGCACCGCCCGGATCTCGGCCAGGATCGCCAGGGCGATCTCCTCCGGATTGTCCGCCCCGATGTCGAGCCCCACAGGGTAGTGTAGGCGTTCGTGCCGCAGCGCTCGGGCCGGGTCTTCCTGCCTCAGCTCATCCAGGAGGCGCCCGGTGCGCCCGCGCGGCCCGAGCTGGCCGAGGTAGCGCGGCGGCGCCGCCAGCAGCTGACGCAATACCGCCTTGTCCTGCGCGTAGCTGTGACTCATCACGACGACCACCGCCTCGGGTGTCACGCCGGCGCTGCCGGCCGGATCGTCCGGGTCGGTGACGACCACGGCGTCGGCCTCACCGAAGCGCTCGCGTCGGGCGTAATGCGCCCGTCCATCGGCCACGGTCACGTGCCAGCCCAGCGCCTTCGCCAGCCGCACCACGGGGACCGCGTCGTGCCCGGCACCGAACACGACCAGCCGCGTGGGGGGCATCACGACTTCGAGGAAGGCCTCGACCCCGGCCTGCGCCGTTTCGTAACGACGCAGCACCGAGCGCCGCTCGCGCAGCGCTTGTTCAAGATCGATGCGAATCCGCCCGGCCAGGGCCGGATCGGCGAGACCGCCGGCCAGTTCCCCGTCCGGGAAAAGCACCAGCCGCTGGCCGATGCGCAGATCGTGGGTCGCGCCCGCCACGCCGATGATGACCGCCTGGGCTCCCGGCTGGAACCGCTCGCGTACCTGCCGCAGCAGATGCAGCTCGGGGGCCGGATCGGCGGGGCGCTGGCGCTCGAGCAGCACATGTACCACGCCGTTGCAGCCCAGCCCGAAGGTCCATCCCTCCTCGTCATCGGCGCCGGCGGTGTCGTAGCGGCACACCACCGCCGGCTGGGCGGCGGTGAGCCACCAGGCCTTCCTGCTGACCTCGCCTTCCAGGCAGCCACCGCTCAAGGTGCCCAGGTGCTGACCCATCGGCGTCACCAGCATGCGGGCGCCGGGCCGCCGGTAGGCCGAGCCTTCGACCTTGATCACCGTGGCCAGCACGCGCTCCTCCCCGGCCGCGCGCGCCGCCTGCCAGGCATCCAACAATCGTGCGAGTTCCCGCATGGCGGCTCAGGCGAGCTTCAGCGGCAGCGTGCGCAGGCGCTGGCCGGTGGCGGCGAACAGCGCGTTGGCCACCGCCGGGGCGATCGGTGGCACGCCCGGCTCGCCCACCCCGGTCGGCTTCGCGCTCGAGGCCACGATGTGCACCTCCACTCCCGGCATCTCGTCGATGCGCAGCGGCACGTAGTCATGGAAGTTGGACTGCTCGACCCTGCCCTCTTTCAGGGTGATCGCCCCGTGCAGCGCGGCGGCGAGCCCGAAGCCGATGCCGCCCTCCATCTGCGCGCGGATCACGTCGGGATTGACCGCGATGCCGCAGTCGACCGCGCACACCACGCGGTCCACCGAGAAGCGGCCGTCCGGCTTCACCGTGACCTCGGCCACCTGCGCCACGAAGGAGTTGAACGACTCGTGCACCGCCACGCCGCGTCCGCGTTTCTCCCCGGCCTCGCCCGGCGCCAGCGGGCTGCCCCAGCCGGCCTCGGCGGCGGCCAGATCGAGCACGCCCCGGTGGCGCGGATGCTGCTCGAGCAAACCGCGGCGGAAGGCCACCGGGTCCTTGCCAGCGGCCACGGCCAGCTCGTCGAGCATGACTTCGGTGGCGAAGGCCGTGTGGGTCGAGCCCACCGAGCGCCACCACTGCACCGGCACGCCGAGCCGCGGCGAATGCAAGTCCAGCGTGAGGTTGGGGATCGCGTAAGGCAGGTTGACCGCGCCCTCGACCGAGGTCGGGTCGATGCCGTTCTTGATGAGCATGGACTCGAACGGCGAGCCCGCAATGATCGACTGGACGACGATGCGCTGTCGCCACGCCACCGGCTTGCCCTGGTCGTCGAGCCCGGCGCGGATGGTATGGTAGCACAGCGGCCGGTAGTAGCCCGCCTTCATGTCGTCCTCGCGGGTCCAGACGAGCTTCACCGGGGCGCCCGCGTGGCGAGTGGCGCTGATCGCCTTGGCGATGTGCGCCGCCTCGACTAGGTAGTCGGCATGCGGGTTGGCGCGGCGGCCGAAGCTGCCGCCGGCGTAGAGCATGTGGATGGCCACCCGCTCGGGCTCGAGCCCCACCGCCGCCGCCACCGCCGCCTGGTCCACGGTCTGGAACTGCTCGCCGTTCCACACTTCGCAGCCCTCGGGCGTGAGTCTGACGACGCAGTTCATCGGCTCGAGCGCGGCATGGGCGAGGTACGGGAACTCGAACGCCACCTCGAGCGTCTTCGCCGCGCCCGCCAGGGCGCCCTCGGCGTCGCCGTCCTGGCGCGCCACCGCGCCCGGCTGTTTCGCCAGCGCCCGGTACTGCGTCAGGATCTCGTCGGAGCCGAGCTTGAAGGCGTCGGTCTCGTCCCATTCGACCGCCAGCGCGTCGCGGCCCTGCTTGGCCGACCAGAAGTCCGTGGCGAGCACCGCCACCCCGCTCGGGATCGCGACCACCTCGGCCACACCGGCGACCGCCTTTGCTCGGGTCGCATCGAAGGACCTGGGTTTGGCGCCGAAGCGCGGCGGGTGCGCGACCAGCGCGGTGAGCAGGCCGGGCAGCTGCACGTCCTGGGTGAAGATCGCGCGGCCGGTGGTCTTGTCCGGACTGTCCTTGCGCGGCACGGGCTTGCCGATGTAGACGAAATCCTTCGGGTCCTTGAGCCTGAGCTCGCCCGGCACCGGCAGCCGGGCGGCCTTGGCCGCGAGCTGGCCGAACGTGGCCTGGCGCCCCGCCGGCCCCTGCAGCACGCCCTCGCGCACGCGGATGCTCTCGGGCGCGACCTGCCACTCCTGCGCCGCGGCGGCGACCAGCATCGCCCGCGCCGCGGCGCCGGCCTGGCGCATCTGCTCGAAGGAATTGGCGATCGCGGTGCTGCCACCGGTGCCCTGCATGCCCATCAGGAGGTTCGCATAGCGCTTGGTGTCGGCGGGCGCGCCCTCGATCCTGACCTGGGACCAGGCCGCGTCGAGCTCTTCGGCCACCAGCGTGGCGAGCCCGGTGTAGGTGCCCTGCCCCATCTCCAGGTGCTTGGCGATGACGGTGACCGTATCGTCGCTGCCGATGCGCACGAAGGCGTTGGGCGCGAGGGCCGCGTTACCACCCGTCGCGCCCGCAGCGGCACGCGTGCCGGGCAGGAACACGCCGACGACCAGCCCGCCGCCCACCACGGCGGCCGTCTTGAGGAAACGTCGCCGGCTCGCGTTGACGAGGGTTTCCATGCTCAGGCTCCTTGCGTGCCGGTGGCACGGTGGATGGCGGCGCGGATGCGGACGTAGGTGGCGCAGCGACAAACGTTGCCGCGCATGGCGGCGTCGATGTCGGCGTCGCTGGGTCTGGGCGTCTTCGCCAGCAGTGCGGCGGCGCTCATGATCTGGCCCGACTGGCAGTAGCCGCACTGCACCACGTCGAGCTCGACCCAGGCCTGCTGCACGGCCTTGCCTACATCGGTGGTCCCGATCGCCTCGATCGTGGTCACCGCCTTGCCCGCCACGGCCGACACGGGCGTCACGCAGGCGCGCGTCGCCACGCCGTCGACGTGCACCGTGCAGGCGCCGCACAGCGCCATGCCGCAGCCGTACTTGGTGCCGGTGAGGCCGAGCCGATCGCGCAGCACCCACAGCAGCGGGGTGTCGGCGGCCACGTCCACGTCGACGCGCTTGCCGTTCACGGTCAATGCAATCATCGCTCTGCTCCTTCTCGAGAAGACGGACACGAGAGCCGCACTCGAACGCATACCGCTGCCGCTCGCCGTGCGCGAACCCACGGGCAAGGCCCGGACGGAACATGTATAGGCACTGGAAGCCAATGCCGGCAACCGGCGTTTTGAGCGCCCGCCTCAGGACTTGCCGGTCGTCTCGCGCGACTGCCGATAACATAATCAAAGTGCATGGCAGTTGCCATCAACTATTCTAAAAGCATATAAATACGCGATGCTCACAAGGACTGCTGTCGTGAAGCTCCAGCAACTGCGCTACCTGACCGCGATCGCGAAGAACAACCTGAACATCTCGGCCGCCGCCGAGAGCCTGTACACCTCGCAGCCCGGCGTCAGCAAGCAGATCCGCCTGCTCGAGGACGAGCTCGGTGTCGAGCTGTTCAACCGCAACGGCAAACACCTGACACACGTCACTCCGGTCGGACGGCAGATCATCGCCCGCGCCGAGGCGATCCTGCGCGAAGTGCGCAACATCCAGATCCTGGCCGAAGAATTCCGCGACGATGCGCGTGGCACGCTGTCGATCGCGACCACGCACACCCAGGCGCGCTATGCGCTGCCTCCGGTGATTTCGCAGTTCCGCAAGCGCTATCCCGAGGTGATGCTGCAGCTGCACCAAGGCTCGCCGACGCAGATCGCCGAGATGGCCGCTTCGGGCGACGTCGACTTCGCGATCGCCACCGAAGCGATCGAGGAGTTCGACGAACTGGTGATGATGCCCTGCTACCTGTGGAACCGCTGCGCGCTGGTGCCGGCCGGGCATCCGCTGGCCGCGTCCGGACCGCTGACGATCGAAACCCTGGCCGAGTATCCGCTGGTCACCTACGTGTTCGGCTTCACCGGCCGCTCGCAGCTCGACGACGCCTTCCGCGCCGCGCACCTGCGCCCGACCGTGGCTTTCACCGCGACCGATGCCGACGTCATCAAAACTTACGTACGGCTCGGGCTCGGCGTCGGCATCATCGCGCGCATGGCATACATCCCCGAGGTCGACATCGACCTGGTCGCGATCGACGCAGCGACGCTGTTCCAGCCCAACACCACCAAGATCGGCTTCCGCCGCGGCACCTTCCTGCGCCAGTTCCAATACGATTTCATACAGTTGTTCGCCCCGCACCTGACGCCGCAAGTGGTGCAGCAAGCCGAGCAGAGCGAGTCGCAGGAAGACCTCGACGCGCTGTTCACCGCGCTGGAGCTGCCCGAGCACTGAGCGGCTTGCACTCCCGTGCGTCTGGTCTATGGTTAAAGAGCGCCATGCGACACCGGTGAGCCGCTGGCTTCCAGCTTGACGGAGGCGGTTTTCGAGACTCCCGGCATGGCGTGGAGCCCCGTCCGAAGGGGGGGAACTGGTGGTGATGCCCAAGGGCACGCCAGAGCCCCGACTACAGCGGACGGGGTTTTTATTGTCCGCACCTCACGCCGCGCGCTCCCCGATCAGCGCGCGGATCTCCGACACGCACGAGCCGCAGCCGGTGCCGGCCTTCAGCGCCGCACCGACCGCCTCGACCGTGATCAGCCCGCGGCCACGGATCACATCCAGCAGCGTGTTGACGCCGACGCCGAAGCAAGCGCAGACGATGCGTCCGGTATCGGCCTGACCGCGCGTCGGGCGTCCGGCGAGCAGTCCGGCGCGCTCGGCGCCGCTGACCTCGGGCTGGCTGAACAGGCCGCCAAGCCAGGCGCGCGAAGGCAGCACCGCCCGGGTCGCGACGAAGACACAGGCCTCCAGCCTGCCCTCGCGCAGACAAGCGGCACGAAAGACGCCGGCGGCCGGATCGGCGTACTCGATCCATTCGGCTTCGGCGGCACCGAGCAACGCGAAAGCCCAATCGCCCCAGTCCGCTTCGGCTGCCGTCCCGGCCAGCTCGTGGCGCCAGAAGCCATCGCCGCGTGCGACGACGCGGTATTCGACCGTCCCGGGGAGCGTCAGCGGCTCGCGCGACAGCACGAAGCCCTGCCAGGCCGGACGCCAGGGCTCGACGCGCACCGGTGTGTGCTTGCTCTCGGGCTGGCCCGACAGCGGGTCGACGGCGGCTTCGACCGCGGCGTTGACGCGCCCCAGACTCGCCTGCGGCGCGCCCCAGTGCATCGGCACGAACACGCTGCCGCGGCGCTGGCCTGCGGCCAGCTTCGCACGGACCACGGCTTCGCCATGGCGCGAGACCACGCGCACCAGCGTCTCGTCGACGATACCGAACGCGCGGGCATCGTCCGGGTGCAACTCGGCAAAGGGCTCGGGGGCATGTGCCGACAAGCGCGGCGACTGGCCGGTGCGCGTCAGCGTGTGCCAGTGGTCGCGCACGCGTCCGGTGTTCAGCACCAGCGGATGCTCGGCATCGGGTGTGCGCGCCGGGGCGCGCGCGCCGATCGCGATCAGCCGCCCTCGCCCGCTCGGGGTGAAGAAGCCGCCGGCGGCGAAGAAGCGCTCGATCGGCGCACCGGCCCTGGGCTGCGGCCAGCGCAGCGGCGCCAGCGTCTCGTACTCGGCATCCGCAAGCTCCGCCAGTGCCGAGATGTCGAAGTCACGCGGAGCACCTTCGGTAACCGAGCCGTAGGCGGTATTCTCGAAGCCCGACAGCGCGGCGTGCTCGCGGAACACCTCGGCGGGCGTGCGGTAGGGAAACGCTGCATCAAAGCCGAGTCGGTGACCGACTTCGGCGAAGATCCACCAGTCGGCCCGCGCCTCGCCCGGGGGCGGCAGGAAGGCGCGTTGGCGCGAGATGCACCGCTCGGAATTGCTCACCGTGCCGTCCTTCTCGCCCCAGGTCAGCGCCGGCAGGCGGATATGCGCGAGGCGCACCGTGTCGGTGTCAGCGACCGCATCCGAGACGATCACCAGCGGACAGGCGGCGAGCGCGGCGTGCACCGCCTCGGCTTCGGCCAGGCTCACGGCCGGATTGGTGCCGGCGATCCAGATCGCTTTCACCTTGCCATCGGCGAGTGCGCGGAACAGGTCCACGGCTTTGAGGCCCGGCGTGCGAGCGATATTCGGTGCGTTCCAGAAACGCTGCACGCGTTCGACGTGTCCGGGCTCGAAGTCCATGTGCGCCGCGAGCTGGTTGGCCAGTCCGCCGACCTCGCGCCCGCCCATCGCATTGGGCTGGCCGGTGACCGAAAACGGCCCTGCGCCCGGCCTGCCGATGCGTCCGCTGGCGAGATGGCAGTTCAGGATCGCGTTGACCTTGTCGCTGCCGTGCGCCGACTGGTTCACGCCCTGCGAATAGACGGTGACGACCTTGTCGGTGCGCGCGAAGCGCGCGTAGAAATCGGCAACCGCCTCCTCGTCCAGGCCGCAGCGGCGCGCGACCGCCGGGATCGAGCCGGCATGGCTGCGTGCAGCTTTCAGCGCCGCCCAGTAGCCCTCAGTGTGCGCCTCGAGGAAGTCCGGATCGAGGCGGTCGTGTTGGTGCAGGTAGGCGAGCAGCCCGTCGAACAGCGCCGTATCCGAACCCGGCGCCAGCGGCAGGTGCAGTTCGGCCTCGTCGCAGCTCGCGGTGCGGCGCGGATCGATCACGACCAGCGCCGGGCGCCCTGCCCTCGCCCGCCGCGCCGCCAGCACGCGCTGGTACAGCACCGGGTGGCACCAGGCCAGGTTCGAGCCGACCAGCACCACCAGATCGGCCTGCTCGAGATCTTCGTAGCTGCCGGGCACCGTGTCGGAACCGAAGGCGCGCTTGTGCCCGACGACCGAGGACGACATGCACAGCCGCGAATTGGTGTCGATGTTGGCGCTGCCGATGAAGCCCTTCATCAACTTGTTGGCGACGTAGTAATCCTCGGTCAGCAACTGGCCCGAGACGTAGAACGCCACCGCATCCGGTCCGTGCTCGGCGACGGTGCGCCGCAACCCCTCGGCAACCGCATCGAGTGCGGTGTTCCAGTCGGTTCGGGCGCCGGCGACTTCGGGGTGCAGCAGTCGCCCGGCCAGCCCCAGCGTCTCGCCGAGCGCAGCGCCCTTCGAGCACAAGCGTCCGAAGTTGGCGGGATGTTCCGTATCGCCGGCGAGCGCCACGCGTCCTTGCGCGTCGCGCCCGGCGGTGAGTCCGCACCCGACCCCGCAGTACGGACAGGTGGTGCGGAGGGTGTTCACGGCAGTAGCTCCTCTTCGAGGCTTTCGATGCCGGCGACGCCGGTGATGCCGTGCAGGGCGCCGTGCAGGGCCAGGAAGACCTTGCCTCCGTCGACGCGCACCGGGAAGCGCGCCGCACAGCCCTCGTCGGGCGCGACGGCGGTGCCGGTGTCGAGCTCGAACACCCAGCTGTGCAGCGGACACGTCACGCGGTGCCCGTGTACCAGGCCCTGCGACAGCGGCCCGCCCTTGTGCGGGCAGCGGTCACGCAGCGCGAACACGTGGTCGTCGGCGGCGCGGAATACCGCGATGTCGCCCTGCGGGGCTTTGACGACCCGCGCCCCCAGGCGCGGGATGTCTTCGAGGCGACCGATCTCGACCCAGATGGGCGAAGTGGTGTTGCTCATGGCGGCGCTCCTCAAACGGTGAGGTGTGGGGCGTGAGGGGCGAGGCGCGGCAGGGGCCGAGACACCTTTCCCCTTCCCGCTTGCTCTTCGCACACGGTCAGCGGCGCGAATTCGTGCGCGTCGACACCACCGCTGGCGCGCTCGGCCCAGGGATCGACCTGCGCGTGACGCTGCGACTCGAGGAAGCGCGCGTGCAGTGCCTTGCGCCCCTCTTCGTCTTCGACGACGCGGCGCTTGACGTAGGCCAGGCCGACGCGCTCGATCCACGGCGCGGTGCGCTCGAGGTAGCGTCCCTCTTCGCGGTAGAGCTGCATGAAGGCGCCGCAGTACTCGATGACCTCGGCTTCGGCTGTCACCTTGCAGAGGAGGTCGGTGGCGCGGATCTTGATACCGCCGTTGCCGCCGACGTGGATCTCGTAGCCCGAGTCGACGCAGACCACGCCGAAGTCCTTGATCGTCGCTTCGGCGCAATTGCGCGGGCAGCCCGAGACCGCCATCTTGAACTTGTGCGGCGTCCACGAGCCCCAGCTGAACTGCTCGAGCTTGACGCCGAGCCCGGTCGAGTCCTGCGTGCCGAAGCGGCACCACTCCGAGCCGACGCAGGTCTTCACGGTGCGCAGCGACTTGCCGTAGGCGTGCCCCGACACCATGCCGGCAGCGTTCAGATCGGCCCACACGGCCGGCAGGTCTTCCTTCCTGACGCCGAGCAGGTCGATGCGCTGGCCGCCGGTGACCTTGACGGTCGGAATGGCATACCGGTCGGCAACATCGGCGATCGCGCGCAGCTCCTTCGGGTTGGTCAGCCCGCCCCACATGCGCGGCACCACCGAGTAGGTACCGTCCTTCTGGATGTTGGCGTGCACGCGTTCGTTGATCAGCCGCGAGCGCGGGTCGTCCGCGGCCTCGTCGGGCCAGGTCGAGATCAGGTAGTAATTCAGCGCCGGGCGGCAGCTGTGGCAGCCGTCGGGCGTCTTCCACTCGAGGAAGTCGAACACTTGCCGCAGCGAGGTCAGGTGCTGATCGCGGATGACCTTGCGCACCGCGTCGTGCGAGTGCTCGGTGCACTTGCAGACCGGCTTCTCCTTCGGCGTCTTGTCGAAGTTGCCAACGGTCGCGGCGAGGATCTGCTCGACCAGCCCGGTGCACGAGCCGCACGAAGCCGAAGCCTTGGTGTGCGTGCGCACCTCGTCGAGCGTGAACAGCTTCTTGTCGGTGATCGCCTTGACGATCGCGCCCTTGCAGATGCCGTTGCAGCCGCAGACTTCGGCCTCGTCGGCCATCGCCATCACGTTGTTGCCGCCATGGCCCGCGTCACCGAGGTGCGCCTGGCCGAACAGGATGGCGTCGCGGAAGGCGCTGACGTCGGTGCTTTCGCGCAACAGCTGGAAGTACCAGGCGCCGTCGGTGGTGTCGCCGTACATCACCGCACCCCGCACGCGGTTGTCCTTGACCACCAGCTTCTTGTAGACGCCGCGGCCGCGGTCGCGCAGCACGATCTCTTCGCAGCCCTCGCCGCCGTTGAAGTCGCCGGCCGAGAACACGTCGATGCCGGTGACCTTGAGCTTGGTCGAGGTCACTGAGCCGAGGTAGCGGGCGATGCCGTGGTGCGCGAGGTGATTGGCGCAGACCCTGGCCTGCTCCCACAGCGGCGCCACCAGGCCATAGGTCTGGCCACGATGCTGGACGCACTCGCCGACCGCATAGATGCGCGGATCGTAGGTCTGCATTGTGTCGTTGACGACGATGCCGCGCTCGCAGTGCAGCCCGGCCTTCTTCGCCAGCGCGAGGTTCGGGCGGATGCCGACCGCCATCACCACCAGATCGGCCGGCAGCTCGATGCCGTCCTTGAACCTGACGCGCTCGACGCGCGTGTCGCCGAGGATCGCCTCGGTCTGCGCCCCCATCATGAAGCGCAGGCCGCGCTCCTCGAGGCTGGCGCGCAGCATCGTGGCGGCGACCGGGTCGAGCTGGCGCTCCATCAGCACGTCGAGCAGGTGCACGACGGTCACGTCCATGCCGTGCTTGGCCAGGCCGCTCGCCGCCTCGAGCCCGAGCAGACCGCCGCCGATCACCACCGCGTGCCGGCCGCTGTGCGCCGCGGCGAGCATGGTGTCGACATCCTTGATGTCGCGGAAACCGATCACGCCCTCGAGTTCGTTGCCGGACACCGGCAGCATGAACGGGTTCGAGCCGGTCGCGAGCAGCAGCCGGTCGTATTCAGCCCGGGTGCCGTCGGCGGCGATCACTTCGCGCCGCGCGCGCCTGATCTCGACGATCTCCTTGCCGACATGCAGCGTGATGCCGCGCTCGGTATACCAGTGCGGATCGTTGATCATGATCTGTTCAACGGTTTTTTCTCCTGCCAGCACCGGCGACAGCATGATGCGGTTGTAATTGCCGTGCGGCTCGGCGCCGAATACGGTGATTTCATACCGCTCCGGATTCAGCGCCAGTAATTCCTCGACGGTACGCATGCCGGCCATGCCATTGCCGATCAGGACCAGTTTCTCTTTCACGGCGGTTCCTCCAGTGCGTTCATCTTCACGTTTGTCCGGACACGAAGCAGGAACCATGCCAGTGGACCGTGAACACTGCCAACCGGCATCAGGACGTCATACATTATTCGTTTAATTCAACTACTTGAACGACAAGATCGATCGTCTTCCGGGCTCGGACTAACTTCCTGTTCGTAGGTAGAATTATCTTTATACCACTTTAGTAATATATAAATATATTTCTTTAGAATTATTTTGCCACCCCATCTTCTCAATTCCTGCCCCATTTGCTTGCATGTCGAGCACCATTTTTGTGCAAGCGCACATTCCACTGCGCTTTGCGCTCGATCGAACCCGAGCATCCAGCCATGATTTGTCCCGGACCGAATCGATGATCGGTCGATG
Organism: Candidatus Competibacteraceae bacterium; assembly: GCA_039807445.1. Classification (GTDB taxonomy): domain Bacteria; phylum Pseudomonadota; class Gammaproteobacteria; order Competibacterales; family Competibacteraceae; genus JBDHRG01. The sequence continues at coordinate 12,988 of JBDHRG010000009.1, forward strand.
GCCCGACTCTTGCTTGGCTGCTGATCGGATTCCAAGCCCAGGGGTTTCGCCTCATGTCTTCGCCGATGAACATCGATCTGCTGTCCTTCAAGGGCAATGTCCGCATCCTGCACCTGAGCTGGATCGCGTTCTTCATCAGCTTCGTGGTCTGGTTCAACCACGCCCCGCTGCTCGCGGCGATCCGCGACACCTTCCAGCTCTCGGATGCGCAGGTGAAGGCGCTGCTGACGCTGAACGTCGCGCTGACGATCCCGGTGCGGATCCTGGTCGGCATGCTGGTCGACAAGTTCGGACCGCGGATCATGTATGCGACGCTGCTGGCGGTGTGCGGTGCGCTGTGCTTCTTCTTCGCCTTCGCCGATTCGTTCGAGATGCTGGCGATGGGGCGCCTGCTGCTCGGCTGCGTCGGCGCGAGCTTCGTGATCGGCATACGCCTGATCTCGGAATGGTTTCCGGCGAAGCAGGTGGGGCTGGCCGAGGGCATCTACGGCGGCTGGGGCAACTTCGGCTCGGCGGCGGCTTCGCTGAGCCTGCCGCTGGTCGCGCTGGCCTTCGGTGGCCCTGATGCCTGGCGCTGGGCGGTCGCGACGACCGGCGTGATCGCGCTGGTCTACGCGGTGGTGTTCTACCGGCTCGCTTCCGATACGCCCAAGGGCTCCACCTACTTCAAGCCGAAGAAGCTCGGTGCGATGGAAGTCACCAGCCGCGGCGACCTCGCGCTGTACGTGGCGATGCAGTTGCCGATGACGGCCGCGCTCGTGGCGCTGACCTGGAAGCTGAACCAGCTCGATATCATCGGTGCCGGCACCGCAGCGCTGGTGTATGCCGGCATCGGGCTGTTGTTTGCGTACAACGTCGCGCAGTGCCTGTACGTCAACCGCGAGGTGCTGACGGGCCACGCGGTAGCGGAGATCCACCGCTACGGGTTCAAGCAGGTCGCGATCCTGTCGCTGGTCTATGCGGTCGCTTTCGGTTCCGAGATCGCCGTGGTATCGATGTTGCCGCTGTACTTCAAGGATCTGTACGGCCTGTCGCTTGTCCAGGCGGGACTGGTCGGCTCGAGCTTCGCGATCATGAACCTGTTCGCGCGCCCGGCCGGCGGGCTGATTTCCGACCGCATCGGCCGCAAACGCACGATGAGCCTGGTGATGGTCGGCATCGCGCTCGGCTACTTCGCGATGAGCTTCATGGGCGATTGGCCGCTGTGGGCCGCGGTTGCGGTGACGGTGCTGTGCTCGTTCTTCGTGCAGGCCGGCTGCGGCGCGGTGTACGGCATCGTGCCGCTGATCAAGCGCCGCCTGACCGGCCAGATCGCGGGGCTGTCGGGGGCTTACGGCAACGTCGGCAGCGTCGCCTACCTGACGGTGCTGTCCTTCGTCTCGCCTTCGGTATTCTTTCTCGTGATCGCTGCCTCGGCGCTGGTGGTGCTGGCGATCGTGCAGTGGCTCGACGAGCCCAGGGGCCAGATCGCCGAAGTGATGCCCGACGGCAGCGTGCAGCTGATCGATGTAGCGTAATCCGTGTGGGGGCGTGAAGCGTGAAGCGTGAGGTGACAGGATCGAAGGGGAACGTGCCGGGCGAGATGCCTTACCCATCACGCCTCACTCCTCGCTCGATGCGCCTGAGCCTGGGCCAGTTTTCCGACGCCGGCATCAAGCCGGTCAACGAGGACTGCTACGGCGTGCTGGTGCCCGATCCGCCGCTGCTGGACAGCAAGGGTGCTGCGGCGGTGATCGCCGACGGAATGAGTTCGAGCGAGCACGCACGGCTCGCGGCCGAATACGCGGTCAAGGGCTTCCTGTGCGACTACTTCAGCACCCCGGAGTCGTGGACGGTGAAAACTTCGGCCGAAAAGGTGCTGACGGCGCTGAACCGCTGGCTGCACGCGCAGGGCCTGGGCCAGCGCGAAGCCGCGCGAGGGCTGGTGACGACCTTCAGCGCGCTGGTGCTGAAGTCCACCACCGCGTACGTGTTCCACATCGGTGACACGCGCATCGCGCTGCTGCGTGACGGCACGCTCGAACCGCTGACGCGAGATCACCACGTCTGGGCCGGGGCCGATCGCGCTTACCTGAGCCGTGCGCTCGGCATCGACCTGCACCTGGATATCGATTACCGCGCGCTGCCGGTCGAATCGGGCGATCTGTTCGTGTTCACCAGTGACGGTGTGCACGGCTGGTTGTCACCGGCCGAGATCAGACATCTGATCGCACTGTATGCGCCCAACCTCGAGCTCGCATGCGCGAACATCGTCGGTGCCGCGCGTGCCGCTGGCAGCACCGATAACCTGACCTGCCAGCTGCTGCGCGTCGACGCGCTGCCGCTCGATGATGCCGATACCGCTTTCCGCCGCCTGACCGAACTGCCGGTGCCTCCCCCGCTCGAGCCCGGCATGCGACTCGACGGCTACCGCATCTTGCGCGAGCTGCACGCGAGCCCGTCGAGCCAGCTCTACCTGGCGCTCGATGGAACCAGCGGCACGACCGTGGTGCTGAAGACCCCTTCGGTCAATCTTGCGGATGATCCCGCCTGGCTCGAACGTTTCCATCATGAAGAGTGGGTCGGTCGGCGGCTCAGCCATCCGCACGTGATGCGGGTGCTCGAGCCGCTGTACCAACGGCGTTTCCTGTACACGGTGCTCGAATACCTCGAGGGTCGGACGCTGCGTGAATGGATGGCCGAGCACCCGCGCCCGGCGCTCGGTGAGGCGCGGCGCATCATCGAACAGATCGCGCGCGGGCTGCGTGTCTTCCACCGCCTCGATATGCTGCACCGCGACCTCAAGCCCGAGAACATCCATGTCGACCGCTTCGGCACGGCGCGCATCATCGATTTCGGTTCGGTCAAGATCGGCGGCATCGAGGAAATCGCCTCGCCGGTCGAGCGCAGTGAGCTCGCCGGCACGCGCGGCTATACCGCACCCGAGTACCTGCTCGGTGAACCGGGTACGCCGCGTTCGGATCTGTACTCGCTCGGTGTGATCGCCTACGAGTTGCTGACCGGCAGTCTCCCCTACGATGAGGCGCAGCTACGTCCCGGCCGGTCTGCGAAAGCGCTCAGGACTCTGTGCTATCGGTCTGTTCGTCAGTACCGTCCCGAACTGCCGGCCTGGGTCGATGGTGCGCTCGAGAAAGCCGTGCATCCGAACCCGCAGTGCCGCTACGCAGTCGAGACCGAGCTGTTACACGACCTTGCTCATCCCAACATGGCTTTCGTTGAGTCCGGGCGGGTGTCGTTGCTGGAGCGTGACTCGCTGCGGTTCTGGCGCGGGTTGTCGCTTGTGCTTGGTTTGCTGGTGGGGGTGTTGTTGTACTGTTTGCATCGTGTTTGATCCGGTTTTTTGGATGTTTAATAGATGATGCTATAAATCAGGCTTGCAAAGTCTGCATCCGGGCGCGAAGGTATGCCTCGCAGCCCTGCAGCGTCGACAACTTCGGATAATCGATATCGAAGATCGTCACGTCGAGCGCCTGCTCCAGGCCAAGCATCAGACGCAGGAAGTCGATCGAGTCGAGTTCGAACTGGTCGTGGAAGCTGACATCGGCCTCGATCGCGACGAGATCGGCGTTCGGCGCGATCTCGCCCAGCAGGCGCAGCACGGTGTTGCGGATCGTGTTCATGACGGACTCGGGCGGTTGTTGCACTGCAGCGATGATAACGCAAACCGTGCGGCTTTTGTTGCACCGCACCAAGACCCCGGTCAACTCTTGCGAACTCCCCCCGGAACGCTCCCCGGCACCGTTGCAGCGGACTACGGTGCCGGCGCCCAGTCGCGCTCCGGGCGCCACATCCACACCCGGGCACCGCGCGTCTCGCGGGTGCCGACGAAGGCATCGAGCGCCGGCACGTAGTGCCACTTGCCGAGGATGCCGGTGCCCTCCTCGGCCTCCCAGGTCGGCGCGGGGCCGCCGGCGTCGAGGCGCGCGAAGGTCCAGCCGGTCTGCGCCAGCGTGGCCGGCGCGGTGAGCGCGTAGACGCGGTTGGTGGTCACCGACCAGATGACGAAGCGACGCCGCACCGGGTCGAAGGTCATGCCGCTGTTGCTGCAATCCATCGTCGCCAGATCACCGCCGGTGAGGTCGGTGATGCCGGTGATCTGCTTCGACGGCAGCGGCGCACCGGTGAAGCTCGCCACGTCGAAGTAGGTGAAGTTCGGGCTGCCGACCGGCCCGCCCATGCGCACGTGTAGCCGGCGCACCGGGTCGTAGCCGGCCGCGCCGTCGCCGCCGTAGGCGTCGGCGCCGGGGACGTTGAAGCCGCCGATGCGGGTGCGGCTGTCCTGCGTCGGGTCGTCGCGGGCCGGGAAGCGGAAGCGCTGCAACCCCATCCAGTCGGTGTCGAGGTAGACCGTATCGACGCCAGCCTCGACCAGCGCCACCGCGGTGTTCATCACCATGATGACGCTGGTGAGGTTGGTGCGCTCGAGGGTCTGGCGGTTGCGCCACGACTGCGTGCCGGGGGCGGTCGCCGCCTGGCCGCCGGAGGCGACACCGGCGGCCTTGTTCGGGTCGGCCGTCGACCAGTCGAAGGTGAACGGGCCGGTCGGGGTGGTGTTGGAGACGGCCGCCGTCGACAGGTTCCACGCCGCCCCGCCCGCCCCGGCACCACCGAAGGACACGAACAGCCGGGCGTTCGGCAGGTACTGGTTGCTGTTGTAGGTGTGCGCCGACAGCGGCGAGCCGTAGGGCGCGTCTTTCGTCACCAGTCCGCCGGGGCCGTAGGCCACGTCGGTCGACAGGCTGGTGCGGTGCCAGGTGCCGTCGTAGAGGTCGAACTCGTAGGTTTCGTTCAGGTACGAGTTGGCGTGCCCGCCGCCGAACAGCCACAGCCGCTGGCGGTGGTGGTCGAACGCCAGCGACGACCAGGCGTTCATGATCTGCACCGGCGAGCCGCGCAACTGGCCGCCGATCTGGTCGAGCGGCATCTGGTCCGCGGCCGGCCAGGCCGCATCGTAGCGCCCGGTGGCGATGTTGACCCAGCCGCCGGCGCCGGCCGTCTCGAGCAGGTCCAGCACCCGCGCCGGCCCTTTCACGACCACGCTAACCGGCCGGCCGGCCGGGCCGGCGCCAGCCATGCCGACATCGATCACCGTCGCTCGGGTGGCGACCACACTCGCCGTACGCCCGCGCGGGCCGGCGCCAGCCATGCCGACATCGATCACCGTCGATCCCTGCACCACCAGGAATGCATCGGGGTCGGCGGCAAGCATCGCGACCTCGGCATCGCTCAAGCCGCGCGACCAGACGTAGACATGGCCGAGGTCGGCCAGCGTGTTGGCGCCGAACTGCAACACCGTGCCGGTGATGCCCGGCGCCTCGAAGGCACTGTTCAGCGACACCGCGCTGCCCAGGGCCGCACCGTTGCGAAACAGCCGGTACTGGCCGCCGGCGACGCGCACGGCGAAGTCAGCGCGCACGCGCGGCACCACGATACCGGTGCCGCCGACGAGTCCGCCCCAACGGCGCACCAGCGAGACGCTGCGACGGTCAGCGTCCCAGCCGTCGACGAGGATGCCGATGCCGGTGCCGCCACCGTTGACGTCGACCGCACCGAAGCTGCCGAGCGCCGCACGAAACACGAAAGTGAACTCCGCGCTCACGGCGATACCGGCCAGTGCCGCCGCCTCGAACGCGGTCGCGGCGAAGCCGCCGACGAGCGTCGGGCGACCGTTGAGCGTGCCCCAGCTCGGCGTGCCGGGCAGCGTGTAGGCCGTACCCGTCAGCGTATCGTGGACGGTCGCGCCCGTGCCCTCGTCGAGGGCAAGCACGAACACCAGTCCGGTGGCGAGCGGGTCGTCGGTATCGACAGTCGCCACGGCCGGTCACCAGGTCAGGATGCCGGCGGCATTCCACCTCAGCTGCACCGGCCCCTGCACATTGCCGACATTGCCGCCCAGGTCGATCCAGGCGATCAGCTCCGAGGTCGACGGCGTGCCGGTGTCGTGGAACAGCACCGCCCAACGCGCGTTGGCAAAGCCGGCAGCGTCCTGCGTCGCCACCGTGGTGTCGTTGGCGTCGAACTTGACCACGCCGGCCGCTGCGGTCAGCGTCGAGCCGACCAGCGGCGCCGGGCCCGCGTAGCCGGCACCGGTAGCGATCTGGTTGGTGATGATGTTCGACCAGAACGTCAGCGTATGCGATGGCGTCCAGGTGTTCTTCATCAGCGCGACCTTCACCGCACCAGCGTCAAAGTCGAAACGGCTCTGCCCGTTCGCCCGCCGCCGTTTGTGGTTCTGGAAGACGGTGATATCGCCGATGGCCATGCTCACTCTCCTGCTCAGGTGTGGGTCATGCCGATGGTGTCGTCATGCGCCAGAACTCTACACATTCCACCGGCTCATGACAGCTCCAACCCCTGCCGGCGTTCGCCGTATCCAGACGCTGGCCGAGGCGGGACACAGCATGTCCAGGTCGTTGCCGTGACGCCCGTCAGGCTGGTGCAAACCGCCTCGGGCTACACTGGTCGCGCTGACGAGGGTACAGACGATGACGATCAGGAACCTTGAATTTCTTTTCAAACCGAAAGCGGTCGCCGTGGTGGGTCGCGGCACCGGCGCCGAGGCGCCCGACGCGCGGCTGGTGCGCAACCTGATCCGCCAAGGCTTCGACGGACCGATCATGCCGGTCAATCCCGAACGCACGGCGCTGCACGGCATCCTCTGCTACCCGGACTTCGAAGCGCTGCCCGTGGTGCCCGAGCTCGCGCTCTTCACCGGGCCGCTCGCCGAAGCCCCGGCGGCGATCGCACGCCTGGGCGAGCGCGGCACGCGCGCCGTGCTGCTGCTCAACGACGAGATGCTGAAGACCCAGCCCGACGGCGGCACGGCGCTGCGCCAGGCGCTGCTCGACGCCGCCAAGCCGCACCTGGTGCGCATCGCCGGCCCCGACTCCTTCGGCCTCGCCACACCCGGCACCGGGCTCGACGCCACGCTCGGCTACACGCCGATCCGCGCCGGCCAGCTCGGCCTGGTCAGCCAGTCGTGTGCGATCACGCGTTCGGTGCTCGACTGGGCCTACTCACGCCGGATCGGCTTTTCGCACGTGCTGTCGGTCGGCGCCAAGATCGACGTCGACTTCGCCGACATGCTCGACTACCTGGCGCGCGATGCGCATACGCGCGCGATTCTGCTGTACCTCGAGAACATCACCGACTCGCGCAAGTTCATGTCGGCGGCGCGCACCGCGGCGCGCATCAAGCCGGTCGTGGTGCTGCGCCCGCGGCGCTTCGGCATCGATCCGGCGGAAGACGCCGTCTACGACGCCGCCTTCCGCCGCGCCGGCATGCTGCGCGTGCACGACATCGAACAGATGTTCGACTCGGCCAAAGTGCTCAGCGCTGCCAAGCCGGTGCACGGCAACCGCCTGGCGATCCTCGGCAACAGCCGCAGCCTCGGCCTGCTGATCACCGAGACGCTCGAAGCCACCGGCGGCGTGCTCGCCGGACTCGATGCCGAGGCGCACGCACGGCTCGCGCCGCTGGTGGCACCGGGCCAGCCGCTGGTCAACCCGCTCGACCTCGGCGACCGCGTCACCGCCGAGCGCTACGGCGCAGCGCTCGATGCGCTGCTCGATGCGCCCGGCATCGACGGCGTGCTGGTGTTGCACGCGCCCTACGCCCCCGAGGCCGACCTCGCCTGCGCGCAGGCGGTCGCCGAGCGCGCCGCGCGCAGCCGCCGGATGGTGATCACCTGCTGGCTCGGCGGCGATGCTGCAACGCCGGCGCGCACGGCGTGCAAGGAACGCGGCGTGGTGACGTACAACACCCCCGACGACGCGGTGCGCGCCTTCACGCGGCTGGCGCGCAACCGCCGCAACCTCGAGCTGCTGATGGAGACGCCCTCGTCGATCCCCTCGGACTTCGCCCCCGACGCCGAACGCGCGCGCGCGGTGCTGCGCGCCGCACTCGCCGCGGGCCGCACGCGGCTGCACCCGCACGAAACCGCCGAAGTGCTGGCCGCCTACGACATCCCGACGGTGCCGATGCACGTGGCCGCCGACCCCGAGGCGGCTGCGGCGATCGCCGCCCGGCTCGGCGTGCCGGTGGCGCTGAAGATCGAGTCGGGCGACATCGTCTGCAAGTCCGAAGTCGGTGGCGTCGCCTTCTGGCTCGAAACCGCCGAGCAGGTGCGCGCCGAGGCCGAGGCGATGCGCGCGCGCGTACGCGCCGCCGCGCCCGAGGCGGCGCTCGGCGGTTTCCTGCTGCAGGCGATGCAGTCGCGCGGCAATGCCTTCGAGCTGCGCGTGGGGCTGCGCACCGAGCGCCCCTTCGGGCCGCTGCTGCACCTCGGCCACGGCGGCACCGAAGCCGAGGCGATCGGCGACGAAGCCTATGCGCTGCCGCCGCTGAACATGGCGCTGGCGCGCGAGATGATGTCGCACACGCGCATAGCCGCGGTGATCGCGCGCAGCCGCGCGCGCGGCGCCGATCCCGATGCGCTGGCACTGACGTTGATCAAGCTGTCGCAGATGGCGATCGACCTCGGCGAGCTCGACGAACTCGACATCAACCCGCTGTGGCTCGACCAGCGCGGCGTGCTCGCGCTCGACGCGCGCATCGGTGTCGCGCCGTTCACGGGCGTCCGCCCGCGCGACCGGCTGGCGATCCGCCCCTACCCGCAAGAGCTCGAACAGACCATCCCGCTACCCGACGGCCGCGTGCTGGCGCTTCGTCCGATCGTGCCCGAGGACGAGCCCCCGCTGCAGGGCCTGGTGCGCCGCACCCCGCCCGAGGCGCTGCGGCTGCGCTTCTTCCAGCCGATCCGCGAGCTGTCGCACGCGATGGCAGCACGGCTGACCCAGATCGACTACTACCGCGAGATGGCGCTGGTGATCACCGGCCCCGGCGTCCCTGGTGCGGCCGAGATTTACGGCGTGGTGCGCATCACCGCCGAGCCCGACCTCGACAAGGCCGAGTACGCGATCCTGGTCGACTCCAACATGACCGGCCTCGGCCTCGGCCCGATGCTGATGCGCAAGATCATCGACTACGCGCGCGGGCGCGGCATCCGCGAAATCTATGGCGAGGTGCTGTGGGAAAACGAGCCGATGCTGAAGCTCAACCGCGCGCTCGGCTTCACGGTCGAGCCCAGCGCGGACGATCCGGGGGTGATGCACGTCAGTCTGATGTTGTGAGCCGGGGGTGAAAGCATGAGGGGCTGAACGCTTTGGGTATCGGCTGGGTTTTGGTATAAAAGATGATGCTATAAAAATCAGATTCCTATCGGAAACTGAACCGTGCATCGTGCGCCCCACATCGCTATGATGCGCTGTCCCCCTTCACCGGCCTCACCGCCGCCCGCACCGCGGCGGCGCCCTCATCCGCCGGTGCAGCGGCAGACACGGAACGCACTGCAAACCGATGACCACACCCTCCCCCGCACGCTCGGCCCTGCGCGAAGTCGGCCACCTGCTCCGCCTCGGCGGCCCGCTGATGGTCGCGCAGTTGGCGCAGATGTCGATGGGCTTCGTCGACACGGTGATGGTCGGCCGCGTCGGCGCAACGCCGCTGGCCGCGGTCGCGGTCGGCACCAGCCTGTGGACACCGATGTTCCTGTTCGTGACCGGCGTGATGCTCGCCGTCAGCACCGGCATCGCGCACCACTACGGCGCCGGCCGCCATGCCGCGATCGGCGGCTTGACGCGCCAGGCGCTGTGGCTGTCGCTCGGCTTCGGGCTGCTGGCGTTCACCCTGCTGCGCCACGCCGGGCCGCTGATGGCCTGGCTGGCGGTCGCTCCGGCGATCGTGCCGGTGGCGCAAGCCTTCCTCGATGCGCTGAGCTGGGGCGCACCCGCCGCTTTCCTGTACCTCGGCGTGCGCTTCGTCTGCGAAGGCACCGGACACACGCTGCCGGTGATGCTGACCGGCTTCGTCGGCCTGGGCATCAACGTGCTCGGCAACTATGCGCTGGTGTACGGCCACTTCGGCTTGCCGGCGCTCGGCGCCGCCGGCTCGGGCTACGTCACCGCGGCGAGCTTCTGGGTCATGGCCGCGTGCCTGGCGACGCACATCGCGCGCCAGCCGCGCTACCGCGGCTATGGCGTGTTCGCACGCTGGGACTGGCCGCGCCGCGCCGAGCTCGGCCCGGTGCTGAAGCTCGGGCTGCCGATCGGACTCACCATCTTCGCCGAAACCAGCCTGTTCGCCGCGGTGGCGCTGAGGCTCGGCGTGCTCGGCCCGGTCGTGGTCGCCGGCCACCAGATCGCGCTGAACATCGCCGCGATGGCGTTCATGGTGCCGCTGAGTCTGTCGATGGCGATCGCGGTGCGGGTCGGCCACGCGATGGGTGGCGGCGATCCGCTGCGCGCGCGGCTGATCGGGCGCAGCGGCATCGCGCTGTGCGGGGGCGTGATGCTGGTGTCGGCCTCGGCGCTGTACGCTTGCGCCGAAGCGGTGGTCGGCATCTACACGCGTGACGCCGCGGTCGCCGGCGTCGCCGTGGCGCTGCTCGGCTACGCCGCGCTGTTCCAGTTTTCCGACGGGCTGCAGGTCAGCGCCGCGGCGGCGCTGCGCGGCGTCAAGGACACGCGCGTGCCGATGCTGATCACGATGCTCAGCTACTGGGGCATCGCCTTCCCGGTCGGCTACTGGCTCGCCTTCGGCGTCGGCCGGGCGCAGGCTGGGTTGTGGACCGGACTGGTCGTCGGCCTGAGCTGCGCCGCGGTGCTGTTGAACCTACGCTTCCACGCGGTCGGCCGCCGGCTGGTCGGGGCGGACGGCGGCGCCGCAGCCGAGACGCAACCCTAGGCGGCAGCCTGTTACGATGGGGCCTCCAAGACTCCACGGTGTCCCGTCATGTCCGACGTCCGTCCCTTCCCCGCGCAGGCTTCGCCGCTGCGCGGACTGCGCATTCACCCGCTGCGTGAAGCGCTCGACCGCGAGATCCACGCCCGCCCGCCCGAGGAGCTGCGCGCACCGGTGCGCGCGACGCACCTGGCGCTGCTGCCGGATCCCGACCGCAGCCGCGACGAGCACGCGCACATCGCCGCGCTGTGCCGGCGCCTGCAGGCGCCCGAGCCGGCCGCCGACGCGGTGCACGTCAGCGTCGACTGCGGTGCGTTCAGGCTGAAGTGGGAGCGGCACTCGGAATTCTCGGCCTACACCTTTTACGTACCGGGGCCGTTCGACTCGCCCTTCGCCGAGCCGCCGATCGCGCGCGTGCCGGCCGACTGGCTGGCGGCGCTCGGCGGCGAGGTGATCGTCGCCACCCACGTCGCGCTCGAGCCCTCGAGCACGCCGATGCGCGAAACCGCCGAGCTGCGCGAGCTGTTCGGCACCAACAACATCGCCGGTGCCGAGATGCTCGGCCGCCGCGCCGTGGTCTGGAGCGACTACCGCATCCACCCCGACGGTTTCAGCCGCGTCCTGATCCGCGACTGGGGGCTGCGCGAACGCCAGGCCGGGCGCCTGGTGCAACGCCTGCTCGACATCGAGACCTACCGGACGATGGCGATGCTGGGCTTTCCGCTGGCACGCGAAACCGGCGCCGAGCTGACCGACAGCGAGCGGCGCCTGAGCGAGCTGACCGCACGCCTGACCGATGTCGGCGGGCTGGCCGAAGAGCAGGCCATCCTGGCCGAGCTCTCGCAGCTGGCCGCCGAAACCGAGCGCCTCAGCGCCGCGAGCAGCTACCGCTTCGCCGCCAGCCGCGCCTACCACGCGCTGGTCGCGCGCCGCATCGCCGAGTTGCGCGAAACGCGCATCGAGGGCTTGCAGACGGTCGACGAATTCATGGACCGCCGCTTCAGCCCGGCGATGCGCACCGTCGAATCGGTGCGCGAGCGCCAGGAGCAGTTGTCCAGGCGTGTGTCGCGCGCAGCGACGCTGTTGCGCACGCGCGTCGACGTCGCGCTCGAGCAGCAGAACCGCGATCTGCTCGTCTCGATGAACCGCCGTGCGCGGCTGCAGCTGCGGCTGCAGGAGACGGTCGAAGGCTTGTCGGTGGTGGTGCTCGCCTATTACCTGGTCAGCCTCTGCGGCTACGGCTTCAAGGCGCTGGCCAAGGCCGGTGTCGGACCTAACCCCGAGCTCGCGACCGGCGCCGCGGTGCCATTCGCGCTCGCGGCGGTGTGGCTGGGCGTGCGTCGGCTGCGCAAGCGGCTCGGCGGCAACGGCGAGCACTGAGCAGCGCGGCTTCAGCCGCCGCGCTCGGCGCGCTTGGCCTGCTCCCACAGCGCATCCATCTCGTCGAGGCTAGCGTCCTGCGGACGCCGCCCGTCGGCGGCCAGCGCGCGCTCGATGTGGCCGAAGCGGCGCTCGAACTTGGCGTTGGTGCCGCGCAGCGCCGCCTCGGGGTCCAGACCCAGGTGGCGGGCCAGATTGGCGCAGGCGAACAGCACATCGCCCAGTTCGTCGGCCAGGCGCTCACGCGGCGCCCCGACGACGATCTCGGCGCGGATCTCGTCGATCTCTTCGACGATCTTGGCCAGCACCGGCGCCAGCTCGCCCCAGTCGAAGCCGACCCGCGCCGCCTTCTGCTGCAGTTTGACCGCGCGCGTCAGCGCCGGCAGCGCCGGCGGCACACCGTCGAGCACGCCGCGCGCCGCCTCCCCCTTCGAAGCCCGCTCCTCGGCCTTGATCCGCTCCCATTGCCCGCTCAACTGATCGGCGCTGCGCAGCGACGCGTCGCCGAAGACGTGCGGATGGCGGCGCGTCATCTTGTCGGTGATGCCGCGCACCACGTCGGCGAAGCCGAAGGCGCCCTGCTCGGTGGCGAGCTGCGAATAGAACACGATCTGGAACAGCAGGTCGCCGAGCTCGGCCTTCAGTTCCGGCAAGTCGGCGCGCTCGATCGCATCGGCGACCTCGTAGGCCTCCTCGATCGTGTGCGGGACGATGCTGGCGTAGGTCTGGGCCAAATCCCAGGGGCAGCCGCGCTCGGGGTCGCGCAGCCGCGCCATCAGTTGTAACAATGCGTCGATATCGTTCATCGATAATGCTGATCTGGTCTGACCGTGAAGAGTCCCTGAGAAGCCGATGAAGCCGATGAAGATCGAAACCGATGTCAAACAGCGCTGGGTCTTGCTGCTGGCGGTCCTGCTGGCGGCGCTGTCGATGCTGATTCCGCTGGACGACAGCGCCGGCGTGGACAGCGACCACGCCGGCAACCGGCTCGCCGCCAGCCACGCCCCGCACTGACACCGTACCGCGCCGGCTGCCTGGCGCGGGTCGGACTTCCCGAAGGGTGGAGCGCTGCGGCTCAGCGCCCGCCCCGCTCTGCCGTCGCCTTCAGCTTCGCCCCGCGCGCCTGGCGCGTGCCGTCGGCCTTCGGCGGCAAGCCGGTGTGCTGGCTCAGGAACTGCTGCATTCCGTGCTTGCGCCCGGTGCGCTGGCCTTCGCCGCCGCCGAGCCCCGTACCTGCCGGCTGCCAGCGCGGCACCAGGTGGTGCTTGCCGTTGCCGATCAGGTCGGCGCGCCCCATCCGCGTCAGCGCCTCGCGCAGCAGCGGCCAGTTCTCGGCGTCGTGGTAACGCAGGAAAGCCTTGTGCAGGCGGCGCTGCCTCAGCCCTTTCGGCGACTCGACCCGCTCGCCGCCCTCGCGTTTGACGCCCTTCAGCGGGTTGCGGCCGCTGTGGTACATCGCCGTCGCCAGCGCCATCGGGCTCGGCAGGAAGGCTTGCACCTGGTCGGCGCGGAAACCGTTGCGCTTGAGCCACAGCGCCAGGTTCATCATGTCTTCATCGGTGGTGCCCGGGTGCGCGGCGATGAAGTACGGGATCAGGTACTGTTCCTTGCCCGCCTTCCGCGATGCCTGCTCGAACATCGCCTTGAACTTGTCGTAGGCGCCGATGCCGGGCTTCATCATCTTCGACAGTGGCCCGGCCTCGGTATGTTCGGGGGCGATCTTCAGGTAGCCGCCGACGTGGTGGCCGACCAGTTCCTCGACGTAGGCCGGATCGCGCACCGCGAGGTCGTAGCGCAGCCCCGAGGCGATCAGGACCTTCTTGACCCCGGGCAACGCGCGCGCGCGGCGGTACAGCCTGACCAGGTGCGAGTGGTCGGTGTTCAGGTTCGGGCAGATGTCCGGGTACACGCACGACAGCTTGCGGCAGTTGCGCTCGATGTCCCTGGACCTGCACGCCAGGCGGTACATGTTCGCAGTCGGGCCGCCGAGGTCGGAGATCACGCCAGTGAAGCCCGGGGTCTTGTCGCGGATGTCCTCGATCTCGCGGATGATCGAGTCTTCCGAGCGGCTCTGGATGATGCGCCCCTCGTGCTCGGTGATCGAGCAGAAGGTGCAGCCGCCGAAGCAGCCGCGCATGATGTTGACCGAGAAGCGGATCATCTCGTAGGCGGGGATGCGCGCGCCCTGGTAGCGCGGATGCGGCACGCGCGCGTAGGGCAGCGCGAACAGCGCGTCCATCTCCTCGGTCGCGAGCGGGAGCGGCGGCGGGTTGAGCCACACGTCGCGGTCGCCGTGGCGCTGCACCAGCGCGCGGGCGTTGCCGGGGTTGGTCTCGAGGTGCAGCGTGCGCGAGGCGTGCGCGTACAGCACCGGGTCGGCGCTCACCTGCTCGAAGCCCGGCAGGCGGATCACGGTCTTGTCGCGGTCGTGGCGATTGGCGCGCCGCTCGAAGCGCAGCGGCTTGGCTGCATCACCGGCCTCCACCGCGCAGGCGCCCGCGGCCGGCGTCGCGTCGTAGGGGTTCGGCAAGGGGTCGACGCGCCCCGGCGCATCGACGCTGCCCGAGTCGAGCTCGATCCAGCCCTCGGGCAGCGGCTCGGCGGCGGCGCGCACGAAGGCGGTGCCGCGGATGTCGCGCATCGCGCGCGGGTGCTCGCCACGGGCCGTGCGGTGCGCGATCTCGACGATCGCGCGCTCGGCGTTGCCGTAGACGAGCAGGTCGGCCTTGGCATCGACCAGCACCGAGCGGCGCACCTTGTCCGACCAGTAGTCGTAGTGCGCGATGCGGCGCAAGGACGCCTCGATGCCGCCGATCACCACCGGCACCTCGCGGTAGGCTTCGCGCGCGCGCTGGCTGTAGACGATCACCGCGCGGTCGGGGCGCTTGCCGCCCACGTCGTCGGGGGTGTAGGCGTCGTTGTGGCGCAGGCGCCGGTCGGCGGTGTAACGGTTGACCATCGAGTCCATGTTGCCGGCGGCGATGCCGAAGAACAGCTTCGGCTTGCCGAGCGCCCGCAACGCCTCGGGGTCGGTCCAGTCGGGCTGCGCCAGGATGCCGACGCGGAAGCCCTGCGCCTCGAGCAGCCGTCCGACGATCGCCATGCCGAAGCTCGGGTGGTCGACGTAGGCATCGCCGGTGATGATGACGATGTCGCACGCATCCCAGCCAAGCCGCTCCATCTCCGCGCGCGAGGTCGGCAGGAACGCCGCGGTGCCGAAGCGCGCGGCCCAGTGTTTGCGGTAGGAGAACAGTTTACGCGGCGTCTGCTGCATCGGAGCGGGAACCTGTGTCGCGGGCGAACCCGAGCGCGGAGGTCGGGAATTATACGGATCGGCTCCGGCGCTGTCTCGCGCCGTGCGGCGACGGCGATTGACGCCCGCGCCGGTGCCTCACCAAAATCGGGCACCACCGCTCTGCGCGAGGCCTCCCGCATGAATCCGCGCCCGCTCGACGGCATCCGCGTGCTCGAACTCGGCCAGCTGCTCGCCGGCCCCTTCGCCGGCACCCTGCTCGCCTATTTCGGCGCCGAGGTGATCAAGGTCGAGCCGCCCGAGGGCGATCCGATCAGACGATGGCGCGTGCTGCGCGACGGCACCTCGCTGTGGTGGCGCAGCCTCGGACGCAACAAGAAGTGCGTCACGCTCGACCTGAAGACCGAGGCCGGGCGCGCGCTGGCGCGCCGGCTCGCCGCCAGGAGCGATGTGCTGATCGAGAACTTCAAGCCCGGCACGATGGAAGCCTGGGGCCTCGGCCCCGAGCAGCTCAAGGCCGACAACCCGGGGCTGGTGTACGCGCGCATCTCGGGCTACGGCCAGACCGGTCCCAACGCGCACAAGCCCGGCTACGCCTCGGTCTGCGAAGGCTACGGCGGGCTGCGCCATGTCAACGGCTTCCCGGGGCAGGCGCCGGTGCGCCCCAACCTGAGCCTCGGCGACTCGCTCGCCGGACTGCACGCCGCCTTCGGCATCGTGCTGGCGCTGCTGGGCCGCAGCCGCACGCGCCAGGGCGAGGTGGTCGACGTGGCGCTGTTCGAAGCCGTCTACAACCTGCTCGAAGCCGTGGTGCCCGAGTACGCCGGCGCCGGCGCGGTGCGCGGCCCCTCGGGTTCGACCGTCACCGGCATCGTGCCGACCAACACCTACCGCTGCCGCGACGGGCGCTTCGTGATCATCGGCGGCAACGGCGACTCGATCTTCCGCCGCCTGATGGTCGCCGCCGGCCGCCCCGAGCTGGCCGACGACCCGCGACTGGCGGACAACCCCGGACGGGTGGCGCACGAAGCCGAGATCGACGCCGCGCTCGCGGCCTGGACCGCGCGGCTTGCACTGCCCGAGGTGCTGACGGCGCTCGAGGCGGCGCAAGTCCCGGCGGGGCCGATCTACAGCGTCGCCGACATGTTCGGCGACCCGCACTACCAGGCGCGCGGGCTGTTCGAGCGGGTCGAGATCGACGGCGAGCCGCTGACGATCCCGGCGATCCTGCCCAGGCTCGCCGCTTCGCCCGGGCGCACCGAGTGGCCGGGGCCGGCGCTCGGCAGCCACACGGCCGAGGTGTTCGGCGAGCTGCTCGGCCTCGAAGCCGCCGAGCTCGAGCGCCTGCGCGCCGCGGGCGTGATCTGATTCGCCCGCCGATGCACGCCGGCAATCGGTAAGCCATCCGTAAATGCTCCCGCGCTAGCTTGCCCCGCGGGCAGGCAGACCTGCCCATCATATATCCTTTATCCTTGAATCAGGATCGTGCTTCCGGACGGCACGCTCGTGCGGAAGACACCGTATGCCTGCGCCAAGAGGTCGCCCCATGAAAACGACCCGTCCCTGCGTACCGGAGGCACTCGTTCGGCATCGCGTGTTCAGCCTGCTGGATGCGGGCGTGCAGCGTCCGATCGTCTGGGTACAGGCGCCTGCCGGCTTCGGCAAGACCACGCTGATCAGCAGCTACGTCGAAGCGAAACGCCTGCCGACCGTCTGGGTCCAGCTCGACGCGGGCGACGCCGACCCGGCGACCTTCTTCCACTATCTCGAACTGGCGGTGAAGACCGCCGCGCCGCGCTTTCGCACGCCGCTGCCGCTGTTCAGCCCGGAATACCTGCCGAGCCCAGCGGTGTTCGTCAGGCGCTACTTCCACGAAGTGTTCCGCCGCCTGCCGCCCGCCTGCGTGCTGGTGTTCGACGACTACCAGGACGTCCCGGCCGACGCGCTGCTCCACACCCTGATGCGCCACGCCTTCGACGAGATCCCGGCCGGCGCGCACGTGATCGTCGCCAGCCGCCAGGAGCCGCCCCCGGCGCTGGCCCGCCACCGTGCGAGTGCAGCCCTCAGCCTGCTCGGCGTCGAAGACCTGCGTCTGAGCGCCGAAGAGACGGTCGACATCACCCGCGAGCACGGACTCGACCTGGATCCGGCCACGCTGGCGCTGATCCACACCCAGGCCCAGGGCTGGGCCGCCGGGCTGGTGCTGCTGGTGGAGCATTGCAAGCAGGCTGCCGAAATCCCTGCGACCCTGGACCACGCATCGCTGTCGGCGGTGTTCGACTACTTCGCCGGCGAAGTCTTCGCTGGCATGCCGCCCGCGACCCGCGAGGTGCTGCTCAAGACTGCGCTGCTGCCCCGGGTCGGCAGCGCCGTCGCCCAGGCACTGACCGGCGAGGCGCGGGCAGCGGAGATCCTCGCCGTGCTCGCCCACACCAAGTTCTTCACCGTCCGCCACGGCCCCGCCACCTTCCAGTACCATCCGCTGCTGCGCGAATTCCTGCTGGCGCAGGCGAAAAAGACGTACACCGCCGCCTACCTCGCCCAGCTGCGCCGCCAGGCGGCGCAGTTCCTCGAAACCGAGGGCCAGCCCGAAGAAGCCATCGAGCTGTGGCTGGAAGCGGCAGACTGGGCAGCGGCGGGGCGCCTGATCGGGCGTCTGGCCCCCGAGCTGCTGGCGCAGGGTCGCCGGCAGACGCTCGAAACCTGGCTCGCGGCGTTGCCCGGCGCCAGCATCGACGCCGACCCCTGGCTGTGCTACTGGCTCGGGGTCTGCCGCAGCGTAGTCGCGCCCATCGACGCGCGCGCGTCGCTCGAGGCGGCGTTCGAGCGCTTCGCCGCCCGCGGCGACGAGCTCGGGCAGATCATGGCTGCCACCGGCATGATCGAGGCGTACTTCTTCGACTGGGGCAACTTCGCGCCGCTCGACCGCTGGATCGGCGTGCTCGAGCACTTCGTCGAGCGCGACTTCGCCTGGCCCTCGCGCGGGCTCGAACTGCGGGTCCTGCTGTGGCTGAGCTCGGCGCTGATGTACCGCAAGCCGGATCATCCGCTGCTGCCGGTTTGCGCCGAGCGCGCGATGCACGAGCTGGCCGAAGAGTTCGACCCCAGCCGCAAGCTCGCCGGGGGCGCCTGGCTGCTCAACTACTATGACTGGCTCGGCGATCCGGCTGCCGCCGAGCGGGTCGTCGCGCAGCTGCGTCCGCTGCTGGCGAAGTCGCAGGCCGCACCGCTGTCCGAGGTCTTCTGGGACCTCACCTGCAGCTTCCACAAGCTGCTCGCCGGCACCTTCGACGAAGCCGCGGGTGCCTGCACGCACGCGCACCGCCTGATGCAGGACCACGGCCTGCACTTCCTGAGCGGCTCGGTGCTGGTCCAGCAAGCCATCTGCGCGCTGTCCTCGGGCGATCTCGGTGGCGCGGCCGCCGCGCTCGCCGAACTCGAAGCGTGCGCGCTGCCGATCCGGCGCCTGGACACGGCGCTGGCGATGATGGCGCGGGCCCAGCTGGCGCTGCTGCGCGGCGAGCCGCAGGCGGCGCTCACCTATGCCCAGGCGGCGGTGGATTGCGCGCGCGAGACCGGTACGGTGGGGGTCGAAGCCTTCAGCCTCCTGGTGCTCGCCGTCATGCTCGCCGAAAACGGCCGCCACGGCGAAGCACGCGAGCGCATCCGCACGGCCCGCCAGCACATGGGTGGCATGGGCGGCCGGCTGATCCGTTACAACGCGCTGATCATCGAGGCTTACCTGGCGCTGCTCGCCGGCGACACGCCCGCCGCCGATACGCTGGTCGCCAAGTGCTTCGCACTGGGCGCGCAGGCCGGCTACCTGGGCTGCCTGATCGCCACCCCCGGGATCCTGGCGCGCCTGGCGGCGCACGCGCTGCGCCAGGATATCGAGCGCGACTACGCGCACCGGCTGATCCGCGCCTGCGGTCTGCTTCCGCCGGCGTCCGAGCTCGAGCATTGGCCCTGGCGGCTCGAGATTCGCACCTTCGGCCGCTTCCTCGTGCTCAAGGACGGCAGTCCGATCCAGTTCTCGGGCAAGGCGCAGAAACGCCCGCTCGAGCTGCTCAAGTGCCTGCTGGCGCTGGGCAGCTGGGACGTGCCCGAAGCGAGCCTCGCTTGCGCACTGTGGCCCGACGCCGAAGGCGATGCCGCGCACCAGTCGCTGAATGTGACGCTGCACCGCTTGCGCAAGTTGCTGGGCTGCGACAAGGCGATCCGCTGCAGCGACAACCGCATCACCCTCGACCCGCGCTACTGCTGGGTGGACACCTGGGCTTTCGAGCGGCTGCTCGGCGACACCGATGCGCTCGAGCCGGGCGACGAGGCCGCGTGTCAGGCGCGGGTGCGCCGCGCCATCGCCCTCTACCAGGGTGCCTTCCTCGCCGGCGACACCGACAGCCCCTGGAGCGCGTCGATGCGCGAGCGGCTGCGCAGCAAGTTCATCCGCCATGTCGGCCGGCTGGCGGAGCGGCTGGAAGCGGCGGGCGAGGTCGCACAGGCGGCCGAGCACTATCGCCGCGGGCTGGAAGTCGACGACCTGGCCGAAGCCTTCTACCAGCGGCTGATGCGCTGCTACCTGCACCAGGGCATGCGCGCCGAGGGGCTGCGGCTCTATCAGCGGTTGCGCCAATCGCTGTCACTGGTCCTCGGCATCCGCCCCTCGCCCGAATCGGAAGCGCTGCGCCAGCGCCTGCAAGTCGAATAGCGACGGGCGCCACCCTCTCAGCCTCACGGGTGCCGCGCGGCCTGCGTGCCCGCGAGCATCCGCCCAGCTTTCAAGGCTCCCGCCATACGAATCCCGGCAGATACGGCGGCCGGGATTCGGCGCGCCCCTGCAGGAGCGGATCCGGCGTCGATTGTGGGCACGCCCGTTCCCACAGTACACCGCCATTCAGCGGGAGCTCGATGGAATCCGTGCCACGGATATCGGTGCACATCGGCAATCCGTAAGATATCTGTAAATACCCCTCCGATAGCTTGATCCGTAGACAAACCAACATGCCCAGGAACAACACCCCTGGCTCTGTCGAGCAGTGAGGAGAGGAGTCATGCACACGATCGGTTCCGTACCTCGAATCGGACTTTCGACCAAAATCTTCGACAATCCGGAGGATATCGCTGTCATCGCCAAGATCATACTCGATCATTTCACCGACATTGAAATCGAGCTCGAAGACGATGCCAAGTCGGCCGTGTACGAATCCAGCAATGAGGAATACCGAAAGCTCGTCGCCCGCTTGCGGAAAACGCTGCCCGGAGGAAACCGGCAGATCTCCGTTCATGCGCCATATCTGTCACGTTCGACCGATCTCGCAGCCAGTGACAAAAGCGTACGAATCGGAGCGATCAACCAAGTGCGACGCGCGATCTGGTTTTGTGCCGATATCGGTAGCGATCGTGTCACCTACCATCCGGGGTTCATCGATCAGGGTGACGACAAAACCGTCCTAACCGACAATCTGAAACGATCGATCGACCGGCTGCAACAGGAAGCCGAGCTGCTGGGCATACGCCTCTGCCTAGAGAACATGGGGAATGGACGCCCGAAGTACCTCGTGTATTCACCCGAGGAACACGCCGATTTGCACGAGCAAACCGGAACATGGATGACGCTGGATCTCGTCCACCTCGCGAGCTGGTGCGTCACCCCAGAAGAGGTCGATCGTCAGATGGCCATCTACGCGCCGATCACCGCAAACATCCATATCAACGACATACTCGACGATCGCCATCTCCCCCTCAGTCGAGGAGCCCTTCCGATCGCCCAAATGTTGCAAAGGTTGCATGAGTACGGCTACTGCGGAGCGGCCATCATCGACGAATTCGCCAAGCCGATTCCAGCGCACGACTATCGACGCTCCAGAGAACCGTTCGCTTTGAGTGCCAACGCGTAGCAGCTCTACAGAAGTGCATCGGCGAGTCTTCGCCCGCTTCGCTGCCCCATTTCGTACTGCTGCACCCACGCCTTGCCCCAAATGGAGCAGAGCTTTGGGCGAGGTTATCGAAAATCGTAGGCAAGCGAGCACGTGGCACAGCGATTGCTTAAACGATGCTACCCAAAGACGCCAGAGAACGAGCACGTAGCAGCTTGCAGGTCAAGCAGTCGATCAACCGTTTGGAAGGGGATTGCCATGTTCGATTACTGGATAGGATTTTGGATTTGGTGGCCAAGCCTGTGGCTGTCACAACCGACCAATGTTATTCGACCCAGCTTCCAGCGCGTGCCTTGCGCATGGCATCCGGAGAAGGCTCCGATCGTTGAGTTCAAGCAGGTTGCCCAACGCCGCATTGGTCGTGGATGAAGCGATGCAGACAGCAAAACCTCGCCCAATGCTTCAGTGCTATTCCCTGGATGTCGAAATGGACGGGAAACCAGTATTTCGAGATCGCCATGATCCGGGCGCTTCTTCATGTACACCAACGACCAGCCCTTTTATTAAGAAGTCATTAAAAATCCGGACTCCGCAATGTATTCCCGAGGTTTGCCACCGAAAAAGGATTTGATCTTTTCGGGCAACTTTTCGAGGTTTGCCAAATGCCGCTGAATCAACCACCACAACCCCACCGCACTGGTGAAATCCAGACGGTTGATCCCATGGTGCTTCACATCGCTCCACAGCCGTTCGTCGGGATTGAGCTCGGGGGCGTAGGTCGGCAGGTAGTGCAACCGCAGCCGCCCGGTACCGACCTCCAGGTTGGCCAGCTTGCGGTAGACTGACACCATCGACACGGCGATGTCCTCATCGGCGGGTGTAGGCGTCCGCGCAGGGATAGAACGTGCCACCACAAACCACTGTCATTCAATAAAATCAATAACTTAGCCTCACAACTGTCGAACTTCGGTGACCGACGCCGACGAGCTCGTCTTCCTCGAGGTCGCCGCGCGCTTCAAGGGCATGGCCGGCCTCGCGGCGATGCAGCGCAACTACGGCATCGCCCCGGTCAATCTGGCATTCGAGATCGAGACGGGGATCGCGAGCCGGCCGCACGATCAGGAGCAGGTCTACTGCTTCGACGGCGTGCTGCCGAAAAAGAAGGGCATCATCGACCGCCTGCTCGAACCCGAGGTCGACAGCGAGTTCGATCTGACGTGGAAGGTCAAGCCGGGCGAGCGGATCGACCAGACCAACTCGCTGCTCGCGAACGCGGGCACCTTCCTGATGTGGAACAAGGACTACGAGGTGCTCTACCGCGACTTCAAGCGCCTCGCCGGCTATGAGCCGATTCTCTACGCGGCGTCGATCCGAGCGCCGATCAGAACCCGAGCCCGGTCCCCGGGATGTGTGCCCAGGGGCCGGGCTCGGCAGCCGAGCTCAGGCTGTGGATTCCGGAGGCGTCTCGGTCACAGCCTCCGCAGCTTCGGTACCGGCCTCCGCCGTGGCTTCACCACCGGCTTCGGCGCTGCCTTCCACGGCGGCCTCCTCGACGGACTGCGCCTCGGCACCGGGCTCCTCAGCGGATTCCGCCGCACCTTCGCCCGCGGACGCCTCGATCACCGCCTCGGCGCCGGACTCCTCGGCGGCTTCCGCCGCCGCCTCGCTGACGGTTTCCGCCGCGGTTTCGGCTTCGGACGCCATCACGGTTTCGGCTTCCGTGGACTCGGACATCTCAGGCCGATCAGGGACATTCTCTGCTACCATGTCCAATCTCCTGGCCCATACAGGCACATCTCTGCTAGACAAAAACACCTTGCGGTTACGAGGGATGACTCCGACGGCTGAATCCGGCTCGAACTCGGGATCCTCTTTACCACACGCCAGGACACGTCCTGACACTCAAATTTTAGCCCACGGCGCACCACTGGTGGCCCAGTCGAATTGGCATCATCCGGCGCTATGTGCGCGTCATCAGTTCGAGCAGATGACCATTCGGATCGCGGAAATAGAATCCGCGGCCGTCGCACCAGTCGTTCAGCTGGTGGTTGTCCGGATGCCAGGGGTCGCTGCCCCAGGCGATGCCGGCTTCCAGCACCCGGGCGAGGATCGCGTCGAATTCCTCGTCGCTGACGTGAAACGCATAGTGGTGACGCTCGAACGCCTCGGCCTGGTCGAAATCGAAGGTCAGGGTTTCGTTGACCCGCACCGGCGCGAAGTGCCCCGCCGGCCCTCCGTAGCGCAAGCCGAAGAGGTGCGCGAAGAAGCGGGCCGAGGCCTCTTTGTCGTGCGCCGGCACGATGGTGTGATTCAAGACGATCGCCATGGCTGAATCTCCGTTGTACGCTGACATCGACTATTTTAGAGCTTCACGGACCCGCGCTTTCTCTTCGTGACATCCGTGTTGTCGCTGCGACAGCGGTGTTGCGATCCCGATCGAGCCGTTTCATCGGAGACACTGCTGATGGCACTTGACAGCGCTCACTTGCGGACCCGCGTGGTCCATGCCGGTCAATCGCCCGACCCTCTCCACGGCGCCCTCACGCCGCCGATTTACCAGGCGTCGATGTTCGCCTACGGCGATTTCGACCGCGGGGCACGCCTGTTCGCCGGCGAAGAAAGCGGTTTCGTCTACAGCCGCTTCGCCAATCCGACCGTCCAGGCGCTCGAGCGCAAGCTCGCTGCACTCGAAGGCACCGAAGACGCCATCGCCTTCGCCAGCGGCATGGCGGCGATCAGCTCGACGATGACCGCGCTGCTGTCGCCGGGTGACGAGCTGGTGTTCGTCGGCCCCCTGTATGGCGGAACCGAAAGCGTGCTCCGCGATCTGCTGCCGCGCTTCGGTATCCGGGTCGTCGATGCCGAGGCGCGCGGTGGGCTCGCGGCGGCGGTCGGACCCGCCACCCGACTGGTCTTTGTCGAGACGCCGACCAACCCGACCCTCGGCATCGTCGATCTCGCCGCAGTCGCGCGCATCGCCCGCGCGCACGGCGCGATCAGCGTCGCCGACAACACCTTCGCCACGCCGTGCCTGACGCGCCCGGCCGAACTCGGCATCGACCTGGTCGTGCACTCGGCGACCAAGTACCTCGGCGGTCACGGCGACGCCACCGGCGGCCTGGTCGCGGGGTCGCGCGAGCGCCTGGCCCCGCTGCGCCAGCTCGGCATGAAGTACCTGGGGGGCTGCCTGAGCCCACACGAGGCGTTCCTGTTGCTGCGCGGCATCAAGACGCTCGCCCTGCGCATCGACGCCGCCTGCGACAACGCCGAGCGCGCCGCCGAGTCGCTGGCGCGGCACCCGAAGGTCGAGCGCGTCCACCACCCGAGCCTGGCCTCGCACCCGGGACACGACATCGCCCGGCGGCAGATGGCGCGCTTCGGCGCGATCCTGTCGCTCGAGCTGCGCGGCAGCAGCGCGGCGGCGAAGGCATTCCTCGACGGCCTGACGCTGATCACCCAGGCGGTGTCGCTCGGCGACACCGATTCGCTCGCCTGCCATCCGGCCAGCACCACCCACCGCGGCGTCGCGCCCGAGATCCGCGTGCGCCAGGGCGTCAGCGACGCCCTGGTGCGCATCAGCTTCGGCATCGAGCACCCGGACGATCTGCTCGCCGACCTGGCGCAGGCCCTGGACCGCTGCTGAACGCCCCCACGAGCATCCCGCGCCGGCACGGCCTATGAGTACCGACAGGCGAAGCGGAGGGCAGAACCATGCGCGACATCTTCGAGCTGGCCGACGGGCTGGGGCCGGCCAAGGTCATACACGTGTACGAGCCCGCGGTGGGGCTCAGGGGCGTGCTGGTGGTCGACAACACCGCCGCCG
The DNA here is from genome assembly GCA_039807445.1 of Candidatus Competibacteraceae bacterium. Lineage (GTDB taxonomy): Bacteria > Pseudomonadota > Gammaproteobacteria > Competibacterales > Competibacteraceae > JBDHRG01. The sequence continues at coordinate 38,060 of JBDHRG010000009.1, forward strand.
GGCCGTCGATCGGCGGCGTGCGCATGGCGCCGGACGTGAGCACCGAAGAGTGCTTCCGCCTGGCGCGGGCGATGACGCTGAAGAACGCCGCCGCGGGCCTGCCGCACGGTGGTGGCAAGGCGGTGCTGTACGGCGATCCGAAGATGCCGGTGCCGGCCAAAGAAGCCCTGATCCGGGCCTTCGCCAGCGCGCTGCGCGGCGTCGGGGACTACATCTTCGCCCCCGACATGGGCACCGACGAGACCTGCATGGCCTGGGTGCGCGACGAGATCGGCCGCGTGGTCGGGCTGCCGCGCGAGCTCGGCGGCATCCCGCTCGACGAGATCGGCGCCACCGGCTGGGGCCTGCGCCACGCGGCGGAAATCGCCGCCGGGTACTGCGGTCTCGAGCTCGCCGGCGCGCGGGTCGTGGTCCAGGGCTTCGGCGCGGTCGGTGTGCACGCCGCCCGTTTCCTCGCGGCCGCGGGCGCGGTGCTGGTCGGCGCTGCCGATTCGCGCGGCGCGGTCCACGATCCCGCCGGCCTGGACGTCGCGGCGCTGGTCGGGCTGAAGCGGGACGGCAAGAGCGTCGCCGACTACCCGGGCGGAACCCGGCTGGACGCCGACGCGCTCGTCGGCCTGGCCTGCGACATCTGGATCCCGGCGGCGCGCCCCGACGTGCTGCGCGAAGACAATGTGCCGCGCCTGAAGGCGCGGCTGGTGCTCGAAGGCGCCAACATCCCGGCGACCGAGGCGGCCGAGCGCTACCTGCACCAACACGGCGTGCTGTGCGTCCCCGACTTCATCGCCAACGCCGGCGGCGTGATCTGCGCCGCGACCGAGTACCGCGGCGGCAGCGAGGCCGCCGCCTTGCAGGCCATCGAAGAGAAGATCCGCCACAACACCCGCGCCGTGCTCGACGCCGCACAGGCGCAGCACATCCCGCCGCGCCAGGCGGCGCTCGAGCTCGCACTCGGGCGCCTGCGCAAGCTGATGGGCTGGCGGCGCTGGTCGCTGTCCTCGAGCGCGCCGAGGTGGGTATGAGGAAGCGCCAGGGCGGTCCACCTCTTCCCTGCGCGGGGCTGGGCGCGCCCCGCACCGTCACTCCTTGGTGGCTTCCTGCTGCAGCCCGAACAGGGCCGTCGCCAGATCGTGGATGCCATCTGCCTCGGCGCACTCGGCGATCTCCGCGATCGTTGCGCCACGCGCGATCGCCTTGGCGGTCTTCGAGCGCTCGGCGATGTGCCCGCGGAAGCCCGCGAGCACGCCCGCGAGCGGATCGGTGGCCAGCTCGTAGTGCGGGTTGTCGAGTTCCTGTTCGGCGCCGAACAGCGCCGCCGCCAGCTGATGCAGACCCTCCTCGGTTGCGCATTCCGATATTTCCTCGAGCGACGCGCCCCGATCGATCGCGGCGGCCGTCTTGCTGGTCGCCGGCAGGCCCCGGCGCGACTCGACCAGCAGGTTCTTTACCGCATTGTCGTCCATTCCGTTTCTCCTCGTGCGACACGGCCGCCACCAGGCGGGCGCCCGACGACGTCCCGCACCTCACTGGCCTGGTGGCGGGTTCCCGGCCAGATGCCGTCGGTGACACCTCTGGCCCTGCTTCACCATAGGCGCCGGAATCGACAAGCGCACGCCACGGAGCGGACGGTTTTCAGCGCTTGAACGGCAAGCTGTCCGGCACCTCCGCAAGGCCGCGCACCGTTTCCAGAAACGCCCTCGACAGATTCGGTGGCGCATAGCCGGTCTCGCGGATACGCAACAAGGCCGACCTGTGGATCAGCGCATTGTCCCTGATGAAACGCCGCCGCCCCAATCCGATCATGGGCAAGCGCAGCGACGAATCCGATCGCCATACCAGCTTGGGAAAAAGCTCGAACGGCCACCAGCGCAAGGTCAAGGACTCGTGCAGCGGGTCGGCCCACGGCAAGGGTCCGGACTTGTCCAGAACGGCATTCAGACGCTGCTGATCCACTCGCAGTCCGGCTTTGCGGGCTTCGCTCGAGATCCACTCGAAAGGCTCGCGCCAGAGTGCGCCATCCTGCTCGGGATAGCCGCCGCCGACATCGGCGTGGACTCCCGGAAACCACAGTTCCTGAAAATCCTGCCGCGCCGCTCGCTTGATCAGGTTCTGCCGAAAGAACCAGCGACGCTCATCGAGCGACACGGCGTGCCGGACCACGTCGATGCTCGGGTTGTTGGCGGTGAAAGGAAACTTCAGCGGGTCCCACACCCATCCCACCGAAGAAACCGTGTCCCAGACGCCGAGAAAGTGCACCCGAAAACGCCGCTCGTCGCCGTTTCCGGGCACCGGGCGAGCAAACGTCGAGCGGAACTCATCGCAGAGCTTCCAGTAACGCGATCGCCCCTCGCCTGCCTGGCTCGCCTCTTTCCGAATCGATCCGAACAGCCGCATCACGTACGGCACCAAGTGACGGTTGCCTCGCGGCAACAGCCCCAGAGCGTGGAGCAGGCCGGCAAGGACTCGCACCGTATAGGCGCCGCGGCTGAAGCCGAACAGGAAAACCCGGTCGCCGGGCACCCAGCAATCCGACAGGTAGTCATAGGCATCCTCGACATTGCGGCTCAGCCCAATGCCAAACGCCAGGCCGAGCAAGGTCGAGACCCCTTTTCCCAGTCTGCTCAAGGCACCGCGCTCCGGCAGCGTGCCGATTCCGGGGTCGTAATAAAGGAGCTGGCTTGCCGGATCGCGCTCGAGCACCTGGACGAGCCGTACGACATTGGTGTTCCCGACGCCGAACTGGCTGTTCGTCCCGTCGCAACAGATCACGATGTTACGTGACACGATAATGCGACAATCTCATCGACGAGGGGGCGAGCACCGCGTCCGCAAGGACCCCGGTCGCCCCGACGATCAGCGGTGCATGCGCGGTAAACAGCTTTCCCGGCCGAGCATAGCTGATGCGTTGCAACGAACCGGTCGCAAAGCTGGCATCGGTCAACTCGAGTGCACGCGGATCGGCGTAGGGGTTGCTGGTCACCTGGCAGAAAATCCAGTCGCCCCGGCCGGCACCCGCCAGCACGACAGCCGGTCGCAGCTTGGAGCGGCTGAGATCGGAAAACGGGAATGGCACCAGCACTACGCTTTGGGCTGCAAATGCGACCATGCGGCGTCCTCCTCCGGCTTCAGCCAGTCCTCGGCCAGCGCCGGTTCGGACATCACCGTTACCTCCTCCGCCGAAAGCGGCGCCGGCTCGTCGAGGATGGTCACCAGTACCCGTCGTCGACCTTCGAGCCTGATACGTTCCAAGAGATGGATCCGGCCATCCGGCTCGATCACCGCTTCAACCGTCTGCAACATGGCGAGTCTCCTGGAGGGCGCGTGCCCATCCGCGAAAGTACCGGCACCGATTCGCCGCATGGGTCGTTTGTTATCTGTCCGGGCTGTGCGCGTCAATCTCGGCAGACCTCACCCCGCCAGGCAGCGTACCCGGTCCGGGGCTACCGTTGCGGCTTGCGGCTGTACGTGCGCAGGGCCCAGTAGCAGAGCACGGCCCAGACCAGGGTCAGCGGCGGGAACCACCAGATCAGGGGCATCAGCCCAAGGCGGATGGCGCCGATCGCGAGGGGCACGCCGGCGAGCCACAGCGCGTAGGCACTGTTGGTCCAGACCGCGAGTGCGACGCTGGCGGCGTAGGCCAGTCGCAGCATGGCGCGCAGCGGCTCGGGCAGACGTGTGCTGAAGCGGGCGCTTCGGGCGTGGACGACCGCACCGACAACGACGGCGGCGAAGAACAGCACCAGGGTGATGGCAAGGCGCAGCGCTTCGGACATGGCCGGGATCATCGCGTGGGCGAACGCCTGTTGGAACACCTCGGGCCGAATTGTTTCACTACCCAGTGCGTCAGAGGCGTAAAGGCGTCTCAAGCAGCATTTTTTCGCGATTCTGTCAAAATTTTCAGTGACTTCTTCTACGCCGCGATCAGGCGTTTGCGGAATCCGGAGGCGTTCGGCGCATCTCAATGGATGAAGGGAGGCACTGCTCGACTGGCCGATCGGCGGCCGATCGAAGTGCGCCGAGGAGGACGCCATGAGCGATCCACGCACGACTCCGCGACCCGGTGATTCGCTGCGCGAGCCGCGCAACCTCGCCAACCGCATCGGGCGCCTGGTGCAAGACCAGGTCACGGTGGTTGCCGTCGACGGCGAGCGCACGTCCGAGCGTTCGTCGTCGGTCAAGCGGGTTCATTACCGCCACGCCTGGGCGCCGCACCGCTTGTTCAGCTGCAGCATCGAGCAGTGGTCGCGCATGACCGAAGCCTGGGAAACCGTGAGCGGAGGCGGATCCTGAACGCGGCGCGATGCGGAATGCGGTCGGGACGACCCATTCCGGTCCCCACACCCGCGTCTGCCCACCGCGATGCAGCGACGGGTAGCGCCGCTGCGCGATCGGCAAGCGCCGCAGAGCACTGCGGCGGGCGATCTGGATCAAGGCGCCGACAGCGCCGCACGGGCAGCATCGGATGCTTCCGCGCAGGAGCCCGCACCGATGTCCGTCCTCCTCCCCCGCAAGGTCCGTCCCGCCCGCATCGCCGCCTGGCTGGCCGAAGGGTGGCGGCGCTTTCGCGCCGCACCGGGTGTCGCGCTGCTGGTCGCGGCCCCGCCGACGCTGATCGGCGCAGGTCTGCTCGTCGCCTTCACCGCCGGCGGACACCTGCCGTTGCTGGCGGTGCTCGGCGGCGGCTTCATGCTGCTCGGCCCGGTGCTGATCGCCGGCCACCTGGGGCTGGCGCGCGCGCTCGCGGCCGGCCGCGCGCCCCGGTTCGCCGACTTCGCCGCCGGCTACCGCCGCGCGCCACCCGGGCTGTGGGGGTTGGCCGGGGTCACGGCGCTTCTGTTCGCGATCTGGGTCACCGACATGGCGGTGGTGTACGGGATGTTCGTCGATCATGCCGAGGGTCGCGCCAGAACCGCCGACGTGATCGCCTTCCTCGGCTGGGGCGGGCTCGCCGGGCTGTTCTTCGCGCTGACGATCTTCGTCTGCACCGCCTTCGCGGTACCGCTGCTGGCCGAACGCCGCGCCACCCTGCCGCAGGCGGTGGCGAGCAGCGTGCGCGCCGTGGGCGCAAACCCCGTGACGATGGCGGGCTGGGGCTGCACGCTCGCCGGCGCCGTGTTCGCCGCGATCCTGCTGCCGCCGCTGCTGGCGCTGGCGCTGCCGCTGCTCGCCCACGCCAGTTGCGCCGCCTACCGCGAGGTCTTCCCGGCGGACTGAGCGCGCGCATGCCGGGATCGGCCGCCGTTCACCACGGCCGCCCGATCATCAGGTAGGCGTTGGCGTCGCCTTCGTCGTTGACCCCCAGCCCCAGATAGGCCGGACCGAGGAAGGAGTCGACGCCGAAGAACGCGCTCGCCGCGCCGTGCTG
>JBDHRG010000157.1:0-8685 GCA_039807445.1 Candidatus Competibacteraceae bacterium
ACGCCGGGAAGGACCGCCGCGTGGACATCCGCACTTTCGACGACCTGGTCCGTGCCGGCCTGGCACAGCGCGTGCCGCAGCGCCTGCTGCTGGTGTTCATCCGTACCGAGCCCGTCGGCGAGGCCGGCGAGGAGGGTGCCGCCAGCGGCACGCTGAGCCCGGTGATGTATACCGACAAGCTGCTGGTGCCGGGGCTGACGCTGGCGAAGCTGGTGCGCGAAGCCGATGCGCAGACCCCGGACTGGGACTGGGTGATGGTCGCCGCGCTCGCCGGACGCCGCCGCGGCGAGATGCCGACGCCGGCGCAAGCCGAGGAAGCGCTGCAGGGCATGGTCAAGCAGGTGCACGCCGGGGGCGATTTCTCCAGCTTCGCGATCTTCGACCGCACCGGCAACACGGTGCGCCTGGCGGTGGCGCCGCGGGGGTAGTGTTCATACGGCTCCTGAGAAATACCGCCGTTTTGCTGAACGTCCGGGCGGCGGAGCGAGGGGGATGTCGCTGCGCTCATTCTCGGCGTACATCCGTGTACACCTCCGAGGTACGGCGCCGCTCCGCGCTATCCCTGCGCCCGCGGCGCGCGTAATCCGCTCCGCAACATCCCCCTCGCTCCGCCGCAAGGCGCACGGAACTTGCCGTGATCCTACTCAGTGCATCCCCAGGTACGCCCCCAGCAGTTCCTCGTTGCCGCGCGCCTGCGCGGCCGGGCCGTGCCAGACGCGGCGGCCGGACTCGAGCACGCACACCTGGTCGGCGACCGCGAGCGCGCGCTCGGTGTTCTGCTCGACCAGCACGATGGTCAGGCCCTCGGCCTTGAGCCTGACGATCGCCTCGTAGCAGATGTCGACGTTCTTCGGCATCAGCCCCAGCGACACTTCGTCGATCAGCAGCAGCTTCGGCTCGGCCATCAGCGCGCGGCCGATCGCGACCATCTGCTGCTCGCCGCCCGACAGCCCGCCGGCGGGCTGGTCGAATCGCTCCTTGAGCCGCGGGAACAGCGCGAGCACGCGCTCGATGTTGGCGGCCTCGCCGCTCTTGGCGCGGGTGTAGCCGCCGACCACCAGGTTCTCGCGCACCGTCAGGCTCTTGAACAGCCGCCGGCCCTCGGGCGCCAGCGCGATGCCGGCCTTGACGCGGCGGATCGGGTCCCAGCGGCCGATGTCGGCGCCCTGGTACACGATGCTGCCCGCCTGCGGCGGGATGTGGCCGGCGATCGCGCGTATCGTCGAGGTCTTGCCGGCGCCGTTGGCGCCGATCAGCGCGACGATTTCGCCGGCGCCGACGCTCAGGCTCAGCCCGTGCACCACGCGCATGGCCCCGTAGCCGCAGCTCAGCTCACGCAACTCGAGCATCGTCTCCCCCCTTGCCGATGTAGGCGGCGATCACGTCCGGGTTGGCCAGCACCTCGCCCGGCAGACCCTCGGCGAGCTTGCGGCCGTTGTCGAGCACCACCAGGCGCTGGCAGATGCGCTGCACCTCGCGCAGGTTGTGCTCGATGATCACGATGGTCATGCCGTCGGCATTGAGCTCGCGCACGGTGTCGGCGAGGCGTTCGGCCTCGACGTGGTTCAGGCCGGCGAGCGGTTCGTCGAGCAGCAGGATCGAAGGCTCGATCGCCAGCGCCCGCGCCACCTCGAGCCGCTTCAGCACGCCGAGCGGCAGCGTGCCCGAGGGCGCATCGGCGTACTGCGCGATGCCGAGGCGTTCGAGCAGCTCGCGTGCGCGCGCGCTCTCGGCGCGGCGGTCGAGGTGCAGCAGCGCGCCGAGCACGTTCGCGGTCTTGCGGTGGCCGGCGGCGAGCGTGACGTTGTCGAGCGCGCTCATCGAGCGGAACGGCCGCACGATCTGGTGCGTCAGCGCCAGCCCGGCACGCGCGCGGCGATGCGGCGCCAGCTCGGCGACGGCTTCGCCGTTGAGCCGCACCGTGCCCTCTTTGGGTTTCACCAGCCCGGTGATGGTCTTCAGCATCGTGGTCTTGCCGGCGCCGTTCGGGCCGATCAGCCCGAGCAGCTCGCCGCGCTTGACCGTGAAGCCGACGCCGTCGATCGCGCGGATGCCGCCGAACTGCACCGTGATGCCTTCGACCGCGAGCACTTCGCCGGCGGAAAGCTGGATCGTGTCGCGCATGCTCATGCCCTCCGCAGCCTCGTCAGGCCGCCACCGATCAGTGCCGCTAGCCCGCCGGGGGCGAAGCGCATCACCGCGAACAGCAGCCCGCCGTAGACCAGCAGCTTGTAGTCGTTGATGAAGCGGAACAGCTCGGGCATCAGCGTCAGCAGCACGGTGGCGCCGACCACGCCCCACACCGAGCCGATGCCGCCGATCACCACCATCGACAGCACGCTGATCGAGGTGACGAAGCCGAACGAATCGAGGCCGATGAAGCGCGTGTAGTACGCGTACAGCGCACCGGCCAGCCCGGCGAGTGCGGTGCCGATCGCGAAGGCGACGATCTTGTTGCGCGCGACGTCGATGCCGAGCACGCCGGCGGTATCCTCGTCGTCGGCGATCGCGTCGAAGGCCGCCCCCATCCACGAGCGCTTGATGTAGACGCTGAAGGCCGCGACCAGCGCCGCGCAGGCGAGCACCAGCACCAGATACATCGGTTTGTCGAACCCGGCGGCCGGGATCTGCGAGATGCCGAGCTCGCCGCCGAGCCAGTCGCTCGAGCGCACCACGCCGAGGAACAGGAAGCCCACGCCCATCGTCGTGATCGCGAGGAAGTCGTGGCGCACGCGCAGGCTGATGCCGCCGACCAGCGCGCCGAGGCTGCCGGCGACGACCATCGCCAGCACCACGCAGGCGGCGAACGGCAGCCCGGCCTTGCCGGCGAGCGCGGCCGCATAGGCGCCGATGCCGTAGAACGCGGCGTGGCCGAGGCTGATCTGGCCGCAGTAGCCCGAGATCAGGTTCAGGCTCAGCGCCAGGATCACGTTGATGCCGATCACCGTGAACAGGCTCAGTTCGTAAGCACCCATGTCAGCGTCCTCCCAACAGGCCCTGCGGGCGCAGCATCAGCACTGCGATCATGAAGGCGAAGGCCAGCGCGTCGCGGTCGAGCACGTCGCCGAGGTAGATCGTGCCGAAGGCTTCGACCACGCCCAGCGCCAGCGCCGCGACCAGCGAACCGCGCACGTCGCCGAGGCCCCCGAGCACGATGATCGCCAGCGCCTTGTAGCTCGGCACCGCGCCCATGGTCGGCTCGACCTGGTTGCTGAGCACCGCGACGAACAGCCCGGCCAGCCCGGCCAGCGCCGAGCCGATCAGGAACACCAGATACCTCACGCGCACCGGGTTGACGCCGAAGGATTCGGCGATCTGCGGCTCGTCGACCGTCGCGCGCCAGGCGGTGCCGAGGCGGGTGTGGTTGGCGAAGGCGTACAGCCCCGCCATCGCGATCAGCGCGGTCGCGGCCATCGCCAGCTCGCCGGCCTTCAGGCTCAGCCCCAGCGCCGCGACCGGCGTCTGCAGCGGCGGCTGCGCGAAGGCCAGGCCGTAGGGGCCGAACACCAGCCGGAACACTTCTTCGAGCGCGATGTAGAGGCCGATCGACGCGACCAGCGCGACGAACGGCGGCTTGTCGAGGATCGGCTGGTAGGCGAGGCGGTAGATCGCCATCCCGGCCAGCGCCGCAGACGCCATCGCCGCCAGCGCGGCGGCGCCCAGGCTGCCGGTGGCGTTCATCACCGTCACGGCCAGATAGCCGCCGAGCGTGAACAGCCCGGCGTGCGCGATGTGCAGGATGCGCAGCATGCCGTAGACCAGCGTCAGGCCGACGGCGATCATCGCGTACAGGCTGCCCTGGATCAGGCCCTGCACCAGCAGTTCGAGGTAGAGCATCGATGTCGCTCCCCCGAAGGCCCTTACGCCCCCCGCGACGGGGGAGGGGGCGCACGGCCCGTCGGATGTGTGTCGGTTCGAGGGCTTACGGCTTCAGCAGCTCGGCGTCGTCGATCACCGCGTAGTGGTGCCACGCGCCGTTCTTGACCACCTGCACCTGCACCGCCTTGCGCGCTTCGCGCTCGGGCGTGAACGCGATCGCACCGACCGCGGCCGGGATCTCGACCTTACCGATCGCGTCGCGCAGCCTGGCGCGGTCGTCGGGGCCAGCCTCCTTCAGCGCGGCGGCGAGCACCGACACCGCGGTGTTGGCCGAGGCGCCGACCATGTCGGGCTGGAAACCGGCCTTCTTGGCGAAGTCGGCGATGAAGCGCTGCGTGACCGGCGAGCTCGAGTCGCGGTCGAGCGCGGTGGTGATGATCACGCCTTCGGCTGCCGCACCGGCGATCTTCAGGAACTGTTCGGAGTCGTAGCCCTCCTGGCCGATGATCGTCGCCTGGACACCCCCCGAGCGCAGCTGGCCGACCAGCGGTCCGGCGGTGAAGAACAGCCCCGAGGCGTACACCGCGTCGGGCTTGTCGGAGGCGACCTTGGCGACCAGCGGGCCGAACTGGCGGTCCTTGATCGAGTATTCGTACTCGCCGACGATTTCGACGCCGAAGCGCTGGGCGGCCGACTTGAAGCCGGCGGCGAGCGCCTGGCCGAAGTCGTTCTGCAGCGTGATCAGCACGACCTTCTTCTTGCCGAGCAGCTCGCCGACCAGCTTGGCGCCGGCGCGCCCCTGCGCCTCGCCCATCAGGGCGGTGCGGAACACGTAGTCGCCGGTCTTGGTGATGTCCGGGTGCAGCGCGTAGGCCGAGATGAACGGCACCTTGGCTTCCTGATACACGCCGGCGGCGGCGCGCGTCGGCGCCGAGTAGCTGCCCGAGACCGCGGCGACCACCTGGTCCTGGCCGATCAGCTTGTTGGCGATCGGTACCGCCTGCGCCGGATTGGCCTGGTCGTCGTAGACGACGAGCTCGAGCGGGCGCCCGGCGATGCCGCCGGCGCGGTTGATCTCCTCGACCGCGATTTCGGCGCCGATCTTCGCCGAGTTGCCGTCGGAGGCGCCGGCACCGGTCAAGGGCGCCATGAAGCCGATCTTGATCGGATCGGCGGCGTGCGCGCCGGCGCCGGCCAGCGCCAGCAGCACGGCAGCGGCGGGAAGCAGTCGCTTCAGCATCATCGGGTTTCTCCTCGGGGTGGTGCGGCCGTGCGTCGGCCGATGTTTGGTTCTCTCCCGCTCCCGGCGAGGGGAGAGCGGGGCACTTCAGCCGAGCAGCGCGCGCAGCGTGCGCGCGAACGCCTGCGCGGCGGCGTCTTCGTGCGCGTGGCGGCGTTCGCGCACCACCCAGCGTCCGCCGACCATCACGTCGCGCACCTGGTGGTCGGAGCCGGCGAACAGCCAGCGGTTCAGGATCGCGTCGCCGTCGGCCGTGGCGATGAACGGGTCGGCACCGTCGAGCACGACGAAGTCGGCACGGGCGCCGGCTTCGAGTCTGCCGACCGGCTGGCCCAGCGCCTGCGCGCCGCCGGCGAGCGCGGCGTCGAACAGCGTGCGCCCGACCGCGGGCGAGGCGCCGTGCAGGCGGTTGCGGCGCTGGTCGCGCAGGCGCTGGCCGTACTCGAACCAACGCAGTTCCTCGACCACGCTCAGCGAGACGTGGCTGTCCGAGCCGATGCCGATGCGGCCACCGGCTTGCAGGAAGTCGACCGCCGGGAACAGCCCGTCGCCGAGGTTGGCCTCGGTGCTCGGGCAGATCCCGACCACCGCGCCGCTGGCGGCCATCGTCGCGGTCTCGCCGGCGTCGGCGTGGGTCGCGTGCACCAGGCACCAGCGCGGGTCGACCGGGGCGTGGTCGTACAGCCACGCGATCGGCCGCTGTCCCGACCACGCCAGGCAGTCGTCGACTTCCTGCTGCTGCTCGGCGATGTGGATGTGAATCGGGCCCTCGGCAGGCGCAGCGGCCAGCACCGCGTTCATCTCGTCGGGGGTCACCGCGCGCAGCGAGTGAAAGGCGTAGCCCAGGCGCCGCAGCGGCTGCCCTTGGACGTCGGGCGCCAGGCGCTCGAGCAGCGCCAGGAAGCGCTCGGGCGCATGGACGAAGCGGCGCTGGCCCGGGTTCGGCGCCTGGCCGCCGAAGCCGGCGTGGGCGTACAGCACCGGCAGCAGCGTGCAGCCGATGCCGGCGTGTTCGGCGGCGGCCAGCACGCGCTGCGCCAGCTCGGCCGGGTCGGCGTAGGGCTGGCCGTCGGGCGCGTGGTGCAGGTAGTGGAACTCGGCGACTGCGGTGTAGCCGGCTTTCAGCATCGCGATGTACAGGTGCGTGGCGATCGCCTCCAGCTGCTCGGGGGCGACGCTGCCGGCCAGGCGGTACATCAGCTCGCGCCAGGTCCAGAAGCTGTCCTGCGGGTCGCCGGCGACTTCGGCCAGCCCGGCCATCGCGCGCTGGAAGGCGTGCGAGTGCAGATTGGGCATGCCCGGCAGCAGCGGACCGGCCAGGCGCTCGGCGCCGTCGGCCGGCGCATCGGTCTCGATCGCCGCGATGCGGCCGTCCGCGGCGACGGTGAGGCGCACGGCGCGAGCCCAGCCGCCGGGGAGCAAAGCCTGATCGGTGTGGTAGACGGGCATGGTGATTACCGTAGAATGCCGGGGTCAAAGGTCAGTTGATGTATATACAATGATATACTTCATTGCAATACCCCTGTGCAATACCCCCAGTCCTCGAGAGATCCGACCATGTTCGAGCCCAAACCCAGTGAGCGTCCCGTCCTGAGCACCGGTCCGGCGCCCTTGTATGCCCGGGTCAAGCAGATGATCGTCGACCAGATCCAGTCGGGGCAGTGGCCGCCGCACCACCGCGTGCCTTCGGAGAGCGAGCTGGTCGCCGAACTCGGCGTCAGCCGCATGACGATCAACCGCGCGCTGCGCGAGCTGACCGCCGACGGCCTGCTGGTGCGGATGCAGGGCGTGGGCACCTTCGTCGCCGAAGCCAAGGGGCACTCGGCGCTGTTCGAGATCCGCAACATCGCCGACGAGATCACCGAGCGCGGACATGTCCACAGCTGCCAGGTGGTCGAGCTGCGCGAGGAGGCGACGAACGCCGAACTGGCGCTGGCGCTCGGGCTGCGCGAAGGGCAGCCGGTGTTCCACTCGATCCTGGTGCACAGCGAGAACGGCGTTCCGGTGCAGCTCGAAGACCGCCACGTCAACCCCGCGGTGGCCCCCGACTACCTGCGCCAGGACTTCACGCGGCTGACGCCGAACGCCTACCTGAACGAGCTGGCGCCGCTGACCGAGGGCGAGCACCTGGTCGAGGCGGTGCTGGCGCAGCCCTGGGAGCGCAAGCTGCTCGCGATCGAGCGCACCGAGCCCTGCCTGTTGATCCGCCGGCGCTCGTGGTCGGGGCGGCGCGTGGTCAGCGCCACACGGCTGGTGTACCCCGGCTCGCGCCACCGGCTGGAAGGGCATTTCCACCGGCAGTGACGGCGGGGCCGCAGGGCGCACGCGCCCTGCGGTCGACGGACGGCGCTAGCGCAGCAGCGTGCGGGCGATGATGTTGCGCTGCACTTCCGATGAGCCTTCGTAGATGCGCAGGATGCGCGCGTCGCGGGCATAGCGTTCGAGCGGCAGCTCGCGGGTGTAGCCGTAGCCGCCGTGGAGCTGCAGCGCCGCGTCGGTGATCTTGGCGGCGGCTTCCGAGGCGAACAGCTTGGCGAGCGCCGACTCCTGGCTGAAGCGCTGGCCGCTGTCGCGCTGTTGCGCCGCGCGGTAGGTCAACAGCCGCGCGGCTTCGAGCTGGGTGTACATGTCGGCCAGCATCCACTGGATGCCCTGATAGTCGCCGAGCGCCTGGCCGCCGATCCGGCGCTCCTTGACCCAGGCTAGCGAGGCGTCGAGCGCCGCCTGCGCGATGCCGAGCGCCGTCGCCGCGACCTCGACGCGGCCGCGGTCGAGCACCGCCATCGCGGTCTTGAAGCCCTGGCCTTCGGCGCCGAGCAGCGCGCTGGCCGGCAGCCGGCAATCGAAGCCGAGCTCGTTGACGTGGCTGGCGCGCAAGCCCATCGTGCGTTCGATCTTGGCAACGGTGAAGCCGGGGGTTCCCTGGGGGACCAGGAAGGCGCTGATGCCGCGGTGGCCGGCGTCGGGGTCGGTCTTGGCGTAGACGACGACGAAGTCGGCGGCGCCGCCGTTGGTGATGAAGTGCTTGACGCCGGTCAGGTGCCAGCCCTCGCCGTCGCGGACCGCGCGCGTGCGCATCTCGGCGGGGTTGGAGCCGGCGCCGGGCTCGGTCAGGGCGAAGGCGCCGAGCCACTCGCCGCTCGCGGCGCGCGGCAGCACCTCGGCCTTCTGCGACTCGCTGCCGCCGATCAGCACCGAGTCGGTGGCGAGGAAGTGCGCGGTCAGCGACGAGCAGGTCGCGGCGCAGGCGCCGGCGATGTGCTCGACGATCAGCGACACGCCGATGCTCGAGGCTTCGCTGCCGCCGTACTGCTCGGGCAGGTTGACGCCCATGAACCCGAGCTCGGCCAGCGCGCGCAGATTGTCGCCGACGAAGGCTTCGCTCTCGTCGTGATCGCGCGCGCGCGGCGCCAGCTCGTTGATCGCCACCTTGCGGGCCATCTCGGCCAGCGCCAGCTCGTCTGCGTTGAAGCTGAAGTCCATCGTGCTCTCCTCGGGATCGGCAGGGGGATTACAGCGCGCCGCTGCGGCGCAGCTCGGCGAGGTGGCCGGCCGACAGGCCGAGCCAGTCGCCGAGCACGGTGTCGGTGTGCTCGCCGAGCAGCGGCGGGCGGATCGGCGCCGCC
>JBDHRG010000158.1:0-8583 GCA_039807445.1 Candidatus Competibacteraceae bacterium
CTCAGCCGCGCCGCGGCCCGCCGGTCGTCGTCGGGCGCGAGCGCCGGCCGTGCCGCGGCCGGCACCGTCGCCGCCGCCAGCATCGGCTGCGCTCCGGGCGCCGGGCCCGAGCGGACGCCGACCAGCGCGGCGCCGGCGACCGAAGCCGCGAGCGCCAACCCCGCGGCCGGCTTCAGCCAAGCACGCCGGTGCACTGCCCCACCCGCCTGCGGCGCGGGTTCGGCAGCGATCGCATCGGCGACCCGCGCGGCGAGGTCGAGCGGCATCGCCGCGGGCAGGTTGTTGCGCATCGCCTCGCTGACCAGGTGGTAACGCTCCCACTGCGCGCGCAGCGATTGATCGCGCCCGAGCCGCTGCAGCAGCAACGCCACCTCGGCCGGCTCGGCTTCCCCGTCCATCAACGCGGAAACCTGCTCACCGATCTTGTCAGTCATGGCACTAGTCCTGTGTCTCGTCCAGCAACGGACGCAGCTTGTTGTCGATCGATTCGCGCGCGCGGAAGATGCGCGAGCGGACCGTGCCTATCGGACAGCCCATCGCCTGGGCGATCTCTTCGTAACTCAAGCCCTCGATCTCGCGCAGCGTGATCGCGGTGCGCAGGTCCTCGGGCAAGGCCTCGATCGCACGGAACACCGTCGCCTCGATCTCGTCGCGCAACAGCAGGCGCTCGGGCGTGTCGTTCTCTTTCAGGAACAGCGCGCTCTCGTACTGCTCGGCTTCGGTGGCGTCGATGTCCGAGCCCGGCGGCCGACGGCCCTGGGCGACCAGATAGTTCTTCGCGGTGTTGATCGCGATCCGGTACAGCCAGGTATAGAACGCGCTGTCGCCGCGGAAGCCCGACAGCGCGCGGTATGCCTTTATGAAGGCTTCCTGCGCGACGTCCATGGCTTCGCTCTGGTCTTGCACGTAACGGGAGACGAGCTTGACGATCTTGAACTGGTATTTCCTGACCAGGACATCGAATGCACCCTTGTCGCCCTGCTGGACCCTGAGGACCAGTTCGTGGTCAGCGATAGACTCGCCCATCCGGGCAGCCCCCTTTGCACTGCGGAAGGCATGGTCCATGCGACCGACCGAGTAGACCGCTGGCCGGCCGCTTGGTTCGCATGATTGCCGGGAATGTGTTTAGATGACGCGATCGGATCCGCTGGGAAGGGCCGCGCGGCGCGCATCGCGCGGCTTTTTCCAAATTAAACCATCGACTGAATCCCCTACAAGATCATGCTGAGCCAAGTCACCACCGACGTGCTGATCATCGGCGCCGGCGCAGCGGGCCTGAGCCTCGGGCTGCGCCTGAGCGGGACCGCTTCGGTCGCGGTCCTCGCCAAGGGGCCGTTGTCCGAAGGCAACACGTATTACGCCCAGGGCGGCGTGTCGGCGGTGCTCGACGCCGAAGACTCGATCGAATCGCACATCCAGGACACGCTGGTGGCCGGCGCCGGACTGTGCCGCGAAACCGCGGTGCGTTTCACCGTCGAGCACGGCCGCGACTCGATCGAATGGCTCAGCGGCCAGGGCGTGCCGTTCACGCGCGAGACGCGCGCCGACGGGCGCGAGGATTACCACCTGACGCGCGAGGGCGGCCACAGCCACCGTCGCGTCGCGCACGCCGACGACGCCACCGGGCGCGCGATCCAGACCGCACTCGAGGCGCGCGCGCGCAGCGCCACCGGACTGCAGCTGTTCGAGCACGCGGTCGCGGTCGACCTGATCACCAGCCGCAAGCTCGGCCTGCCCGGCCCGGACCGCTGCCTCGGCGCCTACGTGCTCGACCAAGCCAGCGGCCGGGTGCGCGTGTTCCACGCCCGCTTCACCGTGCTCGCCACCGGCGGCGCGAGCCGCGTGTACCTGTATTCGAGCAACCCCGACGGTGCCACCGGCGACGGCATCGCCCTGGCCTGGCGCGCCGGCTGCCGCATCGCCAACATGGAATTCATACAGTTCCATCCGACCTGCCTGTACCACCCGCAGGCCAAGTCCTTCCTGATCACCGAAGCGGTGCGCGGCGAAGGCGGCCACCTGCTGCTGCCCGACGGCAGCCGCTTCATGCACCGCTTCGATCCGCGCGAAGAGCTGGCGCCGCGCGACATCGTCGCCCGCGCGATCGACCACGAGATGAAGCGCCTCGGCGAGCCCTGCCTGTACCTCGACATCAGCCACAAGCCGGCCGAGTTCGTGAAGGCGCACTTCCCGAACGTGTACGCCCAGTGCCTCGAGTACGGCTTCGACATGACCCGCGAACCGCTGCCGATCGTGCCGGCGGCGCACTATACGTGCGGCGGCGTCGTCACCGACCTCGCCGGGCGCACCGACCTCGAGGCGCTGTACGCGATCGGCGAAGTCGCCAGCACCGGGCTGCACGGCGCCAACCGCATGGCATCGAACTCGCTGCTCGAATGCATCGTGTTCGCCGCCGCCGCCGGCAAGGACCTGCTCGCCAAGCTCGCCGACACGCCGCTGCCGCCCGAACTGCCCGAATGGGACGAGAGCCGCGTCACCGACTCCGACGAGGAAGTGGTGGTCACGCACAACTGGCAAGAGCTGCGGCGCTTCATGTGGGACTACGTCGGCATCGTGCGCACCGACAAGCGCCTGGCGCGCGCCCGGCACCGCGTCGAGCTGCTGTTGCGCGAGATCGACGAGTACTACGGCCACTTCCGCATCGGCGCCGACCTGCTCGAGCTGCGCAACCTGGCGCAGGTCGCCGAGCTGATCATCCGCTCGGCGGCTTCGCGCAAGGAGAGCCGCGGACTGCACTACACGCTCGACTACCCGCAGGCCGCAGCGCACGCGCGCGACACGGTGCTGGTACCGCCGAACTTCGCCGGCGCCGAGCGCTCGCCGGGCTGGGGCTGACCCCCCTCGGACTCCACCTCCTATCAGCGGCACTTCGCCAGCAGCCACACCCGCAGCGCGCGCAGCGCATCGGGCGGCGCGGCGTCGGGGAGCAGCAGCAGTGCGCGCGGCCACAGCCGACCGTCGGCTGCGATCCGCAGCAGCACGAACGACGGATGCACGCGAAACGCCACCGGCCGCCCCGCCTCCACCCGCCCGTCGGCGAGCTCGAGCCGCCAGGGGCCGGCCACCGGGACCTCGAGCGCGCGGATCGGCGGCCGGCGCGCACCGCGGTCGCAACGCCAGGCCGACAGCGCGACGGCGGCGCCCAGCCCGAGCTTGCAGCCGGACGGCAGCGCGGTGCAGGCGAGCGCGGCGACGGCGACCAGGTGCACCGCGCCGAGCAGCGCCCGCAGCCGCCGCGAAGGCTCAATCGCGAGCCTGAACGCCTGCGACGAGCCGGCGGACGACATCGGCCAGCTCGGGGTCGACCGGCGCCTCGCGGCCGATCACGTAACCGTAGAGCTCGGGGTCCTGCAGCTCGAGCAGGCGCTCGAAGGCACGCCGCTCGGCTTCGGGCGCATCGTCGTAGCGCGAGTCGAGGTAGCTCAGCATGACGATGTCGAGCTCCTTCATGCCGCGCCGGCAGCGCCAGTACAGCTTCGAACGTTCGGACATGGGCCTCTCCAGGAGCGAGGCGCGAGGCGCTCGAGTCTGGCGGTCTTTCTCGTACCTCGCAACTCGCTCCTCGCGCCTGTCTCAGCGCCGTTCGACCATCAGCTTTTTGATCTCGGCGATCGCCTTGGCCGGGTTCAGACCCTTGGGGCAGGTCTTCGAGCAGTTCATGATCGTATGGCAGCGGTACAGCCGGAACGGGTCTTCCAGGTTGTCCAGGCGTTCGCCGGTGAACTCGTCGCGCGAGTCGACGATCCAGCGGTAGGCCTGCAGCAGGATCGCCGGGCCGAGGTAGCGCTCGCTGTTCCACCAGTAGCTCGGACACGAGGTCGAGCAGCTGGCGCACAGGATGCACTCGTAGAGGCCGTCGAGCTTGGCGCGGTCTTCCTTGCTCTGCAGCCGCTCGCGCTCGGGCGCAGGCGTGGTGGTCTGCAGCCAGGGCTTGATCGATGCGTACTGGGCGTAGAAGTGCGTCAGGTCGGGGACCAGGTCCTTGATCACCGGCATGTGCGGCAGCGGGTAGATCCTGACATCGTCGACCACCTCCGAGATCGCCTTGGTGCACGCCAGCGTGTTGGTGCCGTCGATGTTCATCGCGCACGAGCCGCAGATGCCTTCGCGGCACGAGCGGCGGAAGGTCAGCGTCGGGTCGACCTCGTTCTTGATCTTCAGCAGCGCGTCCAGGACCATCGGGCCGCACGCGTCGAGGTCGAGCTCGTAGACGTCGGTGCGCGGGTTCTGCCCGGAATCCGGGTCCCAGCGGTAGATCTGGAAGCGCTTGACGTTTTTCGCGCCGGCCGGGGCGTGGTAGGTCTTGCCCTTGCCGACGATCGAGTTCGCGGGAAGCTTGAATTCGGCCATCGTGGCGCTCCTCTCAGTACACGCGCTTCTTCGGCGGGATGTAGTCGACCTCGTTGGTCAGCGTATAGGTGTGCACCGGGCGATAGTCGAAGCGCACCGCACCGTCCTCCTCGAGGTAAGCCAGCGTGTGCTTCATCCAGTGCGCGTCGTCGCGCTCGGGGTAATCCTCGTGCGCGTGCGCGCCGCGGCTCTCCTTGCGGTTGTACGCCGAGGCCATCGTCACCAGCGCGCAGCCGAGCAGGTTGTCGAGCTCGAGCGTCTCGACCAGGTCCGAGTTCCACACCAGGCTGCGGTCGCTGACCTTGACCTCGGCGAAGGCCTGGTACAGTTCGGTGATCTTCTCGAGGCCTTCGGCCAGCGAGGCATCGGTGCGGAACACCGCCGCGTCGTTCTGCATCGTGCGCTGCATGTGGTCGCGCAGTTGCGCGGTCGGCCTGGAGCCGTTGGCGTTGCGGATGCGGTCGAAGCGCGCGAGCGCCCGGTCGAGTGCGGCGGCCGGCAGCGGCTTCTGCGCCGCGCCCGGCTTGAGGATCTCGGCGCAGCGGTTGGCTGCGGCGCGGCCGAACACCACCAGGTCGAGCAGCGAGTTCGAGCCCAGGCGGTTGGCGCCGTGCACCGACACGCACGCGGCTTCGCCGATCGCCATCAGCCCCGGCACCACGTGATCGGGGTTGCCGTCGACCAGGTTCACGACTTCGCCGTGGTAGTTGGTCGGGATGCCGCCCATGTTGTAGTGCACCGTCGGCAGCACCGGGATCGGCGCCTTGGTCACGTCGACGCCGGCGAAGATGCGCGCGGTCTCGGCGATGCCCGGCAGACGCTCGTGGATCACCTCGGGGCCGAGGTGCTCGAGGTGCAGATAGATGTGATCCTTGTTCGGGCCGACGCCGCGGCCTTCGCGGATCTCGATCGTCATCGAGCGCGACACCACGTCGCGCGAGGCCAGATCCTTGGCGTTGGGCGCGTAGCGCTCCATGAAGCGCTCGCCGAGCGCGTTGGTCAGATAGCCGCCCTCGCCGCGGCAGCCCTCGGTCAACAGGCAGCCGGCGCCGTAGATGCCGGTCGGGTGGAACTGCACGAACTCCATGTCCTGCAGCGGCAGGCCAGCGCGCAGCACCATGCCGTTGCCATCGCCGGTACAGGTGTGCGCCGAAGTGGCCGAGAAGTAGGCGCGGCCGTAGCCGCCGGTCGCGAGCACGGTCATCTGGCCGCGGAACACGTGCAGCGCGCCCTCGGCCAGATCCCAGGCCAGCACGCCGCGGCAGGCGCCGTCCTCCATCAGCAGGTCGAGCGCGAAGTACTCGATGAAGAACTCGGCGTCGTGGCGCAGCGACTGCTGGTACAGCGTGTGCAGGATCGCGTGGCCGGTGCGGTCGGCCGCCGCGCAGGTACGCTGCGCCTGCCCCTCGCCGTAGTTGGTGGTCATGCCGCCGAAGGGGCGCTGGTAGATCTTGCCCTCTTCGGTGCGCGAGAACGGCACGCCCTGGTGCTCGAGCTCGATGATCGCCGGGATCGCCTCGCGGCACATGTACTCGATCGCGTCCTGGTCGCCGAGCCAGTCGGAGCCCTTGACCGTGTCGTACATGTGCCACTGCCACTGGTCGGGGCCCATGTTGCCGAGCGCTGCCGAGATGCCACCCTGCGCGGCGACGGTGTGCGAGCGGGTCGGGAACACCTTGGTGATGCAGGCGGTGCGCAGCCCCTTCTGCGCCATGCCGAAGGTCGCGCGCAGACCGGCGCCACCGGCGCCGACGACGACGACGTCGTAGCTGTGCTCGATAACCGTGTATTCAGTCGTAGCCATGGTGGATCCTCAGCCTCCGAAGGCGATGCGCAAGACCGAGACGATCGAGACGGTGGCGAGCAGCGCCAGCACGAGCTTGATCGCCAGCAGCGCGGCGAGCTTGCTGCCTTCGCGGTGCACGTAGTCTTCGACCACCACCTGCAGGCCGAGCTTGGCGTGCCAGAACACCGCCGCCAGCAGCAGCACCAACAGCGCCGTGTTCCAGGGCTGGCCGACCCAGGCCTTCATCGTCGCGTGGTCGGCGCGGCCGACCTTCAGCAGCGAAGCCGAGAACCACACCGCCAGCGGCACCAGCGCCACCGCGCTGACGCGCTGCGCCCACCAGTGCGAAACGCCTTCCTTCGCCGAACCGAGACCGCGGACGCGGCCGAGCGGAGTACGCAGGCTCATGCTCTCTCCCTCAGGTAACGATGATCCAGCTGACGAAGGTCAGTGCGGCCGAGGCCCACAGCACGATCCTGCCGCTCTTGTACACCGAGGGCATGTCGAAGCCGCGGCCGGTATCCCAGAACAGGTGCCGGATACCGTTGCACAGGTGGTAGAACAGCGCCCAAGTCCACAGGAACAGGAACAACTGCCCGAGCATCGAGCCGAACACGGCCTGCGCGTGCGCATAGGCTTCGGCGCCGGTGGCCGCCGCCACCAGCCAGTACACCAAGAGCAGCGTGCCGACCAACAGCGCCACGCCAGTGGCGCGGTGCGTGATCGACATCATCGAGGTCAGCTGGGGTCTGTAATACGGGCCAATCATGAACGGCGACAGCGGCCGCTTGTTCGTTGCCATTGACTTCCACCTCGCTGGGCCAGAAGGCTCTATTGTCTTGGTATCTTGATTCTGTCGGGCTCGCGCCCGTGTCTCGCGAATGCACTCCACGCATTGCACGAAACGCCTTCCCTCGCATCGACCGGTCGGCCCGGCCGCTTTAATTGCGAAATCCACCATCAGGCGATTTTCGCAAAACGAAAATTCGGTTAACTTCGTATCCAGAAAAAGCGTCGATCGATGACAATCGGCGCGGCTGCGCACGCTCAGAAATCGATGCAGCGCCCGGCCTTTTCCCAGTCGCCGTAGCGTGTCGGCTCGGGCCCCTGGCGGCCGCCGATCTCGACGTGATGCGCCTCGGGCTCGGCGCAGGGGAGCGTCTCCCGACCCTCGGCGGGAAGCCGGTCTTGCGGCTGCTCGGTCGTTTCGGTCATAGTCAAAATCCTCGGCTTCGTGCCGCCGCGGCACCCGCGCATCGGCATCCGCACCGTGCCGACCGGGGCCCGCTTCAGACCATTTTTTCGGTGCGCGATTATGCTGGTGGCTGTCGCTGCAATGCAACAGCAACATGGGGCGGACCGACGCACCCTTTCGCAACGCCCATCCGATATAGCAAGGAATCGTTAATGTTTCCCGCCTGGTCCGCGCTGCTCGCCGATGAGGGCGCCCGTTTCAACGACGAGTCCCGCGCCGAAGTCGCGTATTTCAGCGACGCTGCCGCCGAGCTCGAGGCCGCCGCTGCCGGCGATGCGGTGTTCGATCTCTCGGCGCTCGGCGCCATCGGCATCGGCGGCGACGAGGCCGCCGATTTCCTGCAGGGGCAGCTGACGCACGATACGCGCCTGCTGACCCCTGCGCGCAGCCTGCTCGCCGCGTACTGCTCGCCCAGGGGGCGCGCGCTCGCGCTGCTGCGCCTGGTCGCGCACGGCGGCGGGACCGCCGCGCTGCTGCCGGCGGCCAGCCTGGCGGCGACGCTGCAGCGGCTGCGGATGTTCGTGCTGCGCGCCAAGGCGACGCTCGACGACGCCTCGAACGAATGGGTGCGCATCGGCGTGGTCGGCGAGCGCGCCGCCAACGCGCTGGCTTCGCGCTTCGGCACGCTGCCCGAGGCCCCCGATGCGGCGCTCGAAAGGCACGGCGTCAGCCTGGTACGGCTGCGCGGCGCGCAGCCGCGCTTCCTCGCGCTCGGCCACTTCAACGCGGTCGCGCCGCTGTGGGCCGAGCTGCGGGCGGTCGCGCGCCCGGCCGGGTCGGAGGCGTGGAGGCTCACCGAAATCCTCGCCGGCCAGCCCGCGGTCTACCCCGAGACCGCCGACGCCTTCGTGCCGCAGATGCTGAACCTGCAGGCGCTCGACGCCATCAGCTTCCGCAAGGGCTGCTACACCGGGCAGGAGATCGTCGCCCGCACGCAGTACCTCGGCACGCTGAAGCGGCGCCTGGTGCTGACGCGCGCCGCACTCGAAACCCCGCCCGCGCCCGGCACGCCGCTCGCGGCCGGCGAGGCGGCGATCGATGCCGGCCGCGTCGTCGACGCCGCGCGCCATCCGGCGGGCGGCTGCGCGCTGCTCGCGGTCGCCGCGCTCGAGCCCGCCGAGCGCCTGCGCCTCGGCACGGTGCCGCTGCGGCTCGAGCCGCTGCCCTACCC
>JBDHRG010000159.1:0-8546 GCA_039807445.1 Candidatus Competibacteraceae bacterium
GCAGCCATCGTGCGCAAACAGGTTTCCACGGCCCGCGTGCTGCGCAACGCGAAACCTGGAACACCTTGAAAGGGATGGTCATAAGGCCCCGATCCGTTCCCCGCTCCGACGCCGTGCCAAAGTCGCCACCGCATCGCGGCGCCGCACAGCACCCTCTACAGTTGTGGGCGGGCCGGCAACGGCGCAGGCGTCCCACGCCTCCTTGCCAAGACGAACGATAGAACGACACCAGAGGAGTGCTCATGAGCCGAGACATCCGTATGCCCCTCGCCGCCGCGCTCGCCGCGGCCGCCTTGCTGGGTGGCAACCCGGCCTTCGCCGCGAAGACGCTGGTGTACTGCTCAGAAGGTAGCCCCGAGGGCTTCAACGCCCAGCTCTACACCGCCGGCACCACTTTCGACGCCTCGTCGCAGCCGATCTACAACCGCCTGGTCGAGTTCGAGCGCGGCAGCACCGGCATCGTCCCGGCGCTGGCCGAGCGCTGGGAGGTGTCGCCGGACGGGCTCCAGTACACCTTCCACTTGCGCAAGGGCGTCAAGTGGCACGCCAGCGCGGACTTCAAGCCGAGCCGCGACTTCAACGCCGACGACGTGGTGTTCAGCTTCCGCCGCCAGCTCGACAAGGACCACCCCTACCACAAGGTCGGCGGCGGCTCGTACGAGTACTTCGAAGGCATGGGCATGCCGGACACCATCGCCGCGGTCGACAAGATCGACGCCGACACGGTGCGCTTCACGCTGAAGAAGCCCTCGGCGCCGTTCCTGGCCGACATCGCGATGGACTGGGCCTCGATCATGTCGGCCGAGTACGCCGACAAGATGCTCAAGGCCGGCAAGCCCGAGACGATCGACCTCAAGCCGGTCGGCACCGGCCCGTTCCAGCTGGTGCAGTACCAGAAGGATGCGCTGATCCGCTACAAGGCCAATGCCGACTACTGGGGCGGCAAGGCGGCGCTCGACACCCTGGTGTTCGCGATCACCCCCGACGCCTCGGTGCGCTACGCCAAGCTGAAAGCCGGCGAGTGCCAGGTGATGCCGTACCCGAACCCGGCCGACCTGGCGACGATGAAGACCGACCCGCAGGTCACGCTGCTGAGCAAGGAGGGCCTGAACATCGGCTACCTGGCGTTCAACGTTACCAGGAAGCCGTTCGACGACGTGCGCGTGCGCCAGGCGCTGAACCTGGCGGTCAACAAGGCGGCGATCATCGACGCTGTCTACCAGGGTGCCGGCACCGCGGCCAAGAACCCGATCCCGCCGACGATCTGGTCGTACAACGACGCGATCAAGGATTACGCCTACGACCCGGACCAGGCCAAGGCGCTGCTGAAGGAGGCCGGGCTGGCCGGCGGCTTCGAGACCGACCTGTGGGCGATGCCGGTGCAGCGCCCGTACAACCCCAACGCCCGGCGCATGGCCGAGATGATCCAGGCCGACTGGGCCAAGGTCGGCGTCAAGGCCAAGGTGGTGTCGTACGAGTGGGGCGAGTACCTCAAGCGCCTGAAGGCCGGCGAGCACCAGACCGCGCTGATGGGCTGGACCGGCGACAACGGCGACCCGGACAACTTCCTCGGCACGCTGCTGTCCTGCGATGCGGTCGCCGGCAGCAACTACGCCAAGTGGTGCTACGCGCCCTTCGACGAGCTGATCCAGAAGGCCAAGCGCGTCGCCGACAAGGCCGAGCGCACCAAGCTGTACCAGCAGGCGCAGGTCGTGTTCAAGGAGCAGGCGCCGTGGATCACGATCGCGCACTCGGTGAGCTACGAGCCGGTGCGCAAGGAAGTCGTCGACTTCCGCATCCACCCCTTCGGCCTGAACCTGTTCTACGGTGTCGACCTGAAGCAGTGAGCCGCCGCCAGCGGCCGACGGCGGCGCGGTGATCCCGCGCCCCCTCCGAGCGAGCCCGAAAGCCATGATCCTGTTCATCCTCCGCCGCGTGGGGCTGTTGATCCCCACCTTCATCGGCGTGACGCTGCTGGCGTTTGCGCTGATCCGCCTGATCCCGGGCGATCCGATCGAGCTGCTGGCCGGCGAGCGCGGCATCGATCCGGCACGCCACGCCGCGCTGATGGCGCAGTTCGGTTTCGACCGGCCGCTGTGGCAGCAGTACGGCCACTACATCGGCCAGGTGCTGCAGGGCGATCTCGGCACCTCGCTGAGCACGCGCCAGCCGGTGCTGGACGAGTTCTTCACGCTGTTCCCGGCCACCGTCGAGCTCTCGCTGTTCGCGATGGCGTTCGCGATCGTGATCGGACTGCCGGTGGGCATCCTCGCCGCGGTCAAACGCGGCTCGGTGTTCGACCACACGGTGATGGGCGTGTCGCTGACCGGCTACTCGATGCCGATCTTCTGGTGGGCGCTGCTCTTGATCCTGCTGTTCTCGGTGCAGCTCGGCTGGACGCCGGTGTCGGGGCGCATCGCGGTGGCGTACTTCGTCGAGCCCGTGACCGGCCTGATGCTGGTCGACACGCTGCTCGCCGGCGACACCGACGCCTTCTGGTCGGCGCTGCACCACCTGGTGCTGCCGGCGATCGTGCTCGGCACCATCCCGCTGGCGGTGATCGCGCGGATGACGCGCTCGGCGATGATGGAAGTGATCCGCGAGGATTACATCCGCGTCGCCCGCGCCAAGGGCTTGTCGACGATGCGCGTGATCCTGGTGCACGCGCTGCGCAACGCGCTGATCCCGGTGGTGACCGTGATCGGGCTGCAGACCGGCGTGATGCTGGCCGGCGCGATCCTGACCGAAACCATCTTCGCCTGGCCGGGCGTCGGCAAGTGGCTGATCGACTCGATCAACCGCCGCGACTACCCGTCGGTACAGGGCGGCATCCTCCTGGTCGCAGCGGTGGTGATGCTGGTCAACCTGCTGGTCGATCTGACCTACGGTCTGATCAACCCGCGCATCCGCCATTCGAAGTGAGCGCACGACGATGAGCACGACTTCCGAATCCCTGACCCGGCCGACGGCGCCGCCGAGCCCGTGGCTCGAGAACTGGCGCCACTTCGCCGCCAACCGCGGCGCGCTGGCCGGGCTGATCGTGATCGGCCTGCTGGTGTTCGCGGCGCTGTTCGCGCCGTGGGTCGCGCCGCACGCCCCGCACGAGCAGTTCCGCGATGCGCTGCTGGTGCCGCCGGTCTGGGCCGACGGCGGCCAGGCGCGCTTCCTGCTCGGCACCGACGACATCGGCCGCGACATCCTGTCGCGGCTGATCTACGGCTCGCAGCTGTCGCTGCTGGTCGGCGTGATCGTGGTGACGCTGTCGCTCGCCGCCGGCATCGCGCTCGGCCTGGTCGCCGGCTTCTTCCGCGGCGCGGTCGAGACGCTGATCATGCGGCTGATGGACATCATGCTGGCGCTGCCGAGCCTGTTGCTCGCGATCGCGATCGTCGCGATCCTCGGCCCCAGCCTGACCAACGCGATGGTCGCGATCGCGATCGTCGTGCTGCCGCACTACGTGCGCCTGACGCGCGCCGCGGTGATCGCCGAGACCACCAAGGACTACGTGATCGCCAGCCAGGTCGCCGGCGCCGGCCTCTTGCGACAGATGTTCGTCAACGTGCTGCCCAACTGCATGGCGCCGCTGATCGTGCAGGCGACGCTGGGCTTCTCGACCGCGATCCTCGATGCCGCCGCGCTCGGCTTCCTCGGCCTGGGCGCGCAGCCGCCGACGCCCGAGTGGGGCACGATGCTCGCCGACGCGCGCCAGTTCATCCAGCGCGCCTGGTGGGTGGTGACTTTCCCGGGGCTGGCGATCCTGATCACCGTGCTCGCGTTCAACCTGATGGGCGACGGCTTGCGCGATGCCCTCGACCCCAAGCTGAAGCGATAAACCCATGGCACTGCTCGAAATCGAAAACCTGACCGTCGAGTTCGGCAAGGAAGACGCACCGTTCCGCGCCGTCGACGGCGTCGACCTCACGGTCGAGCGCGGCGACGTGGTCGGCATCGTCGGCGAGTCGGGCTCCGGCAAGTCGGTGACCTCGCTGGCGCTGATGGGGCTGATCGACTTCCCCGGCCGGGTCAAGGCCAAGCGCCTGGCCTTCGAGGGCCAGGATCTGCTCGCGCTGTCGGACAAGGCGCGGCGCAAGATCGTCGGCAAGGACATCGCGATGATCTTCCAGGACCCGATGACCAGCCTGAACCCGTGCTACACGGTCGGCTTCCAGATCATGGAGGCGCTGGCCGTGCACGAGGGCGGCACGAAGAGCTCGCGCCGCGCGCGCGCCAAAGAACTGCTCGAACAGGTCGGCATCCCCGACCCGGCGAGCCGGCTCGACGCCTACCCGCACCAGCTCTCGGGCGGCATGAGCCAGCGCGTGATGATCGCGATGGCGATCGCGTGCAACCCGAGCCTGCTGATCGCCGACGAGCCGACCACCGCGCTCGATGTGACCATCCAGGCGCAGATCATGGAGCTGCTGCGCGAGCTCCAGCGCAGGAACCGCATGGGGCTGATGCTGATCACGCACGACCTGGCCGTGGTCGCCGAGAGCTGCCAGCGCATCGTCGTGATGTACGCCGGCCAGGTGGTCGAGAGCGGCGCCGTCAGCGAAGTGTTCGCCGCGCCCAAGCACCCCTACACCGCGGCGCTGCTCGCGGCGCTGCCCGAGCGCAGCCACGGCCAGCCGCGGCTGGCCTCGCTGCCCGGCGTGGTGCCGGGGCAATACGACCGACCGCGCGGCTGCCTGTTGAGCCCGCGCTGCCCGCACGCCGCCGAGCGCTGCCGCGCCGAGCAGCCGCGGCTGCGCGCCTTCGGCGGCGGCACGGTGCGCTGCCATACCCCGCTCGATGCCGCTGGGAGGCCGACCGCATGAGCACCCCGGTGATGGAAGCGCAGGAACTGCGCCGCTACTACAGCGTGCCGCGCGGCCTGATGAAGCCGCACGCGACCGTCAAGGCGCTCGACGGCGTCTCGTTCACGCTCGCCCCCCGGCGCACGCTGGCGGTGGTCGGCGAGTCGGGTTGCGGCAAGTCGACGCTCGCGCGCCAGCTGACGTTGATCGAGGCGCCGAGCTCG
Organism: Candidatus Competibacteraceae bacterium; assembly: GCA_039807445.1. Lineage (GTDB taxonomy): Bacteria > Pseudomonadota > Gammaproteobacteria > Competibacterales > Competibacteraceae > JBDHRG01. Next base: position 5,021 of record JBDHRG010000159.1, read on the forward strand.
GGGGCACTGAAGCTCGACGGCAAGGACTATGCGCAGGCCTCCGAGCACGAGCGCAAGCTCGGCCGCCGGCAAGTGCAGATCGTGTTCCAGAACCCCTACGGTTCGCTGAACCCGCGCAAGAAGATCGGCAGCATCCTGTCCGAGCCGCTCGAGATCAACACCGATCTGGACAAGGCCGCGCGCGAGGCGCGCGTGCGCGAGATCATGGCCAAGGTCGGGCTGCGCCCGGAGTTCTACGACCGCTACCCGCACATGTTCTCGGGTGGCCAGCGCCAGCGCATCGCGATCGCGCGCGCGCTGATGCTGCAGCCCAAGGTGGTGGTGGCCGACGAGCCGGTGTCGGCGCTCGACGTGTCGATCCAGGCGCAGGTGCTGAACCTGCTGATGGATCTGCAGGACGAGCTCGGCATGGCCTACGTGTTCATCTCGCACGACCTGGCGGTGGTGCACCACATCGCCGACGAGATCCTGGTGATGTACCTGGGCCGACCGGTGGAGCAGGGCGACGCCGACGCGGTGTTCGCCAGACCCTTGCACCCGTACACGCGCGCCTTGCTCGCCGCCGCGCCGAAGCTCGACCCCGCGGCGCGCGCCGAGCGCGCGGTGCTCAAGGGCGAGCTACCCTCGCCGCTGAACCCGCCGGCTGGCTGCGCCTTCCACACGCGCTGCCCGTTCGCCGACGCGCGCTGCGGCCAGGAGCGCCCCGAGATGCGCCCCTTCGCCGGGCGCATGGCCGCGTGCCACCACCTCGAACGGATCGGCTGACGGACGGGGACGGGTGAACGGGAATGGGGGATGGGGCATGATCCTCATCCCTCATCCCTCATCCCTCATCCCTCATCCCTCATCCCTCATCCCTCATCCCTCATCCCCCATTGCCGCTCGCGTCTTCTGCGGCGTCGGTTTTTCCAAGGGCTATGCTTCGCCCAGACACTCCGGCACGAGGGCAGCCGCATGGATATCACCTTTCTCGGCGCCGCCCGTGAAGTGACCGGTTCGTGCCATTGGCTGCGCGTCGGCGGCCACCGCATCTTGGTCGATTGCGGCTTGATCCAGGGCGGCCGCGACGAGCGCGAGCGCAATGCGGCCGAGTTCGCGTTCGACCCGGCGACGATCGATGCCGTGGTCCTCACCCATGCCCACCTCGACCACTCGGGGCGCCTGCCGCTGCTGCTCAAGCGCGGTTTCAGGGGGCCGATCTACACCCACCCGGCGAGCTGCGAGCTGTGCGCGATCCTGCTCGAGGACTCGGCCGGCATCGTCGGCAGCGAGATCGAATGGAGCAACCGCAAGCGCGAGCGCAAGGGGCTGCCGCCACTCGAACCCTTGTACGACAAGGACGACGCCCGCGCCGTGATCGAGCGCATGCGCCCGCTCGCCTTCGGCGAGACCGCCGACATCGTGCCGGGCGTACGCGTGCGGCTGCAGGACGCCGGCCACATCCTCGGCTCGGCGATCGTCGAACTGTGGCTGACCGAGGGCAGGCGTACACGCAAGCTGGCGTTCAGTGGCGACCTCGGCCACCGCGACGCGCCGATCATCCGCGACCCCACGCCGGTGCGCACGGCCGACCTGGTGATCCTGGAGTCCACTTACGGCGACCGCAGTCACCGCGACTGGGCGTCGACCTGGGCCGAACTCGCCGAGGTGCTGGAAAGCTGCGCCGGTTCGGGCAACATCCTGATCCCCGCATTCGCCGTGGGACGGACGCAGGAACTGCTCTACGCCTTCGCGCGCCACTATCACGACTGGGGGCTGGAACGCTGGTACGTGTTCCTCGACAGCCCGCTCGGCGCCAAGGCGACCGAAGCCTACCGCCGCCATTTCGAGGTGTACGATGCCGAGGCGCGCCGCGTCGAGCGCCGTCACGGCGATCTCTTCGCCTTTCCCCGCCTGCGCGTGACCGAGAGCGTCGAGGACTCGATGGCGATCAACCGCATCCGCACCGGCGCCATCGTCATCGCCGGCAGCGGCATGTGCACCGGCGGGCGCATCAAGCAGCACCTCAAGCACAACGTCTGGCGCAGCGACTGCCACGTGATCATCACCGGCTTCCAGGCGCGCGGCACCCTCGGCCGCGCGCTGGTCGACGGTGCCGCGCACATCCGCCTGTGGGGGGAAACGGTCCGCGTCGCCGCGCAGGTCCACACCATCGGCGGTCTGTCGGCGCATGCCGATCAGCCGGGGCTGCTGGACTGGTACCGCGCTTTCGAAGCCGGGCCGCCGGTGGCGCTCGTCCACGGCGAGCCGCAGGCGATGGACGCGCTCGCCGGGGAACTGCGCACCGGAGCGGCGATGCGCGTGTTCACGCCCGAACCCGGGGAGCGCCTGGATTTGCTGAGCCTGCCGGACAGCGTGGTCTGAGAGAGCCTCTGGATGGCGCCGGTATCAGCCGAGCCCGGTGACGATCTTCAGGTCGACTTCGCCGAAAGCCAGCACGCGGCCACCGTGCTCGGTGGCGAAGGCTTCGGCCTTGGCACGGTCGGCGAAGGAGGCCAGCGTCGGCCCCATCGCCCCGCGCAGTGCGTGGCCGGTGACGTACCAGGCGCTGCGCGCGTCGACGAAGGCGCTGTCTGCGGGTGCGTCCCAGCCGGTGCCACCCACGTCGTGCACGTACAGCGCGCGCAGCACCGCACCCGCCTCGGGCTGCAGCACATAGGCGAAGAAGTCGCGCGTCGAGCAGAACGTCAGCGGCCTGGCGGCGCCTTCGAGCCAGGCTTCGGCCTTGGGGCCGGGGAAGCCGAGCACGTTCATGCCGCATACCGCGCACTCGTCCTCGGGTTTCAGCGGCACCGGCGCGAAGGCGATCTTCGGCTTGTCCTCGCCGCAGCCGAGCAAGCCGGCGAGCGTGAAGGCGCCGAGTCCGAGCAGGAAGTGGCGACGGGTGGTCATTACGTGCTCCTCGGGTGATGGGGAATGGGGATGAGTAATGAGGGATGGGGAGAATCATTCCCCATTCCCCATTCCCCATCCCTCATCGCTCTCGAACGCTGAACCGCCACGCTGCCAGCGCGAACGGCGCGGCGACCCAGGCCAGCAGCGCGGCGAGCAGCAGCCAGGGCGGGAAACCGGTGCCGATGCTGGCCACGCCGCCGGTACCGGGACCGGCGAGATTCAGCAGACGGAACACGTCGGCCGGGTTGGCGAGCAGCAGCCACGGCAGCCACTCGGCGCCGGGCTTGCCGCTGGCGCCGACCAGCAGCCCGAGCAGGCCGAGGTCGAACACCAGCACGAAGCCGAACCACACCAGCAGCGCCAGCCCGGCAGCGCGCGACTTTTCGGCGCAGCCGGCGCTGATCGCGTAAGCCATGCCGATGAAGCTCCAGCCGAGCAGCGTCGCGCTGAGCACGAACAAGCCGAAGGCGCGCGCCAGCGCGAGCCCCGACGCCTTGTCCGACAGCAGCCCGATCGCGAGCCCCGCTGCGCCGAAGCCGAGTGCGGTCGAGGCGGCGAGCAGCGCGCCGTGGCCGAGCGCCTTGCCGGCCAAGAGTTGCAGCCGCGACAGCGGATAGGTCAGCAGCAACAG
>JBDHRG010000160.1:0-8482 GCA_039807445.1 Candidatus Competibacteraceae bacterium
TCGTTGACCCCCAGCCCCAGATAGGCCGGACCGAGGAAGGAGTCGACGCCGAAGAACGCGCTCGCCGCGCCGTGCTGACCGCCGAGCGGAATCGGACTCGGCGCGCTCCACACGTGGCCGTACTCGAGCGAACCGCCGGCGAACAGCGCCATGCCCGCGGCTTCGCCCTCGAGCTTGCGGTAATAGGTGAGTCGGCCGAAGGCGAGCTTGTCGCCGCGGAACTCGTCGGCATGGAAACCCGACAGCTCCATGAAGCCGCCGAGCGTGAACTGCTGGTTCAGCGGCAGAGGGTCGCCGAACGCGGTGCCGAGCTTCAGGCTGGCGAGCACGGCACCGTCGCCGAGCGTCCAGGCGCCGAGCCAGTCGAGCCTCAGGCGCGTGTAGTCGCGATCGGCGCCGAGGCTGCCGGTCGAAGCGTAGGCGTTGAACCGCGCGAGTTGGCCTGCGCGCGGGAAGTCGAGGCTGTCGAGGCTGTCGTGGGCCAGACGCAGGCGCACGCCCCCCTCGTCGAGTTCGACGTCGGGGAAGGCGCGCACGCCGGTGTCGACCTCGGACGAAGACTTGCCGCGCACCAGGCCCAGGCGCAGCTCGACCGCCTCGCCGAGGTTCAGCCCGAGGTCGACGCCGAGCCCGAGCGTTCCCAGGTCGTAGCGCGCGATGCGCCGACCGGCGTCGTAGATCCCGACCTCCTGTTGATACCCTTCGACGTAGGGTGCGACGAACCAGGGGCTGGCGGCGCCGAGCGGCTGGTAGTACTCCGACAGTAGCCGGGCGTCGGTGCCGAGCTGCAGGTCGGTCTTCCATTCGGCACCGAAGGCGTCGATCCAGGTGCGGTCGACGCTGGTGCGCAGCGCGAAGCCGCTGTCGCCGCGGGCGTCGGCCGCAAGCCCCAGGCCGAAGCGGATGTAGGTCGGTCCCCAGGCTTTCTCGGTGGCGTCGACCACCGCGATCGAGCGCCCGTCCTCGCGCAGCACGTGGTAGTCGATGCGCTCGAAGTCGCCGCGCCCGTACAGCGTCTGCACGCGCCTCTCCAGGTCGGCGCGCTCGAGCCCGTCCCCGGGCGACTCGAGCACGGCCTCGGCGACCGCCGGGTTGACCCGCTCGAGCCCCTCGAGCCGCACCGCGTCGACGTGTGCGAGTTGCAGGTGCGGCGTGCTCCGCCCGGCCTGCCAGGCGGCGTAGCGCTCGGGCGACAGGCTGTAGCGGCCGAGCCGGTCGGCGACCTTGCGCGCAGCGACTTCGCCGATCACGATCGCCTCTCGGCTGCGCTCGAAGTCGGAGGCGGTGATGTCGCCGAGCGCGGGACTGATCAGGATGTCGCGGCCCGGGCGCAGGCTGGCGAGGCTGGCCTGGACGTTCTGCTCGGTCAGGATGTTGATCATCTGCTCGGTGACGCCGAGCACCGAACCGAGCCTGTCGCGCGCGAGCAGCGGCGTGCCGAGGTTGACCGCAATCACCAGGTCCACGCCCATCCGCCGGGCGACGTCGACCGGCAGGTTGCGCGTCAGCCCGCCGTCGACGTAGAGGCGCCCGTCGATCTCGACCGGGGCGAAGGCGGTCGGCACCGACATGCTGGCGCGCAGCGCCAGTGCCAGGTCGCCGCGCTCGAACACGCGCATCGCACCGCTTTCGAGATCGGTGCCGATCGCGCGGAACGGGATGTTGAGCCGGTCGAAGTCGTCGATGCCCTCGGCATTGCGCGTCAGCGCGCGCAGGAAGATGCCGAGCTTCTGGCCGTTGACGACACCCTTGGGCAGGCGGAATTCGCCGTCGCGGTAGCCGAGCGTGGCGCCGAGCAGCGCGCGCTCGTCGTCCTGGCGGCGACGGATCGGACGCTCGGAGCGCGGCGGCTCGTCGGTGAACAGTTCGTCCCAGTCGATGTCGGTAATCTGGCGCTCCATCTCGGCGACCGGCAGCCCCGCGGCATAGCTGCCGCCGACGATCGAGCCCATGCTGGTCGCAGTGATCGCGTGCACCGGGATGCGCAGTTCCTCGAGCACCTTGAGTACGCCGATGTGCGCTGCGCCGCGCGCACCACCGCCCGACAGCACCAGCCCGATGCGCGGCGGGTCGGCGGCCTGCGCCAGCGACGACAGCAGCAGCAGGGACAATGACAGCGTGAGGCGCAACATGGATGGCAGCGTTCCTTAGCGTGGACAGTACATCGAAGGGGGCGGACCGTGCGAACGGTCCCGGAGAAGATACCGTCCGACAGGTACGCGCCCGCGGTCAAGCGCACAATCGCGGCGTCACCGTCGCCGACCATCCTTCGCACGGTCCCGAAGCATGGCGAAACGAGCGCTTGTGCAACACTCCACGCTGGTGTGAAATCGGCCTCCGCGCCGGAACGCCGCAGGCGGCCCCACCGTCCGACGAACAACGCCGAATCCGGGCAGAACAGGGAGTATCCATGCACAGAGTCACCGCCTTCCTCGGCGCAGCCGCCGTGTGCGCGGCATCCGCCATGCCAGCCCTCGCCCAGCAGCCGCCGCGCCCGCCGGTCGACGTGACCGTGCTCGAGGTGGTGCCGCGCAACACCCCGGCGCAGTTCGAATTCACCGGCAAGACCGAGAGCTCGCGCGAAGTCGAAATCCGCGCCCGCGTCGAGGGCTACCTCGACAAGATCGCCTACACCGAGGGCGCGCTGATCAAGAACGGCGATCTGATGTTCCAGATCGACCCGCGCCCGTTCCAGGCCGCGCTCGACAACGCCAAGGGCACGCTGGCGCAGGCGCAGGCCAAGCTGGTCAACGCCAGCGCCACGCTCAGGCGCGTGCGTCCGCTCGCCAGCCAGAACGCGCTGTCGCAGAAGGACCTCGACGACGCCGTCGCCTCCGAGCTCGAGGCCAAGGCCGCGCTCGAGTCGGCCAAGGCGCAGGTGCGCTCCGCCGAGATCAACCTCGGCTACACCACGATCCGCTCCCCGGTGAGCGGGCTGGCGTCGCGCTCGAGCCAGCGCGAAGGCTCGCTGGTGACGCCGGCCGGCAAGGACCCGCTGACCACCGTGGTACAGCTCGACCCGATGTGGGTGAACTTCGGCGTCGGCGAGAACGAGATGCTGCGCTTCCGCACCGGCATCGCCGCCGGCACGCTCGTCGCCCCCGGTCCCGGCAAGGTCGAGGTCGAGCTGGTGCTCGCCAACGGCCAGGCCTACCCGCAGAAGGGCCACGTCAACTACGTCGCGCCGACGGTCGATCCGCAGACCGGCACGATCAACATCCGCGCCGAGGTACCCAACCCCGTGGGCGCGCTGAGCCCGGGGCAGTTCGTGCGCGTGCACGTCAAGAGCATCGAGCTGGTCGACGCGATCCTGGTGCCGCAGCGCGCCGTGCAGCAGGGCGCGCAAGGCAAGTTCGTGTGGCTGGTGGCGCCGGGCGGCGCGTCCGCCGAGGCGCGCCCGGTGCAGGTCGGCGAGTTCTACGGCGACCAGTGGATCGTCACCAAGGGGCTGAAGGCCGGCGACAAGGTGGTGGTCGACGGCGCGATCCGCCTCTCCCCCGGCGCGCCGCTGAAGGTGACCGGCGCCCCGGCGACGCAGCCGGCGAAGCCCTGAGCGGGAGGCGGCCATGATCTCGCGCTTCTTCATCGACCGACCGGTGTTCGCGGCGGTGATCTCGATCGTGCTGACGCTCGCCGGGCTCGCGGCGATGCGCGTCCTGCCGATCGCGCAGTTCCCCGACATCACCCCGCCGCTGCTGCAGATCTCGACCAGCTACATCGGCGCCACCGCCGACACCGTCGCCGGCACGGTCGCCGCGCCGATCGAGTCGCAGGTCAACGGCGTCGACGACCAGATCTACATGCAGTCGGCGGCCTCGCCGAACGGCGACCTGACGATCAACGTCTACTTCGGCATCGGCATCAACGTCGACAACCGGCTGACCGACCTGACCAACCGCGTCAACCTGGCCAATCCGCAGTTGCCCGCCGACGTGCGCCAGAACGGCGTGACGATCAAGAAGTCCTCGTCGAACATCCTGATGGTGGTCGCGGTCCAGTCCGACGGCTCGCGCAGCTTCGATGAAGTCGCCAACTACGCCAACATCAACGTCCTCGACGAGATCAAGCGCATCCCCGGCGCCAACCAGTCGGCGCTGTACGGCCTGACCGACTACGCGATGCGCGTCAACCTCAAGCCCGACCGCATGGCCGAACTCGGCATCACCGTCGATGACGTCAAGCAGGCGATCCAGCAGCAGAACGCGCAGTTCGCCGCCGGCAAGATCGGCCAGCCGCCGACCAGCGCCCCGGTCAGCATGACCATCCCTGTCACGGCGCAGGGCCGGCTGACCGAGCCCGAGCAGTTCGCCAACATCATCCTGCGCTCCAACCCCGACGGCTCGAGCATCCGCATCGGCGACATCGGCAGCGTCGATCTGGGCATACGCTCGTACGACGTCGACGGCCGCGTCGACGGCAAGCCAGCGACGCTGATCCTGGTCTACCAGCAGCCCGGCGCCAACGCGCTGACCGTCGCCGACGCGATCAAGGCGAAGATGGCCGAGCTGTCGACGCGCTTCCCCTCGGGCGTCAGCTACACCGTGCCCTACGACACCACGACCTTCGTCAAGCTGTCGATCGAGGAGGTGGTGCACACCTTCTTCGAGGCGCTGGCGCTGGTGGTGATCGTGGTGTTCGTGTTCCTGCAGAACTGGCGCGCGACGCTGATCCCGGTGATCGCGGTGCCGGTGTCGATCATCGGCACCTTCGCCGGCATGTACCTGCTCGGCTTCAGCATCAACACGCTGACGCTGTTCGGCATGGTGCTGGCGATCGGCATCGTCGTCGACGACGCGATCGTCGTGGTCGAGAACGTCGAGCGCAACATGCACGAGTTCGGGCTGAGCCCGAAGGAGGCCGCCAAGCGCGCGATGGACGAGGTCACCGGCCCGGTGATCGCGATCGTGCTGGTGCTGTGCGCGGTGTTCATCCCGGTCGCCTTCCTCGGCGGCATCACCGGCCAGCTGTACAAGCAGTTCGCCGTCACCATCGCGATCTCGGTGGTGCTGTCGGGCATCGTCGCGCTGACGCTGTCGCCGGCACTCGCCGCGCTGCTGCTGAAGCCCGCGCACGGCGAGAAGCACGGCTTCTTCAAGTGGTTCGAGGCCGGCTTCGACCGGCTCACCGGCGGCTACGTCGCCGGCGCCGGCTGGATGATCCGCCGCCTGGTGATCGGAATCGCACTGTTCGCCGGCGTCATCGCGCTGGTGGTCGCGCTGTTCAGGATCACCCCGACCAGCTTCGTCCCCGAGGAGGACCAGGGCTACCTGGTGGCGGTGGCCGTCCTGCCCGACGGTGCCAGCCTCGACCGCGCCAACGCCGTTTCCGACCAGGTCGAGGCGATCCTGCGCAAGCATCCCGAGGTCGAGCACGTGCTGACGATGTCGGGCTTCAACACGCTCGACTCGCTGAACAAGCCCAATTCGGCGACCTACTTCATCGTGCTGAAGGACTGGAAGGAGCGCACGGCGCCGGAGCTGTCGGCGAACGCGGTCCGCCTGAAGCTCTTGCGCGAGTTCGCCGCGATCCCGGATGCCGTGGTGCCGGTGTTCAACCCGCCGTCGATCCCCGGGCTCGGCGGCAACGCCGGCGGCTTCGAGTTCTGGATCCAGAACCGCGGCAGCGGCGACGCGCTGGCGCTGCAGAAGGTGGTCCAGGAGTTCGTCGCCGAAGCCGCCAAACACCCCGAGATCGGCCCCCTGAGCTCGACCTTCCGCGCCTCGTCGCAGCAGCTGTTCGTCGACCTCGACCGCGACAAGGCGCAGGCGATGAACGTCGACGTCAACAAGGTCTTCGACCTGATGCAGGGTCTGTTCGGCACGATCTACGTCAACGACTTCAACAAGTTCGGCCGCACCTACCGCGTGCTGCTGCAGGCGCTGCCCGAGTACCGCACCGCCCCGGAAGACATCAACCGCGTCTACGTGCGCTCGGCCACCGGCCAGATGATCCCGCTGTCGGCGCTGGTGCAGCTGCGCTACGTGTCGGGGCCCGACGTCGTCAGCCGCTTCAACGTGTTCCCCGCTGCGCGCCTGAACGGCGCCGCCGCCGCCGGCTACTCCTCGGGCCAGGCGATCGCCGCGATGGAGGCGGTCGCCGCCAAGGTGCTGCCGGCCGACTTCGGCTACGCCTGGGCCGGCCAGGCCTTCCAGGAGAAGCAGGCCGGCGGCTCGTCGGCGATCGCCTTCGGCTTCGGCCTGGTGATGGTGTTCCTGATCCTGGCGGCGCAGTACGAGAAGTGGAGCCTGCCGTTCAGCGTGATGATCGCGGTGCCGTTCGGCGTCCTGGGCGCGCTGCTCGCGGTGTGGCTGCGCGGGCTCGACAACGACGTCTACTTCCAGATCGGCCTGGTGACGCTGATCGCGCTCGCGGCCAAGAACGCGATCCTGATCGTCGAGTTCGCGGTGATGAAGCACGAGGAAGGGCTGAAGGTGGTCGACGCGGCGCTCGAGGCGGCGAAGCTGCGCTTCCGCCCGATCGTGATGACTTCGCTCGCCTTCATCCTCGGCTGCGTGCCGCTGGCGATCTCGACCGGCGCCGGCGCCAACAGCCGCCACTCGATCGGCACCGGCGTGATCGGCGGCATGATCGGCGCGACCGTGCTGGCGATCTTCTTCGTGCCGCTGTTCTTCCGGCTGTTCGAAGGCTTCAGCGAAAAGTTCGGCGGCAAGAAGGCCGCGGCGGCCAAGCTCGAGGAGGGAACCCGTCATGCGTAAGCGCACCCGTCCGCTCGCCCTGTCGGGCTCGCTCGCGCTGGCGTTGTCCGGCTGCGCGATGGTCGGCCCCGACTACACCCGCCCGCCGGTCGAGGTGCCGGCCGACTGGCGGATGCCGGCCGGAACGATGACCGAGCTCGCCAACGGCGCCTGGTGGCAGCAGTTCGGCGACCCGGTGCTCGACGGGCTGATCGAGACCGCACTCGCCAGCAACCGCGACCTGAAGATCGCCGTGGCGCGGGTCGAGCAGTTCCTCGGCCAGTACACCGCCACCCGCGGCGAACAGTTCCCGCTGCTCGACGCCTCGGGCGCCTTCGGCCGCCAGCGCCTGCCGGCGAGCCAGCGACTGGAGGGCCAGGGGGCCACCGTCGGCATCAACGAGCTCGCCGCCGGCGCCTCGTTCGAGCTCGACCTGTGGGGCAAGCTCAGGCGCGCGACCGAGGCTTCGCGCGCCGAGCTGCTGGCGAGCGAAGAGGCGCGCCAGACCGTGGTGCTGACGCTGGTCAGCGGGGTCGCCAGCGGCTACATCGGGCTGCGCGACCTCGACCAGCGCCTGGCGATCGCGCGCGCGACGCTCACGAGCCGCGCCGAATCGCTGCGCATCCAGCGGCTGCGCTTCCAGGCCGGGATCACCTCCGAGCTCGACTGGCGCCAGGCCGAGTCCGAGTACGAGGCCACCCAGGCGGTGATCCCGCAGCTCGAACAGGAGATCGCGCGCCAGGAGAACGCGCTGTCGGTGCTGCTCGGGCGCAACCCGGGGCCGATCGAGCGCGGCCGGCCGCTGCCCGAGCTGCGCTCGCCCGAAGTGCCGGCCGGGCTGCCCTCGGAGCTGCTCGAGCGCCGGCCGGACATCCGCGAAGCCGAGCAGCAACTGGTCGCCGCCAACGCCCAGATCGGTGTGGCGCGTGCGGCCTACTTCCCGAGCATCTCGCTGACCGGGCTGCTCGGCAGCGCCTCGACCGATCTCGGCGATCTGTTCACCGGGCCGGCGCGGCTGTGGCAGTACGCCGCGCCGATCTCGGTGCCGATCTTCACCTTCGGCCGCATCGAGGGATCGGTGCAAGCCGCCGAAGCGGTGCAGCACCAGGCGCTCGAAGGCTACCGCAAGGCGATCCAGACCGCCTTCCGCGAAGTCGACGACGGCCTGGTCGCGGTGCGCATGACGCGCGAGCAGGCCGAGGCGCAGCGCCGCCAGACCGAGGCGCTGGCGCGCTACCTGACGCTGGCGCGGCTGCGCTACGACAACGGCTACACCAGCTACCTCGAGGTGGTCGACGCCGAGCGCAACCTGTTCGATGCCCAGTTGTCGCTGGCGCAGACGCGCGGCGCCGAGCTCAACGCGCACGTCGCGCTGTACAGGGCGATGGGCGGCGGCTGGGTGGCCGAGGCCGCCGCGCGCGCGCCGACGCCGAAGGGGGCTACGCCACCGGCGCCCGAACCGACATGAAGGACGGCCAGCGCGTCGCCGAGTTCATCGCGCCGTTCCGGGTCGAGCGCGGCGAAGGCTTCCGCCTGGCCGACCACGACCCGGGCCATACCGGCGAGTTCGGTTCCAAGGCACAGGCGAACGCGCTGCTGGCGCAGGGGATCGGACTGCTGGCCGAGTTGCAGGCCAAGCTCTACGCGCAAGACCGCTGGGCACTGCTGCTGATCTTCCAGGCGCTGGACGCGGCCGGCAAGGACAGCACCATCAAGCACGTGATGAGCGGCATCAACCCGCAGGGCTGCCAGGTGTTCGCGTTCAGACAGCCCTCGACGGAAGAGCT
>JBDHRG010000161.1:0-8420 GCA_039807445.1 Candidatus Competibacteraceae bacterium
TGCCCTTCGATTGGCGTCTGTTGCCGGTGCGCGTGTGGGGGGAGGCTGCGCGCCGCTATTTCGGTTCCTTGCGCGAAGCACTGGCGGTGATCGATGGCGGTGACGCCATCGTACGGACCCAGTTCGAGCGATTCCGCGAGCGTTTGCTTGCGCGCGAGCCGGGCTTCAACGGACTCGGCGGCTGGCTGGGCGAAGAACTATTCGTCGAGACCGAGCGCCCGAGCCGCTCGGAGCTTGCGGTTGCCCGGGCGGCTCCAGCGACGGTCGAGACTTGCATCGACGGCGCTCGGAAGGAGCTGGTCGCCGCCTGCGCCGATGTGCACTGGCCCGAACTGCCGCGCGTCTTCGGGCGGGCGGCGGAGCTGAAGGTGTGCGGACGGCGCTTCAGGACCGAGGAGAGCTATCGTCAGCCGATCCTGGTGGCCCCCTTCGTCGCGGCCGAAATCGCGCTGCACGGTTTCGCCTGTTCTCCAGCCGAGTTGTTCGAGCTGCGCCATGCCCGTGCCTTCGAGCCGGCGTGGTTCGATGCGGCCTACGCCGCGGCGCTGTGCCTCGGGCTCGTGCGACTTTCCGAATCCCGCCTCACGGAGTCCCAGGCTTGAACGCACCGACCCGCTTCTACTCCTCGCTCACCGAGCAGCTGAACCGGCGTGCGAGCCGCGCCGTACTGAGCCAGCTGGGGCCACGCAACGACGCGCTGCGCGAACATCTGCGGCAGTGCTTCGAGCGGATGGCGGGTGCGGAGGGGGCCTTCCTCGCCGACCCGGTGTTCGAGGCCACCTTCGGTTGGGAGCAGGCCGAGCCGAGCCTGGCGCAGCTCGAAGGCAGCCTGCTGCATCCCCGGCTCGTGCGTGCGCTCGCGGCGCCGCCCGCCGACTTGGCCGAGGAGTACGCCTTCCCCGGTGAGCGCAAGCCTTACCGGCACCAGCTCGAGGCCTGGCGCGCGCTGCTCGACCCGGATGCGCCGCGCTCGGTACTGGTATCGAGCGGTACCGGCTCGGGCAAGACCGAGTGCTTCCTGGTTCCGATCCTGAGCGATCTGGCACGCGAGCTCGAATCGGGCCGCACGCCGCTGACCGGCGTGCGGGCGTTGTTCCTCTATCCGCTGAATGCGCTGATCAAGAGCCAGCGCGATCGCTTGCTGGCGTGGTCGGAGCCGTTCGGCGGGGACATCCGCTTCTGTCTGTACAACGGCAATACACAACGGCAGTCGCCGCCGGCTCGCGCCCGGCCCCATGCGAGCGAAGTGCTCGGCCGCGATGTGCTGCGCGCCGATCCGCCGCCGATCCTGGTCACCAACGCGACCATGCTCGAGTACATGCTGGTGCGCAGCGAAGACCGGCCGATCCTCGAGGCATCGCAGGGCTGTCTGCGCTGGATCGTGCTCGACGAGGCGCACACCTACATCGGTTCGCAGGCGGCGGAGCTGGCGCTGCTGCTGCGCCGCGTGCTGCACGGCTTCGGCTGTCGCGCCGAGGATGTCCACTTCGTCGCGACCTCGGCGACGATCGCCGGCGATGGCGCCGGCGAGCAGCTGCGGACCTTTCTCGCCGACGTCGCCGGCGTGTCGCCCGAGCGGGTCAGCGTGGTGACGGGTAGCCGGCGCGTGCCGTCGCTCGAAGGTGAGTCGACGGCTCACCGGCCGGTTCCCGCCGTCGAGGCGCTTGCCGGTCTCGCGCCCGAAGACCGCTTCGTGGCGCTCGCCGGCGATCGCCGTCTGCGCGAAGTGCGCCGGAAGCTCACGCAGCGCGCGCTGCGTCTTTCGGAGATCGCCGAACTCGTGTTCGAGCGCACCGACGAGGCATCGCGGCGCGATGCCTTGGCCGTGCTCGATCTGGCGACCGGCGCGCACGACAGCGCCGGTGAGCCGTTCCTGCCGTTGCGCGGCCACCTTTTCGAACGGCCACAGACAGGTCTCTGGGTTTGCGCCAACCGCGACTGCAGCGGTCGACACGGCTCCGCGCTCGACGATCCGCGTTGGGGGTTCGGCCGCGTTTACCTCGAACGGCGCGAGCACTGCTGCGACTGCGGCACGCCGGCGTTCGAACTCGTGCAGTGCGGTGAATGCGGTGCCGAGCACCTCGCCGCACGCGAGCACGGCCGGGGCACGGACTTGCGACTACTGCCGCAGGAGCATGCCGCGGACGAGGACGAGTTCCGCCAGGAGCTGGAGCCGCCGGAACCGGACGCCGATGAAGAAGCGGACGCAGACGCCGAGCCGCCGCTCGGCGATGGCTTGCCGCGTCTGATCGTCGCGCCACCGACGGATGTGCCGCCGATCCGGCTGACGACGGACAACCGCCTCGTTCTCGGCACCGGCGAGGGGGTGACGGTGCACCTGCTGCTGCCGGAGGAGGATGGGCGCTTCGCCTGCCCGTTATGTGGCGAGCGGGAGCAGCCGTCGATGCGCCTGTTCCGTCCCACCCGTCTCGGCGCGCCGTTCATGCTCGGTGTCGCCATTCCGACCCTGCTCGAGCACATGCGGCCGATCGAGCGGCGCGACGCGCCGCTGCCGCTCGACGGCCGGCGGCTCATCACCTTCAGCGACAGCCGCCAAGGTACCGCCCGCTTCGCCGCCAAAGCACAGCAGGAAGCCGAGCGCAACTACGTGCGTAGCCTGCTGTATCACTACGTTGCAGCCGAGATCCGGCTGCCCGAAGACGACGCTGTCGAGACGCTGCGCAATCAGATCGCAGCTATGGAAAAGGCCCTCGCAGACAATCCTGGGATTGCGGCAGCTTTCGGCAACGCGCTGGATGATTGTCGGCGCCAGCTTGCAGAACGACTTTCGCCTCCGGTCGCGTGCCTGAGCTGGCAGACGGCGATCCGACGACTCCAGTCCGAGCAGGGCTTCGAGGCTTGGCTGTTGCCTGGACTGCGTGAGCAGACACTTGGTGTGCTCGACGAAGGTCAGCTGACCCACTTGTGTCTGCTGCGTGAATTCTTCCGCCGCTCGAAGCGGCAGAACTCGCTCGAGACGCTCGGGTTGCTGCGGCTCGATTACCCGCGACTTACGGATGTGCGACAAACCCCGGTGTTGTGGCAGCAGCGAGGCTTCTCGCTGAACGACTGGCGCGACTTTCTGTGCGTCGCACTCGACCATTTGGTCCGCGGCGTTTCCGCCGTCGAGGTTACCCGTGAAGAGCTGCGCTGGTTCGGTTTTCCCGGCCGCGCGCATGTCATGGTCGGACCGAATGAAAATGCCCACCCTGGTCGACAGATCGCGTGGCCTCAGGTTCGCCGTAATGGATCGCGCAGCCGTCTCGTACGCCTACTCGCCCATGCGCTGACACTCGATCCAAGTAGCGCTGCACATGCTGCCTCACTCAATGAGCTGCTTGTAGCGGCATGGCAGGCGCTGAAGAACGCTCGCCTGTTGGCGCAGGGCGAAGGCGGTTATCGCCTGCGGCTGTCAGAGGTCGCTGAGATCAGTGAGGTCCGCGAAGCGTGGTTCTGCCCGGTCACGCGCCGGTTGCTGCCGGTGACCTTCCGCGGCCTGAGCCCCTACCTGCCGCCGAAGACCGGCGAGGCGCTGGCGCGTTGCGAGAAGCTCGCGATGCCGCGCGTGCCCGAGCCCTTCTGGCGCGGCGTTCCCGCCGAAGCGATCGACGACTGGCTCGAGTCCGATCCGAATATCCGCCGTCTGCGCGAGCTAGGCGCCTGGCCCGAACTCTCCGACCGCATCGCGAGCCACGCCCGTTTCTTCCGGGTGGCCGAGCACTCGGCTCAGCTTTCGTCTCCCGCACTGGAGCAGCGCGAGCAGCTCTTCAAGAAGGGGCAGCTCAATGTGCTGAGCTGCTCGACGACGATGGAGATGGGGGTCGACATCGGCGGTCTGTCGGCGGTCGCGATGAACAACGTCCCGCCGCATCCGGCGAACTTCCTGCAGCGTGCCGGCCGCGCCGGTCGCCGCGGCGAAACGACCGCGGCGAGTTTCACGCTGTGCAAGGCCTCGCCGCATGGCGATGCCGTGTTCCGCAACCCGCTGTGGCCGTTCGTGACCAAGCTGGCGATACCCAGCGTGTCGTTGCAGAGCGAACGCATCGTCAGCCGCCACGTCAACGCCTTGGCGCTCGCCACCTTCCTGGGGCGGTTCCGGCGAGCCGGCGGCACCGAGCTGCACCGCCTGACCGCGAGCTGGTTCTTCGACGAGCCGGCCGATGGCAGCAGCGCGCAGTACCGATGCTTCGCCGACTGGTGTGGCAGCGATGCGGCGCTCGGTCAGAACTTGTGTCAGGGCATCGAGGCATTGGTGCGGCGCAGTGCCCTAGCCGGTATCGGGGTGCGCGTGTTGCTCGGCGCGAGCGCTGTAGCGGTCGAGCGGGTAGCCGAAGGCTGGCGCAGCGAGATCGGGGCGCTGCGGGCTTCGCTCGAGCTGGTGCGCGGCGGAGGCCGGCGGGCCGATGCGCCGAGCGCCGCGGAGCGGGCGATCGAGATCCAGTGCAAGCGCATCGAGGGTGAATACCTGCTCGGTGAGCTCGCCAATCGCGGCTTCCTGCCCGGTTACGGCTTCCCGACCAACGTCGTCTCGCTGCGCACCACCACCGCAGCCGAGCTGGATCGCCGTCGGCGCGGCTCGGACGAACAGGCGCAAGGGCGCGAGGACAACCGCGCGATGTCCAGCGGATCGCCCTCGCGCGATCTCGCCATCGCGATCCGCGACTATGCGCCGGGCACCGATACCGTGCTCGACGGGCGTGTTTATCGCAGTGGCGGCGTCACGCTGAACTGGCACATTCCTGCCGAGCAGCAGGCCGCTCCCGAAATCCAGTCGCTGCGCTGGATGTGGCGTTGCCGTGCCTGCGGCGGCAGCGGCGCGCGGCCGATGCGCCCGGAGCGCTGCCCGCATTGCGGCGAGTCGGCCAACACGCTGACGCGGCACGAGTACCTGCAGCCGGCCGGCTTCGCCGTCGACATCCGCTGGGAGCCGCACAACAACGTCTCGACGCCGCAGTACATCCCGGTGCGTGCACCGCTGATCTCGCTCGACGGCGCCGCCTGGGTCTGGCTGCCTGAGCCCGCTCTCGGTCGCTACCGCTACAGCGACGATGGTCAGCTGGTGCATCGTTCCGACGGCTTGCACGGCGCGGGCTACGCAGTGTGCCTGCGCTGCGGACGGGCCGAGTCGATGGCCGAGGAGGGTGGGGCGATTCCGGCGTCCCTGCTGCTGCCGCACCGCCGTCTCTTGGGCGGCCGTGACCATGATCGCGAAACCGAGTGTCCGGGCAGTCACGAGGCTTGGGCGATCAAGACGAACTTGCGTCTCGGTATCGCGCTGCGTACCGATGTGCTCGAGCTCCAGCTCAACGATCCCCATACCGGCATGCCGCTGGATCGCATCACGGCTTATTCGCTCGGTATCGCGCTGCGCCGCGCGCTCGCCGAGCGCCTGGGCGTCGAAGAGCGCGAGATCGGCTGCACCGTCGATCAGAGCCGCCACTCGGAAGGTTCCGTCGCCCACTCGATCTTCCTGCACGATACCGCTGCCGGTGGCGCCGGTTACGTGAGCTCGGCGGTGGCACTGCTGCCGGATCTGTTCCGGCGTGCGCAGGAGGTTCTCGACTGCGCCCGCGCTTGTGACAGCGCCTGCCACGGCTGTCTGCTCGGCTACGACACCCAGTTCAACATCGACGACCTCGATCGTCGGCCGGCACTCGAGTTGCTGCGTGACAGCGGCTTCGTCGAGGGCCTCGCGTTGCCGGACGAACTGAGCGTTTTCGGCACCGCCACCCGTTTGGAGCTCGAGGCACCGCTGCTCGCGCTGCGGCGCGAAAGTCAGCGCGGCGCCCCGCGCGAGTTGCGCATCTTCCTCGGCGGCGAACCGGCGCACTGGGAGCCGCGCGCCTGGCGGCTGCGCGCTGAGCTGGTGCGTGTGGCCGGTCTCGGTGCGCGCGTGGTGCTGGTCGCCACCCGAGCGCAGCGCGAGGGCTTGTCCGAAGGGCTCGTCGACGAATTGGCGGCGCTCGTCAACTATGTCGGCGCCGAACTGCGCCTCGCGCCCGCTCAGCCCGGGGTCGAGGGTATCGGCTTGCCCCTTGCGTTCGAGTTGGCTACCGACGCCGGCGCGGTGCGCTGGGCGGTGAGCGACGCGACGGTGATCGAGCCGGGACCGCGGTGGGGGAGCGGCGAGACTCCCTGTCGCTTCGTGCGAGTGGACGTCCCTACCTTATCCGAGCTGCCTGCCGAGTGGCCGAGGCTCGATGCGAGCCAGCTGCGCCGTCCGGCGCCGCCCGGACTGATCGAATGGGGTATCGGCAGCGAACTCGACGGTGCGAGCTCCACGTTCGGTCAGCGTGTCTGGCGGCAGCTCGGCGAGCGCGTACCGGAGCTCGGCCGCCGCCTCGCGGCTGCGTCACCACTCGCCGAGATCCGCTACGGCGACCGCTATCTGCGCTCGCCGCTGGCCCTGATGCTGCTGCGCGAGCTGCTGGAGGCCCTGCCGGGACGGATCGCGGACACTCGTGTCCTCGTCGCCACGGCCCGGCTGGATGTCCGCGAAGGTGGCGAGCCGCGTCGGCTCACGCACGATTGGCGCTATCCCGACGACCGGCGTGCGGTGTTCGAGGCGCTGCTCGGTCCGCTCGGCGCCTTTGCGCTGAGCGAGGCGGAATCCCGCGAGTTGCCGCATGCGCGCACGCTCGAGTTGCACTGGCGCGACGGCGCCTGCTGGCGGCTGCGGCTCGACCAGGGGTTGGGGTACTGGCGACCGGTGGCCAATGTGCCGACGCAGTTCGACTTCGATGTCTCTGCCGAGCAGCAGGCACGCCGACTGGGCAACTACGCGGTACAGCTCGTCGCTGCCGACCCAGAGCATCCGACGTACTGGTACCTCGGAGCCGTCGAGACGAGGGAGACGCTCGGGTGAGCCGGATCCTCGTCAGCTGGATCGGTGGCCGCGATCTCAAGGCGATCAACTCGGCCGGGGACGACGGGCCGGTGTTGGCGACGCTGCGCCACATCCGTCCCGAGCGGGCCTATCTGCTTTACAACTACCCCGAAGCCGAAGTCGCTCGGTATCTGGAATGGCTGGGAGCTCGGAGTCCGGCAGCGCTCACCGCGCGGCACGCCCCGCTGTGCTCGCCGATCGACTTCACCGAGATCCACCAGGCGGTCGAAGCACTGCTTGACGAGGTCTGGCGGGCGCATTCCGGCGACGAGCGCTGCATCCTGCTCAGCCCGGGGACGCCGGCGATGCAGGCGGTATGGATCCTGCTCGGCAAGACACGCTATCCGGCGAGTTTCATCCAGGCCTCGGCCGAGCAGGGGGTACAGTGGGTCGAGCTGCCGTTCGAGATTTCGGCCGAGTTCCTGCCGGGAGCGTCCGACCGGGCTGCCGTGAGCCTGGGGCGCATGATCGCTGCCGAAGTGCCTGAGACGGCGGATTTCGACCGCATCGTCACCGGCCATCCGCGTCTGCAGGCCCTGAAGCAGCGCGCCGGTGTGCTCGCGCGTTTCGACGTGCCGGTCTTGATCCTCGGCGAGACGGGCACCGGCAAAGAGCTCTTCGCCCGCGCGATCCACAACAGCAGCGCCCGTGCCGATAAGCCCTTCATCGCGCTGAACTGCGGCGCCATCCCGAATGAGCTGGTCGACTCGACGCTGTTCGGTCACGCGCGCGGTGCGTTCACGGGGGCCTTGCGCGACCATGATGGAGCGTTCGAGCAGGCCGATGGCGGCACGCTGTTCCTCGACGAATTCGGCGAACTGCCGGCTGCGGCGCAGGTGCGCCTGTTGCGCGTGCTGCAGGAAGGCGTGATCACCCGGCTCGGCGACGCCGGAGAGCGCCGCGTCAATGTTCGGCTGATCGCCGCCACCCACCGCGACTTGCACGAAGCGATCGCAGCACACCGATTCCGGGAAGATCTCTACTACCGCGTCGCCGTCGGCGTGATGGAACTGCCGCCGCTGCGCGAGCGCCAGGGTGATCTGTACCGGCTCATCGAGCATTTCCTCGCGGAGATCCAGTCGGCGCTGAACCTGGCTATCTCGCTCGAGCTGGCGCCCGCAGCCCGCAATCGACTCTTGCGTCACTCATGGCCCGGCAACATCCGCGAGCTGCACGCGACCCTGTTGCGAGCAGCGCTCTGGTCACTGAGCGGCCGGCTGGAGGATGACGATATCCGCGAAGCGCTGATCGCGCGCGCGGAGCGTTCGGCGGATCTGCTGGAGCGTCCGCTCGGCGAGGGCTTCGAACTCGATGCCTTGCTGGACGAGGTCGAGCGGCACTACCTCGAGCGCGCGTTGATGCAGGCCGAAGGTGTCAAGTCGCAGGCAGCCAGGCTGCTCGGCTTCAAGAGTCACCAGGTGCTCGACAACCGGCTCAGGCGCCACGGCCTGCACGCCGCCGAGACGGGGAAGCGGGCCACTCCATAACCAGCATTGCGTGAATCGTAATGATCGTTACTCGGTTGGCTTGATGG
>JBDHRG010000162.1:0-8417 GCA_039807445.1 Candidatus Competibacteraceae bacterium
CCGTCCTACTCGCTCGCCCATCTGACCGTCCTGGACCTGCCGCCGCCCGAGCTCGTCTCGGTCGCGGCGCGAACCGGGTACACCCATGCCGGCGTGCGCCTGCTGCCGGCGTTGCCCGGCGGCATCGCCTATCCGCTGATGGACGATGCGCCGATGCTGCGCGAGACGCTGGCCCGCATCGCCGACACCGGCGTGAGCCTGTTCGACCTCGAGATCGTCCGGCTCGGGCCGGATACCGATGTCGCCGCCTTCCTGCCCTTGCTGGAGGTGGGCGCGCGGTTGGGGGCCAAGGCGGTGCTGGTCGCCGGGGACGATCGCGACGAGGCGCGGTTGACGGCGTCGTTCGCTGCCTTCTGCGATGCCGCGGCGCCGTTCGGTCTGAGCGCGGACCTGGAGTTCATGCCCTGGACCGGGGTGCCCGATCTCGCCAGCGCCATCCGCGTGGTCGGTGCCGCCGCTCGGCCGAACGGCGGAATCCTGGTGGATGCGCTGCACTTCGATCGCTCGAACAGCCGTATCGCCGACCTGGCGACGCTGCCGCGCGCCTGGCTGCACTACGTGCAGGTCTGCGATGCGCCCGCCGAGAAGCCTGTCGACACCGAGGGCCTGATCCGGGCGGCGCGCTGCGAGCGCCTGTTCCCGGGCGAGGGGGGGATCGATCTCGCCGCCATCCTCGCGCCGCTGCCACGCGATTTGCCGGTGAGCCTCGAGATCCCCAACGATGCCCTGGCCCGAACGGTGGGGCCGGAGGAGCGCGCGCGTCGGGCCCTGGTGGCGGCCAAGGCGCTGCTCGCCAGCCTGGCTCCGGTCTGAGCGGCTCGAGCCCGCACGATGGGACATTGACGCGGAATCGATCGGAAACGCATCGCGCTCGCCCCGACGGGCGAGCTTGACACCGGGAGGATCAACCATGCGCGTCTTGGTAACGGGAGCGAGCCAGGGCATCGGCGGCGCGGTCTGCCGGCGGCTCGTCGACGATGCGCTCGCCCGCGGCGAGCCGGCCTTGATCGCCGCGACGGCGACCGGCCATCGGCCCGATCTGGCCGAGCTGGTCGCGACGCTGCGCGGCATGGGGGCGCAGGCGACGGCGCTGGTCGGCGACCTGGCCGACCCGGCGACGCCGGCGCGGCTGGTCGAGGAGGCCAGCGCGTTCTGCGGCGGGCTCGACGGGATCGTCTCGAACGCCGGGATGACCAGCCCCGCCCCGCTGGCCGAGCTCACCGTCGAAGCCTGGGACCGGCTGTTCGACGTCAACGTGCGCCCGACCTGGCTGCTGGCGAAGGCGGCCTATCCGCTGCTGCGCGCGAGCCGCGGCACGATCGTCGCGGTCGCCTCGGCTTCGGGGCTGATCCCGCATCCCGGACATGGTGCCTACTCGGCGTCGAAGGCGGCGCTGCTGATGCTGTGCCGCCAGCTCGCGCAGGAATGGGCGCGCGACGGCATCCGCACCAACGCGCTAGCGCCCGGCATGGTCCGCACGCCGCTGACCGAAGCGCTGTACCGCATCCCCGAGGTGGCCGAGCAGCGCAATCGCATCGTCCCGCTGGGGCGGGTCGCGACCCCCGAGGACATCGCCGCCACCGTCGCCTTCCTGCTGGGACCCGACGCCGGCTTCGTCACCGGCCAGGTCCTGACCGTCGACGGCGGCTACGCCGACTCGATCCTCGGCCTGATCCCGGGCTTGCCGAAGTCGTGACCGCCGGCTTCGATCCGGACCGAGGCGCGCGAGCGCCCCGGATCGCAGGTCGCGTGATGACAGATCCTCGTCAGCGCGTGACCGACGGCTTGCGCGATCAAGCCGGCTTCGATGCCTGCACTGCCGACACGGCGGCCCGCAACGCGAGCAGGTAGCTGTCGACGCCGAAGCCGCAGATCTGCCCCTTGACGATCTCGGCGAACACCGAGTGGTGCCGGAACGCCTCGCGGGCATGGATGTTCGACATGTGCAGCTCGACCACCGGGCAGGTGAGGATGGCCAGCGCGTCGCGGATGCCGTAGCTGTAGTGGGTCCAGGCGCCGGCATTGATCAGTACGGCATCGACCTTGTCGACGAAGCCCTGGTGGATGCGCTCGCACATCTCGGCTTCGCTGTTGGTCTGGAAGCTGACGACCTCGACACCGAGCTCCTCGCCCAGGGTCTGCAGTCGGGCGTCGATCTCGGCCAGCGTGATCGTCCCGTACTGGACCGGATCGCGCTTGCCGAACATGTTGTGGTTGATGCCGTGGAGCATGAGAACTTTCATCGGTTTTTTCCCTCTTTCGTTGGTTCAGCGCTGCCTGGCTCGTCCCTGATCGTGTGCCCGATCACAGCGCGTCCCAGATCAGCTTCAGCCCCGACAGGCCCAGCGCCGCGGTCGCGAAGGCGTAGAACGGGCGCTCGGGGATGCGCTTCAGCAGCCCCAGCCCCAGCCACACGCCGAGCGGCACCAGCGGTGCCAGCAGCGCCGACAGCGTCAGCGTCTCGCGCGTGAACAAGCCGAGCCCGAAATAGAACGGCAGTTTCGCCGCGTTGATCACCGCGAAGTAGACCACCGAAGTCGCGACGAAGGCGTCGCGCGGCAGGCCGCGGTTCAAGAGGTACACCAGCAGCGGCGGCCCGCCGGCGTGCGCCAGCGTGCTGGTGAAGCCCGAGGCCGCGCCGCACAGCCACGCGAGCCAACCCGGCGCGGTCGCCGTCGGTGCAGGGCTTCGCTGGCGCAGCAGGCGATCGAGCGCGAACAGCACCGCGATCGCACCGACGGCACCCTTCATCGCGCGCTCGGGCAGCACGCCGAAGGCCAGCGTGCCGAGGACGATGCCGGCGATCGCCGCCGGCACCAGCGCGCGCAGCTCCGCGCCCGACCAGCGCCCGCGCCAGGCGCGGATGCCGACCAGGTCCATCAGCACCAGGATCGGCAGCATCACCGCCGCCGCGTCGCGCGGCGACAGCCACATCGCCATGAACGGCACCGCCAGCCCGCCCAGCGCCCCGCCGAGGCCGGCTTTCGAGATGCCGGTCACGAGCACGGCGAGGGCGGCGACGATCCAGCCGGTGGTGTCGAAGGCCATGCGCGGTGTTCCTGTCGGTCGCGTCCGCCCTGGATCGAGGATGGCGCCTTGCGCGCAAGGCGCCGCCGCGGTTCAGCGGCACACCAGCACGGGAACCTTGCCGTGGGTCAGCACGTGCTGGGTCTCGCTGCCGAGCAGCAGGCTGGCGATGCCGCGCCGCCCGTGCGAAGCCATGCAGATCAGGTCGCAGCCGCGGCTCTCGGCGGCCTTGACGATCTCTTCGTGCGGCGCGTAGCCGTGCACGTAGGCGCATTCGCACGGCACACCGGCTGCCTGGGCGAGGTCGCGGACGACCGCGAGATAGGTTTCGGCGCGCGCGACGATCTGCTCCTCGGTCTCGGGAACCATGGTCTTGCCGAGCCCCTTGGCGACCAGCGACCCGGCGATGACGTAGAGGCCGGTCACGCGGGCGCCGAGCGCTTTTGCCAGCTGGATGCCGCTGCGGACCGCCTTTTCGGACAGCCCGGAGCCATCCGTCGGGATGAGGATGTGCGTGTACATGGGCGATTCTCCGGTGGGAAAGGGGACGTCACGGTTGCTTCTTCGGCGCCGGCGCTTCGGCGCGCCCGCCGCTGGCGGCCGGCAGCGTGGCGATGAACTCGTGCTTGCGACCGATCACGCGCACGATGAAGCTGGTGCGATCGAGATCGCCCTTGTCGTCGTAGCGCACGTCGAGCAGCACGCCGGGGTATTGCTTCGCCGACAGCTCGAGACCCTTCATCGCCGCGGCGAACGCCTTGGGATCGAAGGCGCCGATCTTCTCGGTGACCGCCTTCAGCACGTAGGCGGCGATGTAGCCCTTCATGCCATTGTGGTCGCTGCGGTAGCGATATTCCTTGACGAAGGCGTTGTCGAAGGCGCGCACGCCGGGCAGCAGCGCGTGCGGCGTCAGCCCCACGTGCCCGCGCACGTCGTGCGTGGCTTCGCCGGCGAGCTCGATCACCTGCTGGCCGATCAGCGTGGTTTCGCCGACGATCCAGCGGTCGTAGCCCTGTTTGTCGAGCTCGCGCAGGAAGCGCGCCGATTCTTCCTCGGTCAGGTAGACGAAGGCGGCGTCGGCGCCCGACTGGCGCACCTTCAGCGCCGCGCCCAGGAAGTCGACCTGCCTGGGCTCGGTCATCACGTCGGCGACGACCTGGGTTCCCTGCGCCGCCAGCGCCTTGAGCATCGCGTCGTGCCCGCCCTGGCCGAAGGCGTTGTTCACCCAGACCAGCGCGACCGATTTCGCGCGCAGGCTGGTCTTGATGTAGCGCGCGAGCTTGGGCATCGCCGCCGACTGCCGCAGCGAGGTGCGGAAGACGTAGGGGTTGCCCTGGGCCGTGATGGCGTCGGCTTCGCCGCCGACGAAGTTCGGGATCTCGGCGCGCCGCGTCTCCTGCATGCTCTCGAGGATCGAGCCCGAGAACACCGGCCCCATCACCGCGTAGGCGCCCATCTCGACCGCCTTGCGCGTCTGCTCGCGGGCGACGTCGGGTTTGGTCTGCGTGTCGAGCGAGACGACCTCGACCTTGCGGCCGAGGATGCCGCCGGCGGCGTTGATCTCCTTGAAGGCGAGCAGGGCGCCGTTGTTGAAGTTGGTGCCGGCGATCGCGCCGTCGCCGCTGAGCTCGACGACGTTGACGATCTTGACGGGCGGCTGCTGCGCTGGCGCCAGCGCAGGGATGCCCATCGCCAGTGCGAGGGCCAGGAACTGGCTGAATTTTTTCATCAGTGTGCTTCCTCCGGATCGGACCTGCGGCGGGCAGCGGTGGCCGGAACGATGCAGGCGGCCAGCAGGACAGTGAGGGCGGCGGCCCGCGGACCGGCGTCCGCGGGCTTGCCGGGCAGGATGGCTGCCGTGGTCGGCCGCGGCGCGCTGCTGCGACGGACCGCCATCGGTCGGCAGCGGCCTTACTTGCCGCGCGCCTTGTCGAGTTCGGCGTACAGCTCCTTGACCAGGTCTTCGCCGACCTGCTGGGTGTACTTGTCGATCACCGGCTTGACCTTGTCCTTCATCCGCGCGATCTCCTCGGGCGCGATCGCGTCGACCTGCATGGTCTTCTTCAGCTCTTCGATCGCCTGCGCGTTCTTTTCGCGCGAGACCTTGCGCTGGTAGTCGCGCGCCTCGGCGGCGGCCTGCTGGAAGATCTGCTTCTCGTCGTCGCTGAACTTGTCCCAGGCCTTCTTGCTGATCAGCAGCGTCTGCGGGTTGTACATGTGGTGCGTCAGGCCGAGGTACTTCTGCACCTCGTTGAACTTCTGCACCACCATCGTGATCGCCGGGTTGGTCGCGCCGTCGACGGTCTTCTGCTCGAGCGCGGTGTACAGCTCGGTGAAGGCCAGCGGCACCGCGTTGGCGCCCAGCGCGTTCATGAAGTCGATGTAGATCGGCGTCTGGATCACGCGGATCTTCAGGCCCTGCAGGTCTTCGAGCTTTTTGATCGGGTGCTTGCTGTCGTGGATGTTGCGAAAGCCCAGCTCCCAGTACGCCAGCCCGACCACGCCCTTCTCGGGCAGCTTGTCGAGCAGCTTCCTGCCGAACGGGCCGTCGACGACGGCATCGGCTTCCCGCTCGTTGGCGAACAGGAAGGGGAAGTCGTAGACCGCCATCTCCTTGACCAGGCCCGCGAGCAGGCTGGCATTGGTCAACGTCATTTCGACGGTGCCGCCCTGCAGCGAGGACAGCACCTGGATGTCGCCGCCGAGTGTGCCGCCGCCGAAGATCTTGACCTTGATCTTGCCGTCGCTCTTTTCCTTGACCAGGTCCGAGAACTTCTGCACGCCGTCGTACTGCGCGGTGCCCTTGTCGACGACCAGCGCGAGCTTGACGGTGCGGTCCTTGATGTCGGCGGCCTGGGCCGCGCCCGCGGCCAGCAGCAGGCCGGGCATCAGCAGGCCCGCGACGAGGTTCTTCAGAGGCTTGTTCATGGGGACGTTCTCCTGGGTACTTGGTGCCCCCGTCGTATCGGGGGGCGGGAGGGTGGTGCGTTCGTGGCGTGTGGCGTACCCCGCGCGCGCACCGGCGCGGGGGATGGCGTGGATGCGGGAGGGATCAGCCCGCGAGCCACTGCGCCGGCACGATGACCAGCGCCGGGAACAGGATCAGCAGCCCCAGCACGATCAGCTGCGCGAGCATGAACGGCGACACGCCCTTGATGATGTCGTCCATGCTGATCTTCGACACGCCGGCGACGACGTTGAGCACGGTGCCGACCGGCGGCGTGATCAGCCCGATCGAATTGTTGATGATGAACAGCACGCCGAAGTAGATCGGGTCGATGCCGGCCTCCTTGACCACCGGCACCAGCACCGGGGTCAAGATCAGGATGGTCGGCGTCATGTCCATCGCCGTGCCGACCACCACTACCAGCAGCATGATCATCAGCATCAGCAGCAGCGGGCTGTCCATGAACGGTGCCAGCAGGTCGACCACCTGACCCGGCAGATCGGCGACGGTGATCAGCCACGACGACACCATCGCCGCGGCGACCAGGAACATCACCACCGCGGTGGTCTTGGCAGCGGTGACGAACACTGCATAGAGCTGGGAAGGCTTCAGCTCGCGGTAGATGACCATCGCGACGAACAGCGAGTACACCGCGGCGACCACGCCGGCCTCGGTCGGCGTGAAGATGCCGAGCTTCAGGCCGAAGATGATGATGCCGGGAAGCATCAAGGCCCAGAAGCCGTTGGCGAAGGTGCGCAGCACTTCGCGCAGAGGCGTGCGCGGCGGCGGGACGATGTTCTCCCTGCGCGAGCTCCACCACCAGGCGACGCACAGGCCGAGGCCGATCAAGAGGCCCGGCACGATGCCGGCGAGGAACAGCTTGGAGATCGACAGTCCGCTGGCGACGCCGAAGACGATGAAGCCGATGCTGGGCGGGATGATCGGGCCGATGACGCCCGAGGCGGCGATCAGCCCGCCCGAACGCGCCTTGTCGTGGCCGGCGGCGACCATCATCGGCACCAGCAGCGCCGACAGCGCCGCGGCATCGGCGACCGCCGAGCCCGACAGGCTCGACAACACGCACGCGGCCAGGATCGCGACGTAGCCGAGGCCGCCCCTGACGTGGCCGACCAGCGCCATCGCCAGGTCGACGATGCGCTTGGACAGGCCGCCGGTGTTCATGATCTCGCCGGCCAGCATGAAGAAGGGCACCGCCATCAGCGGGAAGCTGTCGGCGCCGTTGATGAGGTTCTGCGCGACGATCTGCGCGTCGAGCAGGTCGAGCTGGTACATCAGCGCGACGCCGCACAGCAGCAGCGCATAGGCGATCGGCATGCCGAGCGCCATCGAGCCCAGCAGCGAACCGAGGAATACGGCAATGGTCATGGCGGAACCCCTCAGGCGCTCTTCTTCATCGAAGCCGCGAGCTGCTGCTCGCGGCGATCACGCTCGGCCAGCTCGCGCTGCAGATCCTCGAACTGCTCCTGCTCTTCGGATTCCTTGACCATCACCAGCTCTTCGTCGGAGAGCTTGCCGGCGAGCACGCGGTACAGGTCGTAGGCGATGATCAGCCCGGCCGAGACGCTGAACACCACGCCGACGCTGTAGAAGATTCCCATCGAGGCGCCCGAGGCCGGGGCCGTGACGTCGAGGTTGATCAGCGTCTGCTGCCAGCTGCCCTGCAACAGCAGCCAGGTCGCATAGAGCATCAGCAGCTGGCCCGCGACCAGGCAGGCGCGCTTGCCGAGCGGGGGCAGGCGCTTGACCAGCGTGTCGACGCCGAGATGGCCGTACTCGCGCATCGCGACGATGGCGCCGAGGAAGGTCATCCAGACGAACAGCCAGCGCGACACCTCCTCGGACACGGTGATGCCGGTGTTGAACGCGTAGCGGAGCACGACGTTGCCGAACACCAGGATCACCATGCCGGCGAGGCACAGCGCGATCGCGATTTTCAGCAGGTGGAAATAGCCGTCGACGATTCTCTTCATGACTCTGCCTCGGAGGATTCGGGCGAATCGGTGGACTGAACGGCGCCGCGAAGCCGACCGTGGACGGCGGAGCGGTGCCGGGCACGGGGCTATGCCGTAGGGGGGGATCGCGGCGTCGCGCGGCGGCGCGGCCTTACGCGCGCCTCGGTGGCGCGGTATCGACTTCGGGGATACGCGCCGCGGCGGGCGGACGCTGTCGGCCGGCGGACGGCCCGCAGTCGATCGGGGGCTCGCTTCGGGTGTGGCGACGGGCTGTCGCTCGGCGCAGGGATGCAGCGGACATTCGTCTCCTCCTGGGGGTCGATATTGTGCGTTAATAGCACATATGTTTGATATTAGAACTTCTAGCTCGTACTTTACCCGCACCGCTGGGTGCGTCAAGTGCGATTAGCGATTTAGTGTTCTTTAATCGCACAATTATCTTTGCCGTATTCCTTCCTGCTCGGCGCCAC
>JBDHRG010000163.1:0-8404 GCA_039807445.1 Candidatus Competibacteraceae bacterium
GCGGCGTGGATGGCGTTGTCGGTCGGGTCTTCGCGGTAGCCCCAGCCATCGAGGATGGCGAGGACGATGGGCTTGGGCGCGGCTGGCATTCGATCTCTCCTTCGCAGGATCAAAAAATGAACCGCGTGCTGAGGAACTTGGAGCGGTGCCCCTGCACGATGCCGTCGAGCAGCCGCGTGCTCGCCTCGGTCTGTTTCGCGGCGACCATCGAGCGGATCGAGAACGAGCGCAGCGCGTCGTGCACCGACAGCGTGCCCTCGGCCGAGTCCTTGCGTCCGGTGAACGGAAACACGTCGGGGCCGCGCTGGCACTGGCAGTTGAGGTTGACGCGGCTGACCTGGTTGACCAGCGGATCGATCAGGCCGGCGATCTGCTCGGGGCTGGAGCTGAAGAGGCTGATCTGCTGACCGTGATCGGAGCTGATCACGTACTCCAGGGCTTGCTCCACGTCCTCGAAGGTCGCGACCGGGATCACCGGTCCGAACTGCTCCTCGCGGTAGAGCTTCATGCCCTCCGTGACCGGGAACACCAGCGCCGGGCGGAACAGCGAACCGGCGCGCTCGCCCCCGCCCGGGTTCAGCACCCGCGCCCCCTTGGCGACGGCATCGTCGACCAGCGACGCCATGAAGTCCGCCTTGCCCTCGGGCAGCGGCGTGACCATCACGCCCGGCTCCCAGGGCATGCCGATCTTGAGCTTCGCGAGCTCCTCGCTGAAGCGGCGCAGAAAGGGCTCGACGATGGCCTGGTGCACCAGCAGCATCTTCAGCGCGGTGCAGCGCTGGCCGTTGAACGACAGCGTGCCGAGCAGGCATTCGCGCACGGCGAGCTCGAGGTCGGCGTCGGGCAGCACGATCGCGGCGTTCTTGGCATCGAGCCCCAGCACCGCGCGCAGGCGGTTGCTCTTGGGGTGCATCTTCTTCATCTGGTCGGCGACCTTGCTCGAGCCGATCAGGGTCAGCACGTTGATCTTGCCGGTGGCCATCACCCGCGGCACCACCACCGAGCCACGCCCGTAGACGGTGTTGATCACGCCGCGGGGAAAGGCGCTGCGGAAGGCTTCGAGCAGCGGGTAGAACAGCAGCGTGCCGAAGCGCGGCGGCTTGAACAGCAGCGTGTTGCCCATGATCAGCGCCGGGATCAGCGTCGCGAAGGTCTCGTTCAGCGGGTAGTTGTACGGTCCCATGCACAGCACCACACCGAGCGGCGCGCGGCGGATCTGGCCGATCGTGCCCTCGACCACGGTGAAGCGCGAGCTGGCGTTGTCGAGCTGCTTGAGCTCGGCGATGGTGGCGCGGATGTACTCGACGGTGCGGTCGAACTCCTTCTCGGAGTCGGCGAGGCTCTTGCCGATCTCCCACATGATCAGCTGCACGATCTGGCGCTTCTGCCCGAGCATCTGCCGGGTGAACTCCTCGACGCAGGCGATGCGCTCGGCCACCGACATCGTCGGCCACCTGCCGCGGCCCTGGTCGTAGGCGGCGACCGCGGCGGCGAGCGCCGCATCGGCCTCGGCCTCGGAGCTCTCCGGGTAGCTGCCGAGCACGACCGGCTCCAGCTCGCCGTCGGCCGAACGCACGCACACCGGCGAGCGCACGGTTTGCACCGCGCCCGACCAGGTCCGCAGCTCGCCGTCGACGAGGTAGGTGCGCTGGTGGATCGGCGCGAGCGGACGGTGCTCGGCGGGGATGTCGCTTTCCTGCGGAAAGAGCTGCTTCAGGTCGTCGTGAGCCATCACGGCAAGCGCCTCGGGTGGGGTGGGTGGTTCGATGTTTGTAGTTTAACTACAAAATTGTCCGGTAGTGAAGGGCAGATGAGCAATTTAATGTAGTTTTAATACAAACACGCGCTGCATCGGTCCGCAGCGCGGACGATTGCAGACAGAGGAGGGGCGGCAGGACCGCGAGCTCGCCCGAACCTCCAGCAAAACGGCGATATTTCTTGGGAGCCCGTATCACTCGCCGATGCGGAAGCCCATCGTCGCCTCGACCGCCTTTTGCCAGCCGGCGTACAGCGCCTCGCGTACGGGCGCGTCCATGCCCGGCGTGAAGGTACGGTCGACGTGCCAGTAGCGCGCGATCTCGTCGCGGCTCTTCCAGAAGTCCACCGCCAGCCCGGCGAGGTAGGCCGCGCCGAGCGCAGTGGTCTCGGCGACCTGCGGGCGTTCGACCGGCACGGCCAGGATGTCGCTCTGGAACTGCATCAGGAAACCGTTGGCGACCGCGCCGCCGTCGACGCGCAGCGCCTTCAGCTCGATGCCCGAATCGGCCTGCATCGCCGCCAGCACATCGCGCGTCTGGTAGGCGAGCGACTCGAGCGTCGCGCGGACGAAGTGCTCCTTGTCGGTGCCGCGCGTCAGCCCGAACACCGCACCGCGCACGTCGCTGCGCCAGTACGGCGCGCCGAGGCCGACGAAGGCCGGCACCACGTACACGCCCTCGGTCGAAGCCACGCGCTCGGCCAGCGCTTCCGACTCGGCGGCGCTGTCGAGCAGGCGCAGCCCGTCGCGCAGCCACTGGATCGCCGAGCCGGCGACGAAGATGCTGCCCTCGAGCGCGTACTCGACCTTGCCATCGACGCCCCAGGCGATGGTGGTCAGCAGGCCGTTCTTCGACTTCACCGCCTGGTCGCCGGTGTTCATCAGCATGAAGCAGCCGGTACCGTAGGTGTTCTTGGCCATGCCGGGCGCGTAGCAGGCCTGGCCGAACAGCGCCGCCTGCTGGTCGCCGGCCACACCGGCGATCGGCACCGCTTCGCCGAAGAAGTGGTTCGGCGCGGTGTGGCCGTAGACTTCGCTCGAGGGGCGCACCTCGGGCAGCATCGCCCGCGGCACCCCGAGCATCGCCAGCAGTTCGTCGTCCCAGCGCAGCGCATGGATGTCGTACATCAGCGTGCGCGAAGCGTTCGAATAGTCGGTGACGTGCGCCTGGCCGCCGCTCAGGTTCCAGATCAGCCAGGTGTCGATGGTGCCGAACAGCAGCTCGCCGCGCTCGGCCCGATCGCGGGCACCGGGGACGTGGTCGAGGATCCACTTGACCTTGGTGCCGGAGAAGTAGGCGTCGATCAAGAGCCCGGTCTTGTCGCGCACCAGCGCCTCGTGACCTTGCGCCTTCAGCGCGTCGCAGATGCCGGCGGTCTGGCGCGACTGCCAGACGATCGCGTTGTGCACCGGCCGGCCGGTGGTCTTGTCCCAGACCACGGCGGTTTCGCGCTGGTTGGTGATGCCGATCGCGGCGATGCTCGCCGGCTCGATCCGGCAGTTCGTGATCACCTCGGTCACGGTGGCCAGCACCGAGGCGAGGATCTCGGTGGCGTCGTGCTCGACCCAGCCCGGCTCGGGGAACAGCTGCGTGAACTCGCGCTGCGCGCTGCCGACGATGGCGCCGCTGCGGTCGAACAGGATCGCACGCGAGCTGGTGGTGCCCTGGTCGATCGCGAGGATGTACTGCTTCTCCATGGCCCGTCTCCTCTGGTGGTGGTGCGGGTTCAGGCGAACAAGGTGTTGTAGGCGAGCGCGCCGAGCACGCCGCCGATGATCGGCGCGATCACCGGGATCGCCGCGTAGCCCCAGTCGGACGCTCCCTTGCCGGGAATCGGCAGCAGCGCATGCGCCAGGCGCGGGCCGAGATCGCGCGCCGGGTTGATCGCGTAGCCGGTCGGGCCGCCGAGCGACATGCCGATCGACACCACCAGCAGGCCGACCGCGAAGGGCACGAAGCCGTCCGCCATCTTGTTGGCGCCGATCGCCAGCACGCCGAATACCAGCACGAAGGTGCCGATCACCTCGGTCAGGAAGTTCGCCGGCAGGTTGCGGATCGCCGGAGCGGTGGCGAACACCGCGAGCTTGGTGCCGGCGTCGTCGGTGCCCTTCCAGTGCGGCAGGTAGTGCAGGTAGACCAGGACTGCGCCGAGAAAGGCGCCGATCATCTGCGCTGCGACGTACATCGGCACGTCGGCCCACGCGAACTTGCCGATCGCGGCCAGGCCCAGCGTCACCGCCGGATTCAGGTGCGCGCCGCTGACCGAACCGACCGTGTACACCGCCATCACGACCGCCAGGCCCCAGGCCAGCGTCACGACGATCCAGCCGGCGTCCTTGGCCTTGGAATCCTTGAGCAGGATGCCGGCGACGACGCCGTCGCCGAGCAGGATCAGCAGCAGCGTGCCGAACAGTTCACCGAAAAAGACGGACATGGGGGCTCCTCCTGGGTTTCTCCACGAGGTGGTGGCAATACGGGGGCAGGCATGTCCTGCCCGTCGGTGAAACCGGCGCGTCGCCGACGGGGTCTGCGCCCGTCTAGCGGGACTGGCCGGCGAGCCTGTGCCCGGCCGGGCAGGGGAAAGCGGTGGTGTCGGCCAGGCGCGAGCGCAGGTGGTGTTCGAGCTTCGCCCGCTGCTCGGCGTCGAGGCGCAGCCCGAGCTTGGAGCGGCGCCAGAGGATGTCCTCGGCCGTGCGCGCCCACTCCTCGCGCACCAGGTAGTCGACTTCGGCTGCGGTCAGCCCGGCGCCGAAGTGCTCGCCGAGCCCCTCCAGGCTCGTGGCCGCACCGAGCACGCGAGCGGCACGGGTACCGTAGGCGCGCGCCAGGCGCAGGGCCAGCGCGTCGGGCAGCCACCGGTATTCGGCCCGGAAGCGGGCGAGGAAGCCGGCGAAGTCGGCATCAGCGATGTCGCCACCCGGCAGCGGCGCGTCCTCGCCGGTCCAGGCCCCGGCTTCGCAGCCGAGCTTCGGCGCGAGCCGGTCCAGCGCTTCTTCGGCCAGCTTGCGATACGTGGTGATCTTGCCGCCGAACACCGACAACAGCGGCGCACCGTCGCCCGCATCGAGGTCGAGCAGGTAGTCGCGCGTGACTTCGGACGCACGGCCGCTGGCGTCGTCGAGCAGCGGGCGCACCCCCGAGTAGCTCCAGACCACGTCGCTCGGCGCGATCGGCTTGGCGAAGTAGCGGTTGGCGGCTTCGCACAGGTAGGCGGTTTCGTCGGCGTCGATCGCGACCTCGGCCGGGTCGCCGTGGTACTCGACGTCGGTGGTGCCGATCAGCGTGAAGTCGCCCTCGTAGGGGATCGCGAACACGATGCGCTGGTCGGGCTGCTGGAAGATGTAGGCATAGCCGTGTTCGAACAGCTTCGGCACCACGATGTGGCTGCCCTTGACCAGGCGCAGCGCGCGCGGGCGCCGCAGCTGCACCGCTTCGCCGAGGAAGCGGCCGACCCAGGGGCCGGCGGCGTTGACCAGCGCCCGCGCCGTGACTTCGCGCGCGCTGCCGTCGGCGAGCCGCAGCGTGGCTTTCCAGACGCCGCCTTCGCGCCGCGCGGACTCGCAGCGCGTGCGCGTCAGCACTTCGGCGCCGCGCCCGGCGGCGTCGATCGCGTTCAGCACCACCAGCCGGGCGTCCTGGACCCAGCCGTCGGAGTAGACGAAGCCCTTGGCCAGCTCCGCCACCAGCGGCGCGCCGGCCGGGTGCTGGCGCAGGTCGACCCCCTCGGAGCCCGGCAGCAGCTTGCGCTTGCCGAAGTCGAGGTGGTCGTACAGGAACAGCCCCAGGCGGATCAGCCAGGCCGGGCGCAGGTGCGGCTGGTGCGGCAGCACGAAGCGCAGCGGCCAGATGATGTGCGGCGCGGTGCGCAGCAGCACTTCGCGCTCGGCCAGCGCCTTGCCCACCAGGCGGAACTCGCGCTGCTCGAGGTAGCGCAGCCCGCCGTGGATCAGCTTGGTGCTGGCGCTGGAGGTGTGCGACGCCAGGTCGTGCTGTTCGCACAGCAACACCCGCAGCCCCCGTCCGGCGGCATCGCGGGCGATGCCGGCGCCGTTGATGCCGCCGCCGACGACCAGCAGATCGTATGAACCGGTTGTTTTCACGAAGCAATCCTCGGGTGGTTCGGGCTGCCGCGGCCTGCTTGCGGGCCCCGATCGTGATATTCGAACGAATCATAATCGCGCTTTCATGTTTTTCAAATGAAAAAAATGAAAGCCATATGACAATAACCAGAGCACGCACCGCGGCACCCGTGAAGCGTGCCATCCCGGTCTACGGGATGTGAGCGCCCCGCCGCGGGCGCAACGCCGGGCACGCGATCCGATTCGGGAGGCTCGTCGGCGTACGGATATGTTCTTTTGTTTTCGTATTGGCGCCGAAGGCGGCGCCGCGGACGAAAGCGGCGCGCACCGCTAAGCTGGTCGCAGGCGCCACCTGTGCCGCAAGCCCGGGAGCGGCGTTTCATCGGCACGTCACGCGCGGCGGCTACCGTCGCGGGCCTTTCCGTCGCAATGGAGGTTTTTCGCTTGAAGCACCTGCCGTTCGCCGCGCTGCTCGCGCTCGCCGCCGCCCCCGCGCTCGCCGCGCGCTTCGAGTTCGTCGCCCTGGGCGACATGCCCTACGACGCCGAGCGCGATCCGCCGCGCTTCGAGCGCCTGATCGACGCGATCAACCGCGTGAAGCCCGCGTTCAGCGTCCACGTCGGCGACACCAAGTCGGGCGCCGCACCCTGCTCCGATGCCTGGAACGCGCGCGTTGCCGGGTGGTTCGGGCGCTTCGAGCAGCCGCTGGTCTACACCCCGGGCGACAACGAATGGACCGATTGCCACCGCAGGAAGGCCGGCGGCCACGATCCGCTCGAGCGGCTGGCGAAGCTGCGCGAGACCTTCTTCGCCGAGCCGCGCAGCCTCGGCAAGGCGCCGATGCCGCTGGCGACCCAGCCGCAGGAGTCGGCGTTCGAGGCCACGCCCGAGAATGCGCGCTGGGAGCGCGACGGCATCGTGTTCGCCACCGTGCACGTGGTCGGCAGCAACAACAACTTCGAGGCGCGCAACCGCGCTGCCGCCGCAGAGTTCTTCGAGCGCAACGCCGCCAACCTCGCCTGGATCGCCGCGGCTTTCGAGCGCGCGCGGGCCGTCGATGCGCGCGGGCTGGTGCTGTTGATGCAGGCCGAACTGCTCGCGACCCAGGACGGGCACAGTGGCTATGCCGATACCGTCAAAGCCATCGTCCGCGGCGCCGAAGCCTTCGCCCGGCCGGTGCTGGTGGTGCACGGTGACTACCACACGTTCGTCGTCGACCACCCGTTCCGCACCGGCGACGGCAAGAAGGCGCTGATGAACGTGACGCGGCTGCAGGTCTACGGCGAGAACGACGTCGCCGCGGTGCGCGTCGCGGTCGACACCGACGACCCGGCGCTGTGGAGCTTCCGCCCGCTGCTGGTGCCCGAGAACCTGACCGGGGGCGGCAACGCCGAGTGAGGCAAGGCGGGGCTCGACACCCGATCAGAGAGGCGTGCGCCGCAGCCGCACCGCGTTGGCGATCACCGACACCGAGCTCAGCGCCATCGCGGCGCTGGCGATCATCGGCGACAGCAGCAGTCCGAAGGCCGGGTACAGCACGCCGGCGGCGACCGGCACGCCGAGCGCGTTGTAGACGAAGGCGAAGAACAGGTTCTGGCGGATGTTGCGCATCGTCGCGCGCGACAGCGTGCGGGCGCGGGCGATGCCGCGCAAGTCGCCCTTGACCAGCGTCACCCCGGCCGACTCCATCGCGACATCGGTGCCGGTGCCCATCGCGATGCCGACCTGCGCCTGCGCCAGCGCCGGCGCATCGTTGACGCCGTCGCCGGCCATCGCGACCGTGCGCCCCTCGGCCTGCAGCCGCTTCACCGCCTCCGCCTTCTGCTCGGGCAGCACCTCGGCGACCACGGCGTCGATGCCGAGCCTGTCGGCCACCGCCTGCGCCGTGGTGCAGCTGTCGCCGGTCAGCATCACGACCCTGATGCCTTCGGCGTGCAGCTGGCGGATCGCTTCGGGCGTCGAGCCCTTGATCGGGTCGGCGACGCCGATCAGCCCGGCGGGCCGGCCGTCGAGCGCGACGAACATCACCGTCTGGCCGTCGACGCGAAGCCGCTCGGCCTGCGGCGCGAGATCGGCGAGCGCGATGCCCTGCGCCTCGAACAGCGCCCGGTTGCCGAGCGCGACGCGGCGGCCGGCGACGCTGCCGGTCACGCCCTGACCCGTGATCGACCGGAAGTCGTTCGCCGCCTCGAGCTTCAAACCTCGGTCTTCGGCTCCGGCGACGATCGCCGCCGCCAGCGGGTGCTCGCTGCCGCGCTCGAGCGACGCCGCCAGGCGCAGCAGCTCGCCCGCGTCGACGCCCGCCAGCGGCGACATCGAGCTCAGCCGCGGCCTGCCTTCGGTCAGCGTCCCGGTCTTGTCGACGACCAGGGTGTCGACGCGCTCGAGCGTCTCCAGCGCCTCGGCGTTGCGGATCAGGACGCCGGCCAGCGCGCCGCGGCCGGTGCCGACCATGATCGACATCGGCGTCGCCAGCCCGAGCGCGCACGGGCAGGCGATGATCAGCACCGCGACGGCGTTGACCACCGCGTGCGCGAGCCGCGGCTCCGGCCCGAACAGCCCCCAGAC
>JBDHRG010000164.1:0-8366 GCA_039807445.1 Candidatus Competibacteraceae bacterium
GAACCCGAGGCCTTGCTGGCGCGCTACGCGCGCGCCGGCGAAACCGACTCCGCCGCCGCGGCGCGGCTGCTTCGCCACGCCGGCGCGGCCAGCCGCGAAGCGGTGCTGCTCGAGGCGCTGCGCGCGCGCATCGCCGCGACCTGCCGGCTGCACGCGCGCGGCAATGCGACGGTGCGCGCCCTGCTCGAGGCGGCGGCGAACGCGCTCGATCTCGACCTCACCGCGGTCGCGCACAGCGAGGACCGCTTCTGGCACGCGGCCGAAGTGCGCGACCGCTTGGCGCTGACACGGCCGGTGTTCGCCGCCGACGGGCGCGAGCACGCCCAAGCGCTCGCGCCCGCCGAGGAGCTGCTCGGCATCGAGGAAAACCCGCTGGTGCGCACCGCCAGCGACACCGTCGGCCGCCATCACGGCGAGCGCTTCAGCCTGCTGCGGCGCGGCTTCGAGCGCGCGCTGCTCGCGGTGCGCATCGAGGGCGTCGAGGGCCGCTGCGTCGGACCGATGCTGGTCAACCGCGACGAGGGCCACGGCGTCGGCTACGCCGGCGCGGTGCCGACCGGCGCGGCGCTGGCGTTCACCGAGAACGGGCGCGTGACGCTTGCCGGCGCCGACGTCACCTCGTTCGCCTTCGCGTGGATCGGCGCCGCCTTCGCCGACCGCGACGGCCTCGACCCGAAGCGCGACTTCGCCTTCGGCGGCGCAACGGTGCCCGCCGGGCGGACCGCGCGCTTCGCGCACGCCTTCCCGGCCGATGCGCTCGACCGCGACGCCGCCTTCCCGCACGCCGGCGCCTCGCTGCCCATGCCCGGCATCGCGATCGGCGAAACGCGGCTGGCGTTCTTCGTCCAGAGCGCGCACTTCTCCTCGCGCGAAGGCGCGCAGATCCGGCGCGTGACGCCGCGCACGCACGTCGCCTTCGCCGACGCTTCGGTGTTCGCCGCCGGCGCGGCACTGCCGGTCGCTGCGCAGCTGACGCTGTCCTGGCTCGAACACCGGGCGTTCAGCGTGCGCGTGCTGATCCCGCCGCGGCTGCGCGGCTACGCCGCCGCGGCCGACCCCGAGGCGCTCGAGCTGCGCAACGCGCTCGCGCGCGCGCTCGAGCGCTTCCGCCCGGCCGGTGTTCAGCTCGCGGTCGACTTCGTCGACGAGCGCTGGGTGCTGGGCAAGGGCGTGCTCGGCACCGACACGGACTCGGACCCGCTCGCGCGGCTGCGCGGCGGCATGCAGCTGTGGTCCGCCCCACGAACCGACTGACGGAGGACTCGGCAGATGGCGCTCACTCCCTTCATCGCGACGACGGTGCAGCCGGGCGAACCCCTGACGGCGCAAGCCTGGAACGACCTGGTGCAGGGCATCGCCGCGCTGTACGCCTTCCTCGAGGCCAATGCCGCGACCAGCCTGCGGGTGACGCTCACCAACACCGGGCTCGACCCGGCGCAGGTGCGCGTGGCCGCGACCCGCGACGACGGCCTCGCCTTCGTCGCGGTGGCGACCGCCGCGGGCTTCGTGTTCGCCGGGCTGCCGCCCGGAGCCTACACCGTGCAGGCGAGCGCACCGGGCTTCGCGCCGGCGAGCGGTGCGGTCACGGTACCGGCCTCGGCGCCGCTGGCGCTGACGCTGAGCCCGCACGGGGCCTTCATGCCGGCGCTGTTCGGCCAGGCGCTGCCGGCGGCGCTGACGGCGCTGCGCAATGCCGGCATCGCGGTGTCGCGCGTGCTCGACATCACCGGACGCGATGTCGCACCGGCCAATCCCGGCGCCGACTACGACGATGCGCCGGTGCTGATGCAGTTCCCCGACGCCGGCCTTCCGGTCGCGCCCGAGGCGAGCGTGCAGCTGGTCGTCGCGACTTCGCTCGCGGTCGAGCCGAGCATCGAGATCCCGTCGCTGGCCGGCCTGACGCTGGCCGAGGCGCAGAAGGCGCTGGAGGGCATCGGCCTGGTGCTCGGCCGCGTCGTGACCAAGACCCAGCGGTTCGATTGAGGAGTATTGAGGAGTAATGAGTGAACGGGAATGAGCAATGGGGGGTTCCCCCATTCCCCATTCCCCATTCCCCATTCCCCATCACTCGAGTTAAGGAGGCAACGCCATGGCAACCCGAACCGACTTCGGCAGAACCGACATCACGGCGACCGCGGGCCGCGTGCTCGAAGAGAAGGTGCTGGTGGTCGACATCAGCGCCACCCCGGCCAAGGCCAAGGTGGTGCGCGAAGGCTACCAGGTGCCGGCGGTCAAGCCCGACGCCAAGCGCGCCGATTTCTTCCTCGACAACCTGCCGGTGGTCGACGTGCGCCGCCAGCCGCGGGTGCTGTCGCAGAGCATCCCGGCCGGAACCAAGGTCACGCGCGGCACGGTGGTCGACCTGGTGCTGGCGCCTTCGGGGATCATCCCGTTCGGCATCTTCGACGGCATCCACGTCGAACTGGCCGGCCGCCCGCTCGATACGCTGATCAACGTGCTCGACCAGAACCCGCAGGCGCGCCAGACGGTGCTGCAGTACGAGCGCGTCGAAGACGTGCCGGCGGCCGAGCGCGAGGTGGTGCGGGCGCAGCTCGCCCAGGCCGACATCGGCATCGACGACGCCGACCCGCAGCGCAGCTTCGCCGCCGCGTTCCAGTCGGCGCGCACCGCGCTCGCGTTCAAGTGAGGGCAGGCCGTGGCCGCGCCGACGACGGGAGTGCGCCTGCGGATCGACCACCGCGCCGAGCGGTCGATCCCCCCGCGCCAGCCGCCGCAGCTGGTCGCCGACGGCAGCACCACGGCGACGCTGCGCCTGAGCCTGCCGGGCAATGCGCGCGTCGACCGGCTCGACGTGGTGCTCACCGCGCAGCGCGCCGCCGCGGTCGCCGCGCGCGCCGTCGCGCAGTTGCGCGTCAGCGAGGCCACCGCGGCGGTGCTGGCGGGCCAGGGCAAGGCGGTCGTGGTCGACTTCGGCACGCCGCGCACCGTCAGCGAACTCGAGCTGCCGGAGGGGCTCACGGTGTGGCGCGTGCTGAGCTGGACCGGCGCGGCCTTCGCGCCGACCCCGGCCTACCAGGCACAGACCATCGCCAGCGATGCCAGCACCGGGGCGATACAGGTGACGCCGCGCGCACCCTCGAGCGCGAACCACGTGTTCCTCGACGCCGAGGTGCGCACCGAGCGCCTGCAAATCGAGCTGCTCGGCGAACCCGACGAAGCCGCGCTGCCCGACCAGCTCGAGCTGAAGCTGCCCGAGGCGCCGGCCGACCTCGAGCTCGCGATCGACGCTGCGGCGCCCGCCTGGCGCCATCCGGGGCCGGTGATCGCCGGCACCGGCACCGGACTCGACGAAGACGGCTGGAACGCCGACGGCCGGCGCCTGGTCGCGCTCGCGCCCTTCCTGCCGCCGCCCGACCCGACCGCGCCCGAGCCGCGCGAGCTGCTGCTGACGCTGAAGAGCCGCGTGCCCGGCGTGCTCGCGCTGGCCGAGCATGCCCGCACCTTCGCACGCGTCTGGCGCACGAGCTTCGGCGGCCGCGCCGAGCTGGCGCAGGAGTTCGCCGGCGAAGGCCTGGTCGAGGTCGCGCTCGAGCTGCCGCCCGAAACCGGCGACCCGGTGCGCATCGAAGCACTGCAACTGACCGTCAGCGGCGAGTTCGGGACCACGCGCACGCTGCCGCCGCTCGGCCCCGAGCCCACGCCGCTGGCCGAGCTCGCGCTCGACCCGCAGCACGCCGCCATCGTGCGCCTGGGCGTCGCGGCGCCGCTGGCGAAGCTCGCCGGGCTGCGCCTGCCGCTGCGCATAGGTGCCGACGGCGCCGAGGCACGCGTTGCGCTGTGGAGCGGCCAGGGCGGCGAACCCGCAGCGCCGCTGCCCGAAGGCGCCAGCGCGCCGGTCCAGCTTGCCGGCGGCCTGGATACCTGGGTCGACTTCACCTTCGCGCGCCCGCTGGCGCTCGAGGGCGAACCGTTGTGGGCGGCGCTGCTGCCGAGCCGCGGCGAGCTGGCGTGGAGCCTGGCGCAGAGCGCCGACGCCGATGATCCCGCCGCGGGCAATGCGCTTCGCCGCGGTCCGCCGGCAGGGCCGTGGCGGCCGCTGCCGGCCTTCTTCGCCAGCGCCGACGCCAGCGCGAACCTGGCCGCCGGCTTGCGCGGGCGCGTGCGTGCGCTCGGCACGGCACCGGCCGAGGTACCGCTGGCGCCGCTCACGCTGGGGCTCGCCGACGCCGCAGCCGAGCTGACGCCGGAGGCGAAAGAGGCGCGGATCGCGCTGCGCCCGATCGCGCCGCTGATGGTCAGCGGCACGCCGGTGCTGCAGCTGATCGCGCGCAGCCCGGGCCGCGTGACGCTGCGCGAGGTCGATGTAGTGGTGAGCGCCGAGTGATATCGGTCCTGCTCGGCAGCGGTATCGAAATATGAGCCCCCGAGGACGAGACCATGGTCGAGGATGCACGCACCGAATTCGTCGACGGCCTGCGGGTCACCGCCGAGCACTTGCAGCACTTGCAGGACCGGCTGCGCGAAGCGGTCCGGGACGTGCGCCTGAGTCTGGGGCCGGGGCGCATCGCCTGGGGCTTGCGCGCCGGCGTCGAGGCCGGGCGCATCGCGCTCGCCCCGGGCGTGGCCTTTTCGCCCGAGGGCGTGCGGCTGGCGCTCGACGCGCCGGCGAGCCTCGAGGTGCCGGCCGACCCCGGCCCCTGGCATCTGGTGCTGCGCGGCATCAACGCCGACGAACCGGCGCTGCGCGTCGGCGAGGTCGCGACGCTGATCACGC
Source organism: Candidatus Competibacteraceae bacterium (assembly GCA_039807445.1). Lineage (GTDB taxonomy): Bacteria > Pseudomonadota > Gammaproteobacteria > Competibacterales > Competibacteraceae > JBDHRG01. The sequence goes on from JBDHRG010000164.1 coordinate 4,736, forward strand.
TGCTCGCGCAGCCGGCGCTCGAGCCCGATGACGGCGCCCCCCCCGGCGCCGGCACGCTGGCGATCGGTAGCGTCGCGCGCGCCGGCGACGGCACGCTCGCCGTCGCGCAGCCCGAGGCGCTGTTCCTCGCGGTCGGCCACCACGCGCACAGCGGCACGCACTTCCAGGATGCCGAGGGCCGCTGGCATTACGACGGCGCGCCGCTGGCGGGGACGCAGGGGCCCCAAGGCGATCCGGGCGCCGCCGGCCCCCAGGGGCCGCAAGGCGATCCCGGGCCGCAGGGTCCCGCCGGTGAGCCCGGTCCTGCCGGACCGCAGGGCGAGGCCGGCCCGCCCGGACCGCAAGGGCCAGCCGGGGCGCAGGGGCTGCAAGGCCCGGCCGGTCCGGAGCTCGACGCCCCCTTCGTCACCGAGGTCAGCTGGCCGCAGGGGCAGGTGCTCCCCGCCGACGAAGCGCTGGCCCAGCTCGGCAGGCTCGGCTGGGCGCTGTCGGCGCCGCTGCACCCGAACCTGCTCGAGCAGTCGCCCGAGGTCGTCGAAGTCTGGTTCGCGCAGGCCGGCACCGACCCGGCTCCGCTCGCCGTGCTGCACGGCGCGCTGAAGCTCGCGCCGGACAGGATCGCCTGGGGGGCGAGCGATGCGCGTGAAACCCTGGCGAGGCTGCTCGGCAGCGGCGGCCGGGTGTCGATCCGGCTGCACTGCGCACACCTGTTCGACGCCAGGGAGCAGGTGTTCTCGGCCGCCGCCGATGCACTGACCCGGGTCAAATCGCCGCACCTGCCCGGCGGCACGCTCGAGGGCTGGTTCCTGATCCGCGGCAGCCAGACGCCGAGCGACGATCGCCTCAGGCCGCGCACCAAGAGGGTCGGGTGATGGCGGACGTCGACATCCCCGACCAGCCGCTCGGCCGCGACACCGAGTTCCTGCGCCGGCTGGGCGTGCCGGTCGGTACTTACGGCGCGGCGATCGAGGCGGCGCTGGTGCACGCGCTCGACCCGGCGCGCGCCGATGCGCTCGCGCCGACACGGCCCTGGGTGGCGCTCGGCCCGCGCAACATCGGCGGGCGCATCGCCGCGCTCGCGCTCGACCCGGCCAACCCCTCGACGCTGTACGCCGGCAGCGCCTACGGCGGGCTGTGGCGAAGCCGCGATGCCGGCGACACCTGGGAGCCGCTCGGCGGCCCCGAGCTGGCGGTGCCCGCCGGCGCGGTCGCCCTCGCGCCTTCGCGTCCGGCGACGCTCTACCTCGGCACCGGCGACCCGAGCTACTCGACCGCCGGGCGCGGGCTGTACCGCTCGACCGACGGCGGCGAGCACTTCGATCGCGTCGCCGCGCCGACCGCGGTCGGCGGCGCCTTCTACGCCCGCATCCGCGTCGACCCGCGCAACCCCGACCGCTACTGGATCGCCGGCCGGACCGGCGTCTGGTGGCACGACCCCACCGCGGCGCCGGCCGCCGGCTTCAGCCAGGAGAACGTCACCGGGACGCTGGCGACCAGCGTCGATGCCACCGACCTCGCGCTCGACGCAAGCGACCCGGCGCGCTACCGGCTCTACGTCGGCATCCGCAACCAGGGGCTCTACCGCGGCGTGTTCACCGTCGCCACCGGCGCGACCGCCTGGGCCCGGGTCGACACCTTCCCGGCGCCGATCGGGCGCATCAAGTTCGCGCTGTGCGAGGCGCAGCCCGAGATCCTGTACGCGGTGCACGGCATGCCCGATACCGCCGGCAACGCCGACAGCCTCGCATCCCGGGTATTCCGCTCGGCCGATGGCGGCGACCACTGGGAAGCCACCGCCGCGCGCGCCGGCGACGACGGCAACGCCGCCTGGTACTACATGGCGCTCGAGGTCCACCCGACCCACCCCGAGATCGTCGCCTACGGTGCGATGGACGTGTTCCTGAGCCAGGACGCTGGCCGGCACTGGAACAAGATCCTCGACTGGACCCGCTACGACCTCGGCGACCGCGCCCAGCACGCCGACCAGCACGCGCTCGCCTTCGACCCGCTCGAGCCGCGCACGCTGTGGGTCGGCAACGACGGCGGCGTGTCGGTGAGCCGCGACCTCGGCCGCCGCTGGCGCAAGCGCAGCCACGGCATCCTCGCCGCGCAGTTCTACGACGTGACCGTGCACCCGGTGTTCCCCTTCGTCACCGGCGGCGGGCTGCAGGACAACGGCACCTGGGTCGGCTTCGGCGGCGGCACCTGGCTGCACCTCGACGGCGGCGACGGCGGCATGATGGGCTTCGAGCCCAACAGCACGCAGCGCTTCCTGGTCACCTGGCAGGGCTCGGTCGACGCCAGCGGCACGGTGACGCACACCGGGCTCGAGCGCAGCGTCCTGGGCTCGACCACGGTCGCGTACGGCCCCGGCATCCGCTACCTGAACCCGCTGCCCGACGTGCCCGAGCTGCCCTCGCCGCCGGCGCCCACGCCGATCACCAAGGCGCGCTCGACGCTGACGATGCTGTCGACCGGCTTCGCCGCGGGCCACACCCCGATCTTCGTCGGCGTGGTCGAGCACCATCCGGGGCGCGCCAACCACGCGCTGGTCGGGCGCACCCGGGCCGGCTACGTGACCACCGACGGCAGCACCTTCACCGTGCTCGCCACCGGCGCCTTCACCCCGGCCGGCGCCGCGGTCAGCGCGCTGGCCTACGCGCCCTCGGACGCCGACAACCAGTGGTGGCTCGGCACCGACCAGGGCGAGGTGTTCTTCACCGCCGACGCCAACGCGACGGCCTGGGCCAACGTCAGCCCGCCCGGCAGCGCCGGGCTGCGCATCGCCGCGATCGCCGTGCACCCGAGCGACCCGCAGCAGGTCGCGGTGGCGGTGGCCTCGAACCCGGGGCGGCTGTACCTGTCGGGCGACCGCGGCACCACCTGGGCCGAGCTGTCGGGGCGCACCGCGCCGGCGGCGCCGGCCGCCGACCAACTGAGCCCGGCGGCGGCGACCGCGGTCGCCTTCGACCCGCAATCGCCGGCCGCCGGCCCGCACACGCTGTACGTCGGCACGCTGGCCGGGGTGTACGTCGCGCGCAACGCGGTCGCACCGACCGCGGCGGCACCGGGCCCGCCGGCGCCGGCCTGGCGCACGCTGAACCAGGGCCTGCCGCTGACCACGATCCAGAACTTCGCGCCGGTGACGGTGCGCGACTCGGGCGGCGTCATCCAGCGCACCGCCCTGCGCTGCGCGACCATGGGGCGCGGCCTGTTCGAATGCGACCTCGCCGGCGCGCCCGCGGTGCGGCTGTACATCCGCCGGCGCGTCATCGACGACGGCTTCACGTATACCGACCCGGCGATCCTCGCGCTCGCCGACGACCCGCGGCTGACGCCGCCGGCGCCGATGCCGCGCGAGCGCGCGATCGACATCCGCATCGACGCCCCGCCCTACTCGTTCTTCGAGGAGACGCTCGACGGGGTCGAGTTCGACGAAGACCTGCGCAACGACGTGCCGCCGGCCGGGCAGCGCAACGTGGTCTACGTGCAGGTGCACAACGGCGGCGCGCAGACGGTCGACGGCGTCGCGGTGCACCTGTTCGCCGCCAACGCGCCGGAGTATCTCGAGACGCTGTTCGCGATCTGGCACGCGGGCGGCGTCGCGGTCCCGATCTCCAGCCGCCTGCAT
>JBDHRG010000165.1:0-8314 GCA_039807445.1 Candidatus Competibacteraceae bacterium
GGGACTGGCGATGGTGAAGGCGGTCGCGCAGCTGCACCACGCCGAGCTCACACTCGGCGACAACGCGCCGGGGCTGCACGTCGAGCTGCGCTTTCCGGCGAGTTCCGGCGAGTAATGGGGAATGGGGAGGGGCGTTAGACGTGAAGCGTTAGACGTGATGGGGGAACTGTGCCAGTGTCTTCCCGCTTCCCGCTTCCCGCTTCCCGCTTCCCGCTTCCCGCTCACCCGCGCAGCAGGGTGAGACCGAGGTCGCGCAGCGGTGCGATCAGCAGCATCTGCGCCAGCTGCAGCACGATGATCGCGGCGATCGGCGACAGGTCGACGCCGCCGAGCATCGGCACCACGCGCTGCGCCGGGCGCAGCACCGGGCCGGTCAGGCGGTAGAGCACCGTGTACAGCGGGTTGTGCGGGTCGCGCACGAACCAGCTCATCAGGGCCTGGATGATCACCGCCCAGATGAACACGCTCAGCACCAGCCCGAGCAGCTCGGCCAACGCCAGCACCAGCACCCCCGGCACGCTGAAGTTCTGGCCGAACAGGTTCAGGGTCAGCACCCACTCGAGGATCTGCAGCGCCAGCATCAGCACCACCGCTGCCATGTCGAGCCCGAACAGCCCCGGGACCACCCGGCGCAGCGGAATCAGCGGCGGGTTGGTGAGCTTGACCAGGAACTGCACCAGCGGGTTGTAGAAGTCGGCGCGCACCCACTGCAGCAGGAAGCGCAGCATCAGCGCCAGGATGTAGAAACCGAACGCGGTCTGGATCAGGAAGACGCCGGCGTTGCTCAGGTACGGCGCACCGTTCATTCGCCGCTCCCGAACAGCTCGCCGAGCTCGCGCGAGCGCTCGGCGGCGGCGGCGAGTGCCTGGCCGAACAGCGCCTCGAGGCCGGCGTCGCGCAGCACGCCGATGGCGCGCTCGGTGGTGCCCTTGGGCGAGGTCACGCGCTCGCGCAGCTCGGCCGGGCTCTCGGCGCTCTCGAGCGCGATCTTGGCGGCGCCGAACGCGGTCTGCAGCGTCAAGAGCCGCGCGTTCTCGGGCGACAGCCCGAGCGCGACGCCGGCCTGCTCCATCGCTTCCATCACCAGGAAGAAGTAGGCCGGTCCGCTGCCCGACAGCGCGGTCACGGCGTCGAGCTGCGCCTCGTCGGCGACCCAGACGGTCAGGCCGACGGCGCGCAGGATCGACTCGGCCAGCCGCCGCTGCTCGGCGCTGACGTGCGCGCCGGCGTACAGCGCGGTGGCACCGCTTCTCACCAGCGCCGGGGTGTTGGGCATGGTGCGCACCAGTGCGACCGGGCCGCCGAGCCAGCGCTCGAGGTCGGTCAGGCGCACGCCGGCGGCGATCGAGATCGCGAGCGGCTTGCGGTGCTGCATCGCCTCGCCGATGCCGCGCGCGACGTCACGCAGGATCTGCGGCTTGACCGCGAACACGACCGCGTCGGCGTGCGCGACCGCCTCCTGGTTGTGCTCGGTGGTCTTGACGCCGAACTGCGCGCGCAGCGCCTCGCGGTGCTCGGGCGTCGGATCGGAAACCCAGATGCGCTCGGCGGCACAGCCGTCGGCGATCAGGCCGCCGATCAGGCTGCGCGCCATGTTGCCGCCTCCGATGAAGGCGATGGTGGGGGTGCTCATGGGCGTTCGACCTTGTGCTGTCCCTGACAATTGAAAGGAAACCCTAAACCGCGCTCCGCGGCTTTGGCAATCTCGGTCGGCCGGTAAGTAGGGAATGGGGATGGGGATGGGGAGGGGCGTGAGACGTGCTTCACGGCCTCATCCCTCATCCCCCTTTCACCGCTCGAGGGCCGAAGATCGCGCTGCCGATGCGCACCAGCGTGGCGCCCTCGGCGATCGCCGCTTCGAGGTCGTCGGACATGCCGATCGACAGCGTGTCGAGCGCCAGCCCCTGCGCGCGCAGCGCCTCGAAGGCAGCGCGCAGCCGCGCGAACGGCAGGCGCTGCGCCTCGAAGTCCTCGGCCGGCGCCGGGATCGCCATCAGCCCGCGCAGTTCTAGCCGCGGCAGCCGCGCCACGGCGGCGGCGGCTTCGGGCAGTTCGGCGAAACCGAAGCCGCTCTTGCTCGGCTCGCCATCGACGTTGACCTCGAGGCAGACGCTCAGCGGCGCCAGCCCCGCGGGGCGCTGCTCGGACAGGCGCTGCGCGATCTTCAGCCGATCGACGCTGTGTACCCAGGCGAAGCTCTCGGCGACGCGGCGGGTCTTGTTCGACTGCAACGGGCCGATGAAATGCCATTCGAGCCCCTGATGCGCGGCCAGCGCCGACTGCTTGGCCAGCGCCTCTTGCAGGTAATTCTCGCCGAAGCGCACCTGACCGCGCGCGGCCGCCTCGAGCACGGCCTCGGGCGGCTGCGTCTTGCTGACGGCGAGCAGCGCGACGCTGCCCGCCGGGCGGCCGAAGCGCCGCTCGGCGGCGCGGATGCGCTCGAGCACGGCATCGAGGCGCTCTGCTATCGTCATCGGCGAACTCTCCGGGTCGGGAAGCGGACCCCGGATGATGCGGCAGCCACGCCGCCAAAGGGAACACCGATGACCATCGACGAACTGCTCGCCTTCGGCGTCCGCCAGGGCGCCTCGGATTTGCACATCTCCGCCGGACTGCCGCCGCTGTTGCGCGTCGACGGCGACATGCGCCGCCTCGACCTGCCACCGCTGGCACCGCGCGAGGCGCAGGCGCTGGTGTACGCGGTGATGGCCGACCGCCAGCGCAAGGAGTTCGAGGAGCGGCTCGAATGCGACTTCGCCTTCGAGATCCCCGGGCTGGCGCGTTTCCGCGCCAACGTGTTCGCGCACAGCCGCGGCATCGGCGCGGCGTTCCGGACCATCCCGAACCGCATCCGCCCGCTGGAAGAGCTCGGCGCTCCCCCCGTGCTACGCGAGCTGACCGAGGCGCCGCGCGGCCTGGTTCTGGTCACCGGCCCGACCGGCTCGGGCAAGTCGACCACGCTCGCGGCGATGATCGACTTGATCAACGGCCGCGACCGCAGCCACGTGCTGACGGTCGAAGACCCGATCGAATTCGTGCACGAGAGCCGCAAGTCGCTGGTCAACCAGCGCGAGCTGCACCGCGACACGCACGCCTTCAGCGATGCGCTGCGCTCGGCGCTGCGCGAAGACCCCGACGTGATCCTGGTCGGCGAGCTGCGCGACCTGGAGACGATCCGCCTGGCGCTGACGGCGGCCGAAACCGGCCATCTGGTGTTCGCGACGCTGCACACCAGCTCGGCGGCGAAAACCATCGACCGCGTGATCGACGTGTTCCCGGCCGGCGAGAAGGCGCTGGTGCGCTCGATGCTGTCGGAGTCGCTGCGCGCGGTGGTGTCGCAGACTCTGGTCAAGCGCGCCGACGGCGGCCGCGTCGCCGCCTGGGAAGTGATGGTCGGCACGCCGGCGATCCGCAATCTGATCCGCGAAGACAAGGTCGCGCAGATGTACTCGGCGATCCAGACCGGCGCTGTGCACGGCATGCAGACGCTCGACCAGAGCCTGACCGAGCTGGTGCGCCGCGGCACCGTGCGCCGCGACGAGGCGCTGGCACTGGCGCAGAATCGCACCGAGTTCCGCGCCTGAGGACGGGCAATGGGTGAGCGGGGATGAGGAATGGGGGCGGAGGCGAGCCCATTCCCCATCACCGTTCACTCGTTCCTCGGATCAGCCGCCGGCCAGTTCGACCAGGCGGAAGCGCGCGATCTTGTGGATCTCGGCGAGCGCGCGGGCGCGTTCGGTGGCGAGGTCGTTGTTCAGTCGCTCCTCGAAGCCGGCCAGGATCAGGTGCCGGTTGGCGCCCTTGACCGCCATGATGAACGGGAAGCCGAACTTCGCCTTGTAGGCGGCGTTGTAGGTCTGGAAGCGCTCGAACTCTTCCGGCGTGCACTCGCCGATGCCGGCGCCGGCCTGCTCGCGGGTCGACTCGGGGGTCAGCTCGCCGCGCTGCGCCGCGCGCCCGGCGAGGTCGGGGTGCGCCAGGATCAGTGCCATCTGCCTGTCGTCGCCGGCGGCATCGACGATCGCTGCCATCGCATCGCTCAGGCCCTCGGCGCTGTCGTGCGTCGCGCTCAGCCCCTGGCGGTGGAGCGTTTCGGCGACCCAGGCCGAGTGCTCGTAGACGCCGCCGAAGCGGGCGACGAACTCGGCCTCGCTCAGGGTGCGCGGCGGCTGGGAATAGGCGTGGATTTCGCTCATCGATGTGGTTCCGTGGTGATTCCGTGCAGTGTTCTTGTAGGACTGTAGGGTGGACAGCTCGCTGCCCACCGTGATCGTTTGCCGTGTGGGCACCCTACGGTGCTCGGTGAGCCGGCGTTTTTCTCAGGCTGCCGGCGCCGGGAAGTGCTCGATCCAGTGCCTGGCGATGTCGATGCGGCGGCACACCCAGACGCGGTCGTGGCTCTCGATGTAGTCGAGGAAGCGCTGCAGCGCACGGAAGCGTCCCGGGCGCCCGAGCAGGCGGCAGTGCATGCCGATCGACAGCATCTTCGGCGACGCCTCGCCTTCGGCGTAGAGCACGTCGAACGCGTCCTTCAGGTACTGGAAGAAGTGATCGCCGGTGTTGAAGCCCTGCGGCGTGGCGAAGCGCATGTCGTTGGTGTCGAGCGTGTACGGCACCACCAGGTGCGGCACCTCGCTGCCGTCGGTCTTGGTGACGCGCGTCCAGAACGGCAGGTCGTCGCCGTAGTAGTCGGCGTCGTACAGGAAGCCGCCGTGGTCGACCACCAGGCGGCGGGTGTTGGGGGAGTCGCGGCCGGTATACCAGCCGAGCGGCGCTTCGCCGGTAAGCCGCTTGATGATCTCGACGCCGCGCACCAGGTGCTCGCGCTCGGTCGCCTCGTCCAGACTCTGGTAGTGGATCCAGCGCCAGCCGTGGCAGGCGATCTCGTGGCCGAGCTCGACGAAGGCGCGGGTGAGCTCGGGATGGCGCTCGAGCGCCATCGACACGCCGAAGATCGTCAGCGGCAGGCCGCGGCGCTCGAATTCCTTGAGGATGCGCCACACGCCGGCGCGCGAGCCGTATTCGTAGATCGACTCCATCGACAGGTGGCGGGCCTCGTAGGCGGCCGCGCCGACGATCTCGGACAGGAACTGCTCCGAGGCCTTGTCGCCGTGCAGCACGCAGTTCTCGCCGCCCTCCTCGTAGTTGAGGACGAACTGCAGGGCGACGCGCGCCTTGCCGGGCCACTTCGGGTCGGGCGGATTGGCGCCGTAGCCGATCAGATCACGCGGATATGCTTGGGACATGGTTCCTCCCCTTGTTGTTGCATGCACTCGTTATCAATCCGGGGCCGCGGCTGCGGTCCGCCGGCTCATCACGCGCCGGCCAACACGGACCGCAGGTCCAGCGTTTCGCCCGAGCAGCGGTCCAGGTCGAGTTTGGCTTCACAGCGGTGCAGATGCTCCTGCATCAGCAGCGCCGCCCGCTCGACGTCGCGACGCCTGATCACGTCGATCAGCTGGGCGTGCTCGTCGAACGAGCACGCCCGGTGGCCAGGACGCTCGTACAGCGCGATCACCAGCGCCGAGCGCGGTACCAGTTCGCCGAGGAACTTGGCCAGCGGCTTGTTGCCGGCGATCTCGGCCAGCATCAGGTGGAAGTCGTTCGACATCCGCAGCCCGCCACCGCGCTCGCCCCGCTCGAAGAAGGCGCGCTCGTGCGCGACGATCGCGTCGAGCTCCACAAGCCGGCCAGCATCGGCGTGCGCAGCAGCCAGCCGCATGATCGCGGCCTCGATCACGTGGCGGGCACGGAACACGTCGCGCGCTTCGTCGACGCCGGGGCACGACACCACGGCGCCGCGGTTCGGCCGCAGTTCGATCAGATTCTCGTGCGCCAGCCGCAGCAGCGCCTGGCGGATCAGCGTGCGGCTGACGTCGAAGATCTCGCTCAGCGCCTCCTCGGCCAGCCGGGTGCTCGGCGGCAGCCGCTGCGCCAGGATCGCGTCGACGATCTGCTGATAGATCAGCTGCACCTTGCTCGGGCCGCGCCGACGCGCGCTACGCCTGCGCCCTTCGATCGTCTCTTCGCTCGTCATGTTGTGCACAGCATGAAGTCCAATGATACCAGCTACAAACTCTAAGATATTGTATGCATTTTATAGCTGTCGTGTGCAACAGAAAAACCGGCGCCGATCCCGGTGCCCGCTCCAAGTTTTTCTGCATTGCGGCAAACGTCCGGGCGAGTTCGCGCTGCAGCGCCGCAAGGCAGCCAGATGCAGCGACTATTTTTCATATAGTGAATTTATTTAAGACAATTATTTCTTATTATGGTAACAAATGTGTGCGATTTACCCTTGTGGTGCCTTGTGCTGTCCTATTCTTGTGTTTACAGTTGGTTCAGCTTTTTGTTGAAACAAATTTAATTTTTTGTATTCAATCACGGCTGCCACGCTTCGGACAACGGAACGGCAGCCACCGACCGAGGAGGGCAGGCCCCGCGCCTGTATACGGAAGCATGGGAAGACTGACGACGCACGTGCTCGACGCCGCCCACGGCCGCCCGGGCCAGGGCATCCGCATCGAGGTGTACGCGATCGACGGCGAGGCCCGCCGCCTGGTCAAGACCACCGAAACCAACCACGACGGCCGTGTCGACCAGCCGCTGCTCGAGGGCGATGCCCTGCTCGCCGGCGAGTACGAGCTGCTGTTCCACGTCGGCGACTACTACCGCGCGCTGAACGTCGCGGCGCCCGAGCCGCGCTTCCTCGACAAGGTGGCGCTGCGCTTCGGCGTCGCCAAGCCGGACGAGCACTACCACGTGCCGCTGCTGGTTTCGCCGTACAGCTACTCGACCTACCGCGGTAGCTGAGGCGGCGCCCGCAGGGATGCGCTGAACCGCGAAAAGCCGGCGCGGAAGCCGGCACCGAAGAGGTAGACCTCCGGGCACCGTTCCGGGGGTGGTCTCAGGAGGATCGCTCCGGCAGGGGCCGCCGGCTGCCGGCGGCCGATAAAGAAGAGCGATCCGACCAAAACGAGGGTGAGTACCGATGGATGCACATGTCAACGAATGGTTGAGCCTGCTGGTGCGCTGGCTCCACTTCATCTTCGGCGTCGCCTGGATCGGCGCGTCGTTCTACTTCAACTGGCTCGAGAACCAGCTCGACCGCAGCGCCGGCAAGCCCGACCGCATCGCCGGCGACCTGTGGGCGGTGCACGGCGGTGGCTTCTACTACCTGCAGAAGTACAAGGTGGCACCCGAGTCGCTGCCGCCGATGCTGCACTGGTTCAAGTGGGAAGCCTACCTGACCTGGATCTCGGGCGTGGCGCTGCTGGCGGTGGTGTACTTCGCCAATGCGCGCTCGTACATGATCGACCCGACCATCGCCAATCTGAGCCCGCTGACCGCCGTCGCGATCGCGATCGCCGTGCTGGTCGGCGCGTGGGTCGTCTACGACCGCCTGTGCGAGTCGAAGCTGAAGGCGAACCCGATGCTGCTGTCGGCGGTCGGCTTCGGGCTGCTGATCGTGCTCGCGGTCGTGCTGACCCAGCTCTACAGCGGCCGCACCGCCTACATCCTGATGGGTGCGGCGATCGGCACCTGCATGGTCGGCAACGTGTTCTTCGTGATCATCCCCTCGCAGCGCGAGCTGGTGAACGCGCTGAAGGAAAACCGCGAGCCGGACGGCTCGGTCGGCAAGCGCGGCCTGCTGCGTTCGCGTCACAACAACTACCTGACGCTGCCGGTGCTGTTCATGATGATCAGCAACCACTATCCGAGCACCTACGGCGCCAAGGCCAACTGGCTGGTGCTGGCCGCGATCATGGTGATCGGCTTCGCGGTGCGCCACTACTTCAACGTCCGCCACATCCCGGAAAAGAAGAACCAGGTCTGGATCCTGCCGGCCGCCGCCGCGGGGATGATCGCGCTGGCCGTGTGGACCGCGCCGGCCAAGGTCGAGGTCAAGGCCGGCGAGCAGGCGATCACCGTCGGGCAGGTCAAGCCGATCATCGACCAGCGCTGCGTCGCCTGCCACTCGGCCAAGCCGACGATGATGGCCACTGCGCCGCTGGGCTTCGTGGTCGACACGCCGGAGCAGATCAAGGCGCAGGTCGCCAAGATCGGTGCCCAGATCGCTTCGAAGGCCATGCCGCTCGGCAACGTCACGCAGATGACCGACGACGAGCGCGCGCTGATCGGCAAGTGGATCGCCCAGGGCGCCAACTGACCCCCTCCCGGGGCCGCCGGCTCGCCGGCGGCGGCTCCGCCTTTTGCTGTCGAGCCTGAAAGGAGTCCGACGATGGCCGCGCACGCGCCGGAGAACGAGTTTGCCCAACGCTACACCAACCTGGCCAACCCCAAGCTGGGCACGCGC
>JBDHRG010000166.1:0-8255 GCA_039807445.1 Candidatus Competibacteraceae bacterium
ATCCGCGGCCGCGCACGCCGCGTCGGCCGGCCGGACGCCCTCGGGCCGCCCGACGCGCTCGGCTCCGGGCGCGTTTCCCGTCGGCTGCACCGCTTCGCTTATACTGCTGCGCTTAGCTTCGAGCCGCAGCCAGACGAGCCATGGACAAGACCTACGAACCGCACGCGATCGAACAGCGCTGGTACGAAACCTGGGAGCGCCAGGGCCACTTCGCGCCCTCGGGCGAGGGCGCGCCGTACTGCATCATGATCCCGCCGCCGAACGTGACCGGCACGCTGCACATGGGCCACGCGTTCCAGGACACGATCATGGACGCCTTGATCCGCTACCAGCGGATGCAGGGGCGCAACACGTTGTGGCAGCCGGGCACCGACCATGCCGGCATCGCCACACAGATGGTGGTCGAGCGCCAGCTCGCGGCCTGTGGCAAGACCCGCCACGACCTGGGCCGCGAAGCCTTCATCGAGCGCGTCTGGCAGTGGAAGGCCGAGTCCGGCGGCACGATCACGCGCCAGCTGCGCCGCCTCGGTGCGAGCTGCGACTGGTCGCGCGAGCGCTTCACGATGGACGAGGGCCTGTCGGCGGCGGTGCAGGAAGTGTTCGTGCGGCTGCACGAGGACGGGCTGATCTACCGCGGCCAGCGCCTGGTGAACTGGGACCCGGTGCTGCAGACCGCGGTTTCGGACCTCGAGGTGGTGTCCGAGGAAGAGAACGGCTCGCTGTGGCACATCCGCTACCCGGTGGCCGAGGGCGGCGGCGACCTGGTGGTCGCGACCACGCGCCCCGAGACGCTGCTCGGCGACACCGCGGTCGCGGTGCACCCCGAGGACGAGCGCTACAGGCACTTGATCGGCCTGCACGTCGAGCTGCCGCTGACCGGGCGCAAGATCCCGGTGATCGCCGACGCCTACGTCGACCCGGCCTTCGGCACCGGCTGCGTCAAGATCACCCCGGCGCACGACTTCAACGACTACCAGGTCGGCAGCCGGCACGATCTGCCGCTGATCAACGTGTTCACGCGCGACGCGAAGATCAACGACCAGGCCCCCGAAGCCTACCGCGGGCTGGACCGCTTCGAGGCGCGCAAGCGCGTCGTCGCCGACCTCGAGGAGGGGGGGCTGCTGGTCGAGGTCAAGCCGCACAAGCTGATGGTGCCCAGGGGCGACCGCACCGGCGCGGTGATCGAGCCGTTCCTGACCGACCAGTGGTTCGTCGACCTGAGCCGCGACGAGCTGCCCGACGGACGCCCCGGCGGGCGCCGGCGCATCACCGGCCCGGCGATCGCCGCGGTCAAGACCGGGCGCATCCGGTTCGTCCCGGAGAACTGGGACAAGACGTACTACGACTGGATGCACAAGATCGAGGACTGGTGCATCAGCCGCCAGCTCTGGTGGGGGCACCGCATCCCGGCGTGGTACGACGACGGCGGCAAGGTCTACGTCGGCCGCTCGGAGGCCGAGGTCCGCGCCAGGCACAAGCTCGGCGCCCACGTGGCGCTGGCGCAGGACGCCGATGTCCTCGACACCTGGTTCTCGTCGGCGCTGTGGCCGTTCTCGACGCTGGGCTGGCCCGAGCGGACCGAGGCGCTGAAGACCTTCTACCCGGGCTCGGTGCTGGTCACCGGCTTCGACATCATCTTCTTCTGGGTCGCGCGGATGATCATGTTCGGCCAGTACTTCGCCGGCGACGTCCCCTTCCGCGAGGTCTACATCCACGGCCTGGTGCGCGACCAGGACGGGCAGAAGATGTCGAAGTCCAAGGGCAACGTGCTCGACCCGCTCGACATCATCGACGGCATCGAGCTCGAGCCGCTGGTCGCCAAGCGCACCACCGGGCTGATGCAGCCGCAGATGGCGCCGAAGATCGAGAAGGCGACGCGCAAGCAGTTCCCCGAGGGCATCCGCGCCTTCGGCACCGATGCGCTGCGCTTCACCTTCTGCTCGCTGGCGACGCAGGGCCGCGACATCGTCTTCGACATGGGCCGCGTCGAGGGCTATCGCAACTTCTGCAACAAGCTGTGGAACGCCGCACGCTACGTGCTGATGAACACCGAGGGCCAGGACTGCGGCCTGGGCGGCGAGGTCGAGCTGTCCGCTTCGGACCGCTGGATCCTGACGCGGCTGGCCGACACCGTGCGCGAGACGCGCGAAGCGATCGACGGCTACCGCTTCGACATGGCGGCCAAGAGCATCTACGAGTTCGTCTGGAACGAGTACTGCGACTGGTACCTCGAGCTGTCGAAGCCGGCGCTGGCGAGCGCGTCTTCGACCGAGGCGCAGCGCCGCGGCACGCGCCGCACGCTGGTGCAGGTGCTCGAGACGGTGCTGCGCCTGCTGCACCCGCTGATGCCCTACATCAGCGAAGAGATCTGGCAGCGCGTCGCACCGCTGGCCGGCGCCACGGGCACGACGGTTTCGCGCGCGCCCTACCCTGCCGCCGCCGACTTCCCGACCGACCGCGAAGCGATCGCCGAAGTCGAGTGGCTGCAGGCCTTCCTGCTCGGCGTACGCCGCGTCCGCGCCGAGCTCAACGTCGCACCGGGCAAGCCGCTGGCGGTGCTGGTGCGCGGCGGCAGCGAAACCGACCGTGCACGCCTCGCGCGCAACGCGCTGTTCCTGCAGACGCTCGGGCGCCTGGAAGCGATCGCGCCGCTGCGGGGCGAAGCCCCCGAGTCGGCCGTGGCGCTGGTCGGCGAGCTCGAGGTGCTGATTCCGCTCGCCGGGCTGATCGACAAGGACGCCGAACTCGCGCGCCTGGGCCGCGAGATCGAGCGCATCGCCAGGGACATCGAGCGCGCCGACGCCAAGCTCGCCAACCCGGCCTTCGCCGAAAAGGCTCCGGCCGACATCGTCGCCAAGGAGCGCGAAAAGCTCGACGCCCAGCGCGCCGCGCTGGCCAAACTCGAGGAACAGCGCGAACGCATGCGGCGGATCTGAAGCGAGGCACGAGGCAGGGGCTTTTCCTCGCCCCTCTGCCTGTCTTATCGCCTTGTGTCTGCCGCAACGGAATTGAATCGCGCCGCTGCGGTCTTATTTCGCTCGTGTGATCCCCTGACGGAGACAAACCGTGGCAACGCTCGAAGGTATCGCCGGCCGATCGAAGGCCGGTATCGATCGGCTGGTCTACGTCTACAGCCCGCGCACCTGGATGGAAAAGGGTCTGCTGTGGACTCTCGGCGTGGTCGCCGCGACTTACGTGCTCGTGATCGGCGCGCTGTGGTTCATCTGGGACAGCAAGCCCGACGCGTTCGACGTGCACGAAGCCGCGCTGGCCGCCGCCGGTGGCGATGCGGCGAAGCTGGTGCCCGGCTACGCCACCACCGCGACGGTGACGCGCATCGCCGAAACGCTGCTGGGCAAGCCCGGCGGCTATCTGTACAACGACCTCGCCCCGCCCGGTGTGCTGATGGACAACATGCCGAACTGGGAATACGGCGTGCTCGGCGCGCTGCGCGACGTGGTGCGGGGGCTGCGCAACGACTTCGGCCGCTCGCAGACGCAGTCGCTCGAAGACCGCGATCTGCAGCTCGCCGAGCAGCAGTTCAATTTCGACCCGAAGAGCTGGATGCTGCCCTCGGCCGAGAGCGAGTACGCCAAGGGCATCGCCGCGCTGCAGCGCTATCAGGCGCGGCTGGCCGACGAGAACCAGCAGGACGGCCAGTTCTACGCCCGCGCCGACAATCTGCGCGACTACCTGGCGATCGTCGAGAAGCGCCTCGGCAACCTGTCGCAGCGGCTGTCGGCCAGCGTCGGCCAGTTGCGCTACGACACCGCGCTCGCCGGCGACCCGCAGGCGCACCAGTCGACGTCGGTGCCCGAGGAGCGCGCGGTGAAGACGCCGTGGACCCAGATCGACGACGTGTTCTACGAGGCGCGCGGCTACTCCTGGGCACTGCTGCACCTGCTGCGGGCGCTCGAGATCGACTTCCGCGACGTGCTCGCCAGCAAGAACGCGCTGGTTTCGCTGCGGCAGATCATCCGCGAGCTCGAGGGCACGCAGGAAACCGTCTGGAGCCCGGTGATCCTGAACGGCACCGGCTTCGGCCTGGTCGCCAACCACTCGCTGATCATGGCGTCGTACATCTCGCGCGCGAACGCCGCGATCATCGACCTGCGCAGCCTGATGCTGCAGGGCTGAAGGGATCAGGCACGAGGCGGAAGGGATCAGGCACAAGGCACGAGTTGCGAGGCACGAGTAAAGACAGCATCCTCGCCGTGCCTCGCGCCTCGTGCCTCGAAAGAATGGCCGACTTCAAGACCCACCTGATCGGCGGTACCGCCGCCAGCGGCATCGCCGCCACCGCGCTGCTGATGGGCGAGGTGCTGCCGCGCGACGCCGTGCTCGGCTGCTTCGCGCTCGGCGCGATCGGCGGGCTGTTGCCCGATGTCGACCTCGAGACGTCGATCCCGGGGCGGGTGGCGTTCCGCGTGGTGTCGCTGGTCGGTGCCTTCCTGATGGTGCAGGCACTGAGCGGCCGCTATTCGCTCGCCGAACTGGTGCTGCTCTGGCTCGGCGGCTATCTGCTGCTGCGCCACGCGGTGTTCGGCTTCATCAACCGCTGCACCGTGCACCGCGGCCTGGTGCATTCGCTCCCGGCCGCAGCGGCGTTCGCGCTGGCGACGGTGCTGGCGGCACACCGGGGCTTGAGCGTCTCGGCCGGCGCCGCCTGGCTCGCCGGGCTGTTCGTCGGCCTGGGTTTCGTCGTGCACCTGGTGCTCGACGAGCTCTACAGCGTCGATCTGCTCGGCCGACGGCTGAAGCGCTCGTTCGGCACCGCGATCTGCCTCGGCGACCGCAACAACCTGCCAGGCACGCTGGCGCTGTACGCCCTGGTAGCGGCGCTGTACGCGCTGTGCCCACCGACCAGTGGCTTGTGGCAGCGGCTTACCGACGAGCGCCTGTACCACCACCTCGGGACGCGCCTCTGGCCGGCGCACGGCTGGTTCGACGGCTTGCTCGGTCTGGCCTACGACGGCGTGCGCCAACTGCTCTGACCCGGTGTCACGATTTTTTACAATCACGTCGCACTGCAAAAGATCAACTCATTGATCAAGAAAGAAAACTTGTGTCTGGCTGAAAACTTGCTTCCTCATCGGAACGACCGGCCCACGCCGGCCGGCGACTCGGGCTCCAGCCCGGAAGGAGGAAACAATGCGTGCGATTCCGAAGCGGCTGGCCGCGCCGCTGCTGGCGGCCGGGCTGATGGCGGGGGCGGTGTCAGCATCGGCGGTGCCGATCTTCACCGGCGGCGCGGTGCTGACCGGCGCCCAGGAAGTGCCCCCGAACGGCTCGACGGCCACCGGCAGCGCCAGCGTGGTGGTTGACGACAACGACGATCTCGACCCGGGCACCAATACGCTGAGCTGGGACCTCGTGTTCCAGGGGCTGACCAGCGCGATCGCGGCGGCGCACTTCCATGCACCGGCACCGCCCGGCGTCAATGCGCCGGTGCGCGTCGACATCGGCGGCTCGCTGCAGGGTCCGCCGGGCCTGTCTGGCCAGTTGCTCGGCTCGGCTCCGATCAGCGAGCAGTTCGTCAACGGCATCCGCGCCGGGCTGTGGTACCTGAACATCCACAACGCCACGTTCCCGGGCGGCGAGATCCGTGGTCAGGTCCTGCCCGAGCCGGGGATGCTGGCGCTGCTCGCCGCCGGGTTCGGCGCTCTGGCGCTGCGTCGCCGTCGGACCTGAAGCCCGCGAGGCTCGCCGCACACCTAGGGGGCGGCGAGCCCCGTCACCAGCCGCACCACGCCCCACAGCAGCAACACGAACAGCGCCGTCAGCGCCAGGCCGACGGCGATGTAGGGTCCCGGCTTGCCATGGGTGAAGTCGCGGGCGCGGTTGCGCTCGCTCTGCACGCCGAGGAAAGACCACAGCACGCTGGCGATCACTTGCCGCAGCGTCGGGGTGTGCTGGTCCGCCATCTCCGCCTCCTGCCATCCACGCTCCGCTCCAGCCTAGCCGCGCGAAAGGTGGGCGTCGATCTCGTCGGTGATCAGGCAATACAGCGCGCTGTGGTCGAGGCCGCCACCGCCGCGCCGGATCAGCTCGGCGTACAGCCCGCGGCTCAGCGCGGTCGCCGGCAGCTCGAGCCCGAGCGCCGCGGCCAGCTCGAGCGCCTGGCTCATGTCCTTGTGCTGGACCGTGGCGCGGGCGCCGGGCTGGAAGCGGCCTTGCGCCATGCGCTCGCCGTGCAGCTCGAGGATCCGCGACGAGGCGAAGCCACCGACCAGCGCCTCGCGCACCCGGGCCGGATCGACACCGGCGCGCTTGGCCAGCGCCAGGCCTTCGGACACCGCGCCGATGGTCAGGCCGACGATCACCTGGTTGGCGGCCTTGGCGACTTGCCCGGCACCGAGCGCGCCTACGTGCGTCAGCCGGCTGCCGAGCACGCGCAGCAAGGGCTCGGCGCGCGCCATCGCCGCCGCCGAGCCACCGGCCATGATCGTCAGCTGCGCCTGCTCGGCGCCGAGCTGGCCACCCGACACCGGCGCATCGAGGTAGTCGCCACCGGCGGCGCGGATGCGCTCGCCGAACGCGCGCGTCGCCAGCACCGCGGTCGTGCCCATGTCGATCACCAGCGCGCCGGGACGCAAGCCGTCGATCACGCCCTGGTCGCCGAACAGCACGGCTTCGACCGCCGGAGTGTCGGTCAGCATCAGGATCAGCGTGTCGGCGCGCTCGGCGACTTCACGCGGGCTGGCCACCGGCGTCATGCCTTCGGCGGCGAGTTCGTCGAGCACGGCGTGGGAGCGGTTGCAGATCACCAGTTGCGCGCCGGCGCGCGCCAGGTGCCGCGCCATCGGCTTGCCCATCAGGCCGAGGCCGATGAAGCCGATCGTGATTCCGCTCAGAGCCGTCATTCGGAAGCCTCTCGTTCGTATCGTGAAATATGGACTATCCCACATTCCATTGACGAATGCATGCGGGCATACCCGGATGTACAAACGGAAACGGCCGGATGCGGGAGCATCCGGCCGTTTCCGTTCCGGGCAGACGTCGGCTTCAGTCCAGCATGTGCGTCGGTGCGTAGCTCGGCAGCACGCGGTAGATCACCTGCGGCCGGTAATCGACGATCCAGCGCACCGCCTGGCCGGCGTCGATGCGACCCGAGAGTTCGAAATCGTCCTCGAGCATCAGCTGCCGGTCGAGCTGACGGAACCACTCGCGGATGCAGCGATCGCCGAAGTGCGCCAGGCACTGCACCGCCATCAGCACCACCTGGCCCGACCAGCTCGCGCTCGCCAGTGCCTCCAGCTCGGTTTCGGACGCCACGCCCAGGAACGGCGTCGGATCGAACCGCAGTTCCAAGCGCTCGCCGCCCGGAAACTGCGCCCAGACCGTCGCCTCGACCGTGAATCCCTCGGCCCGACCACCACCGTGCCGCTCCGTCCGCACATGCTTGATGCCTGCCATGGTCCTGTCCCTTGCTGGATGGTCCGAAAACAACCTGGTTTTCGAACTATCGCACGGTTGGACCGTGTCCCGGTGAGGTGTTGCAAAACTTTACAAGCCGCTAAAAACAGGTGGACCTGCACCCCCGGCGCACGTTAGCGCGCGGCGTGCTCGCGCGTCGCCGAGAAACGCAGCTCGGGCCAGCGCTCCTGCGTCAGCTGCAGATTGACCCGGCTCGGTGCGATGTAGACCAGCTCGCCGTGGTGATCGACCGCCAGGTTGTCGAAGGCCTTGCGGCGGAACTCCTCGAAGCGCTTCGAATCGGCGCAGCTCACCCAGCGCGCGGTGTTGACGTTGACCGCCTCGAACAGACAATCGACGTTGTACTCGCTCTTGAGCCGGTAGGCGGCGACGTCGAACTGCAGCGTGCCGACCGCACCCAGGATCAGGTCGTTCGAGTTCAACGGCTTGAACAGCTGCGTCGCACCCTCTTCGCACAGCTGCTCGAGCCCCTTCAGCAACTGCTTCGACTTCAGCGGATCGCGCAGCCGCGCGCGGCGGAACAGCTCGGGTGCGAAGTCGGGGACGCCGGTGAAGGCGAGCGTCTCGCCCTCGGTGAAGGTGTCGCCGATGCGGATCGTGCCGTGGTTGTGCAGACCGATGATGTCGCCCGGATACGCCTCTTCGACGTGCTCGCGTTCGCTGGCCATGAACGTCAGCGCATCGGCGATCTTGACGTCGCGCTCCAGGCGCACGTGGCGGGCCTTCATGCCCTGGCGCCACACGCCCGAGCACACGCGCAGGAAGGCGATGCGGTCGCGGTGCTGCGGGTCCATGTTCGCCTGGATCTTGAACACGAA
>JBDHRG010000010.1:0-41894 GCA_039807445.1 Candidatus Competibacteraceae bacterium
ACGATCGCCACCACGATCATCAACTCGATCAGCGTGAAACCCTGCTGTCTTCTCTGCATGTCCCTTCTCCTTGAACCGAGGGTCTCGAGCCTGCGAGGGGGTGCCGCAGGCGGGCACGGCTGTCGTTCAGCATGATCCGTGCCAGCGGAGCGTGGCGCAAGGAGAAGGGGCGGGAGGGGTGGTTTGGGTGGGTGGTTGGTGAGGAGATTGAGTGAAAGGATTCATCGAGGTTTGTAAATCAATTGCTTACGTGGTTTACCCCCCACCCTGGCCCTCCCCCGCAAGGGGGGAGGGCACTTGTGTGCCATTGGGAATAGGGGGTTGGACTGCCGCGGAGCGTCAGTGGGGTGACGCGTTGCGTCACTCGGCGGGCTGGGCGCTCCGGTATTGGCTGATGGACGGGCGCCGCTCGGGCGCTGCCGAGGTCACGGCAGTTCCAGCGGTTCGCCGCTCGGGGCCTGGCGCATCGCTTCGAGCTGCTCGATGCGGTCGCGCGCCTGCGGCCAGTGGCGGTCGGTGATCGCCGCGATCAGCGATTCGACCAGCACCAGCGTCGCCGCCGCCGAGTCCCAGCGCGAAGGCACGGCGATCTGTGCCGGCAGCGTGTGCGCGGCGACCTTGGCGATCGGCGACAGCCACCGGTCGGTGAACAGCACGATCGGCGCGCCGCGCGCCGCGACCCGCTCGGCGAAGGCGATCACGTCGGTCTGGTAGCGGCGAACGTCGAACACCACCAGCACATCCCGGGGGCCGAGGTCGAGCAGCGTCTCGGGCCAGGTCGAGGGCTGGCCGCCGATCGTGCGCACGCCCTTGCGCAACACGTGCAGGTACGCATGCAAGTACTCGGCCAGCGCGCCGCCGAAGCGCCCGCCGAGCAGGTAGACGTCGCGGCGGGGGTCGGCGAGCAGCTCGACCACCGCGTCGAACTCGGCGCGCGGCAGGTCGGCGACGGTGCTGCGGATGTTGGTGCAGATCGCTTCGGCGATGCGCTCGAGCGGGTCGGCGCCGGCGGCCGGCCCCAGGCTGTAGCTCGAGAAGCCGAGCTTGCCGACCACGCGCAGGATGGTCGGGCCGCTGGCTTCGGCGCGCGGCGAACCGAAGCGCGCGGACAGGACATGGCTCGGACCACCTACGAGGACCGAGGAGCGAGCTCATGCAGGCACGCGAGGTGAAGACCGCCGCCGATGCGCAGCGCATCGTCGAGGAGCGCCGGCTGGCGCACGTCAAGGTCGGCGTCTTCGACGTCGACGGCGTGCTGCGCGGCAAGTACCTGGCGCGCGAAAAGTTCTTCCACGCGCTGGAGAGCAGCTTCGGCTTCTGCAGCGTGGTGTTCGGCTGGGGCAGCAAGGACCAGCTCTACGACAACGTCAGCGACACCGGCTCGCCCCTGCGCCCGCGGCGCAAGTGCCGCTCCGCAGAATCCCCCTCGCTCCGTCGCGATACGTACGGAACTCATCGTGATCCGTATGTAGAGATTCTTTTTCTAAAGTAGGGAGTCGGTCGTCGGCGGGTGTGCGGACCGCGATGCCTCGCGTGACAGAGTGTCACGGCTTGTCACGCCGATTTCCCGGCCCCGGCCCCGCCGCCGTGCGGTTCGCTCGGCCCCGGGCGGGGGCCCGGATGCCGCAACCACGCGGTTCGCGGCCCGCCTGCCTGCCCGGATCGCGCCGCGTTGCGGAGCTGGCACCGTTATTGCCACATGAAGCTCGACCGCGCGCCCCTGGTGACAGATGCGGGACAAGAACCTTTCCGGAGGAGAGACAACGATGAGCTCGAGCCGATTCGCCATGACCCGCCTCGCCGCGAGCCTCGCGGCGCTACTGGGGGCCGGTGCCGCCGGCGCCGCCGTCACCGACGCCGACATCCTCGGGGACGCCGAAACCCCGGGCGACGTGCTCAGTTGGGGCATGGGGCTGCAGGGACAGCGCTACAGCCCGATGAAGCAGATCAACGTCGACACGGTCAAGAACCTGGTGCCGGTCTGGTCGTTCTCGTACGGTGGCGAGAAGCAGCGCGGCCAGGAGGCGCAGCCGCTGGTCCACGGCGGCAGGATCTTCGTCACCGCCTCGTACTCGCGGCTGTTCGCGATCGATGCGAAGACCGGCGCCGAGCTGTGGGAATACAACCATCGCCTGCCCGACGGCATCCTGCCGTGCTGCGACGTGGTCAACCGCGGCGCGGCGCTGTACGACGACCTGGTGATCTTCAGCACCCTCGACGCCCAACTGGTCGCGCTGAAGCAGGATACCGGCAAGGTCGTCTGGAAGGACAAGCTCGGCGACTACAAGGAAGGCTACTCGAACACCGCCGCGCCGATCATCGTCAAGGGCAAGGTGATCACCGGCGTCTCGGGCGGCGAGTTCGGCGTGGTCGGCCGGGTCGAGGCGCGCGACGCCAGGACCGGCAAGCCGGTCTGGAACCGCCCGGTGCTCGAAGGCTACATGGGCTACCTGAACGGCCAGGAGAACGGCATCACCGGCGGCGGCGAAGGCAAGACCTGGCCCGGCGACCTGTGGAAGACCGGCGGCGGCGCCACCTGGCTCGGCGGCCACTACGACCCCGACACCAACCTGCTGTTCTTCGGCACCGGCAATCCGGCGCCGTGGAATGCGCACACCCGCCCGGGCGACAACCTCTACACCGCCTCGACGCTGGCGCTCGACCCCGACACCGGCGTGATCAAGTGGCACTACCAGACCACGCCCAACGACTCCTGGGACTTCGACGGCACCAACGAGCTGGTCTCGTTCGACCTGCAGAAAGACGGCAAGACGATCAAGGCCGGCGCCAAGGCCGACCGCAACGGCTTCTTCTACGTGCTCGACCGGACCAACGGCCAGCTGCTGTCGGCCAGCCCCTTCGTCAGCAAGACCACCTGGGCCTCGGGCATCGATCTGAGCACCGGGCGCCCGATCGAGACCGGCAACCGCCCTGGCGACCCGAGCAAGAGCGCCGACGGCAAGAAGGGCGAGCCGGTGTTCGCCGCGCCGGCCTTCCTCGGCGCCAAGAACTGGATGCCGATGGCGTACAACCGCGACACCGGCCTGTTCTACGTGCCCGCCAACGAATGGGGCATGGACATCTGGAACGAGCCGATCGCCTACAAGAAGGGCGCGGCCTACCTCGGCGCCGGCTTCAACATCAAGCCGCTGCACGAGGACTACATCGGCGCGCTGCGCGCGGTCGACCCGAGGACCGGCAAGATCGTCTGGGAATACAAGAACAACGCGCCGCTGTGGGGCGGGGTGCTGACCACCGCCGGCAACCTGGTGTTCACCGGCACCCCCGAGGGCTACCTGAAGGCCTTCGACGCCAGGACGGGGCAGGAGCTGTGGAAGTTCCAGACCGGCTCGGGCGTGGTCGGTTGCCCGATCACCTGGGAGCAGGACGGCGAGCAGTACATCGCCGTGCCCTCGGGCTGGGGCGGCGCCGTGCCGCTGTGGGGCGGCGAGGTCGCCAAACGCGTCAACTACCTGAACCAGGGCGGCAGCCTGTGGGTGTTCAAGCTGCACAAGTCGTGACCGGGGTCGTGACCGGGTGAGGGGTGAGGAGAACGGGGTGAGGGGGAAGGAAGATGCGGGTTTCCGCATCGCCCCTCGCCTCCGAAGCGGTGCGAACGAGGCGGCCACGCGAAAAGGGCTGCCCGACGATAAGGAGAGATGAGCATGCGTCGTTCGATGCTGGGCGCGCTGTGCGCGCTCATGGCCGCGGCCGGGGCCGCGCACGCCGAGGGCCTGGAGCCGGTGCGCGAGAAGGGCGTGCTGCGTGTGGCGGTCTACAAGGATTTCCCGCCGTACTCGTACAGCGAGGGCGGCAGCTACCGGGGGCTCGACGTCGACCTCGGCAAGGCGCTGGCGGCGAAGATGGGCGTGGCGATGGCGCTGGTGCCGATCCCCGCCTCCGACGAGTCGATGGAAGACGACTTGCGCAACGCGGTCTGGAAGGGCCACTACATGGGCTGGGGCGGCGCCGACGTGATGCTGCACGTGCCGGTCAGCGCCGACTTCCAGCGCCGCGTCGACCAGGTCAGCCTGTTCGCACCGTACTACCGCGAGCTGATCGCGGTCGCACACCGCAGCGAGCGCATCCCCGAGCTCGCCAGCCTGTCGGTGTTCCGCAGCGAGAAGGTCGGCGTCGAGATGCGCACCGTCGCCGACCAGTTCCTGATCACCACCGACAGCGGCGCCTACATCGGCAACGTCGTGCACTTCCGCAGCTTCGACGCCGCCTGCAAGGCATTCGGGGCCGGCGAGCTCGCGGCGCTGGCCGCGCAGCGTGGCCAGCTCGAGCATTGCCTGGGAGCCGAGCGCCGGGGTGTCGCGATCAGCGCGATGCCGGCGCCGAACGTCAAGGTGTTCGAGTGGAACGTCGGCATGGCGGTCAAGGCCGACGCCACCGATCTGCGCGAGGCGCTGGCCGCCGCGCTCGCCGCGCTGCGCGCCGACGGCACGCTGCAGGCGGTGTTCGACAAGCACCACATGAGCCTCAGCGCGCCGGTCGGCGGCTGAGCATCGAGGCACGAGGCGCGAGGAGCGAGGCACGAGTAAGAACAACATCCTCGCCGTGCCTCGCACCTCGGGCCTTGATAGGGGAAGCCCGACTCTGATGCCAACAAGCGTGCCCCATGGTGAACACAGGTGCGCTCTGCGAGCACCGGAGCTGGCCGAGCAGCGCATTCACCTCTACGCTTTCAGGTGCCGTTCGGCGCAGCGACAACCAAGCTGCGCCGAACGGTCTACCCGTGGCGAGCCGGACGGTAACGGACGGCACTGGCGAGGGAAGACTCCATCGCGAGGCGGGAAAGTCACGCCTGTCAGAGACGAGCTGGCCTTCAGGGAACTCGGGGCAGGAAGAGAAGCGTGAGTACATGTGCTCACCTTTTTGATAGCAGGACACGCACCATGCGAACCGCGATTGCAGCCCTGCTCTGCGCGCTGGCGTTGTCGGCGGCGGCCGAGCCGCCGGCCGATCCGCTGCGCTCGACGCAATGGCCGGTGATGGCCGGGCTGTTGTTCGGCGAGGCGCCGGTGGTGTTCGACCCGCGCGTCGAAGTGCTGCTGCCGCCCGAGGCCGAGGACTCGATGAACGTCCCGGTCGCGGTGCGCTGGGGGCGGCTGCCCGAGGTGCGCAAGCTGATCGCCTTCGTCGACTTCAACCCGATCCCGCTGGCGCTCGAGTACGAGCCGCGGGCGGCGAAGCCCTTCCTCGGCTTCCGCGTGCGCGTGCAGCAGGCGACGCCGATCCGCGTCGCCGCGCAGACCGCCGACGGCGTCTGGCACGTCGGCGGCGGCTGGGTCGATGCCGCCGGCGGCGGCTGCACGCTGCCGCCGAACCTGGCGACCCGCGTCAGGGACGAGGACATCGGCCGCGTGCACGCGCGCCGCTGGCCGCTCGAGGGCGGCGGGCAGCGCCTGAAGCTGCGCGTCACGCACCCCAACGACACCGGGCTGATCGCCAACATGCCGGCCTTCTACGTCGAGTCGCTGGCGGTGGCCGACGCACAGGGGCGCGAGCTCGCGCGGCTGGCCACCCACCAGCCGCTGTGCGAAAGCCCGGTGCTGAGCCTCGAGCTCGGCGCCGAGGGGCCGCTGACCATCGACGGCCGCGACAACGGCGGCAACCGCATCGAGGCGAGGGTCGAGTGATGGCTGCAGGGCTCCGCTACCTCGGCGCGTGCCTGCTCGGCCCGCTGGCGCTCGTGCCGGCGCTCGCCGCCGACTTCGACTACCGTCTGCAGCCGCGCGAGATCGCGCCGCGGACCTATGTGGTCGAGGGCGTCACCGAGAACTTTTCGCCGGCCAACGGCGGCAACATCGCCAACAGCGCCTTCATCGTCACCGGCGCCGGCGTGGTCGTGATCGACACCGGCCCCTCGCTGCGCTACGGCCGGCAACTGCGCGAAGCGATCGCGCGCGTCAGCGCCGAACCGGTGGTCGCGGTGTACAACACCCACCACCACCCCGACCACATGCTCGGCAACGAGGCGTTCGAGGGTGTGCCCATCCGCGCGCTGCCCGGCACCGTCGCCGGCGCGCGCGAACAGGGCCAGGACTTCAACGCCAATCTGTACCGCATGGTCGGCGACTGGATGCGCGGCACCGAGCCGCGCGTCCCCGACGCCGAGGTCGACGAGGGCGAGGTGGTGATCGGCGGCCACCGCCTGCGGCTGCTGGCGCTGCGCGGCCATACCGCTGCCGACCTCGCTGTGCTCGATCAGACCACCGGCACGCTGTTCACCGGCATCGTCTTCAACCGCCGCACGCCGGCGACGCCGAACGCCGAACTCGACGCCTGGCTGGCGAGCCTCGAGCGCCTGCGCCGGCTCGGCATCCGCCGGCTGGTGCCGGCCGCCGGGCCGGTGGCCGAGGGCGAGGCGGCGCAGGCGCTGATCGCGCACAACGCCGATTACCTGGCCTGGCTCGGTGCGAGCCTGGCCGCCGCCGCCGGGCGCGGCGTCGACATGGCCGAGGCGCTCGAGGCGCCGATCCCCGAGCGCTTCGCCGATTTCGCGCTGTTGCGCGAAGAGTACCGGCGCTCGGTCGCGCACCTGTTCCCGGGCTACGAGCGTGCGGCGCTGGGCGTGCCGCCCGCCGAGCCGCACTGAGGAGGTGCCTCCGATGCGATCCGCCGCATTCGCCGTGCTCGCGCTGCTGGCTTCGCCCGCCTTCGCGCTGACGCCACCGGGCGAGGTCGCGCTCGAGCCCGGCACGATGAGCGCCGAGGGCTACCGCCTGCCGCCGTACCGCGCGGCGACGCCCGAGCGTCACCCCGAGGCGTGGACGGTCTCGGTCGAGGAGGCGCGCGCGCTGCTCGAGCGCCGCGAGGTGATCGCGCTCGACGTGATGGCGACCGTGGCGCGCCCGCCTTCGGGCGAGCTGAAGGCGGCGTTCATCCCGAGCCAGTCGCGGCGGCACCTGCCCGGCTCGGTGTGGCTGCCCAACGTCGGCTTCGATCGGCTCGCGCCCGAGATCGAGGCCTACTTCCGCACCGAGCTCGAGCGCCTGGCCGAGGGCCGCAAGGACCGCGGCCTGCTGTTCTACTGCATCGCCGACTGCTGGGCCTCGTGGAACGCCGCGCGCCGCGCGGTGCGGCTCGGCTACACGCGGGTCTACTGGTACCCCGGCGGCACCGAGGGCTGGAGCGCCGCCGGCCTGCCGCTGGTCGAGGCGGTGCCGGTGCCGCTCGAAGGGGCGGGCGGGCGATGACGCGGTTCTGGCTGACGCTGCTGCTGGCCGTGGTGCTCGCGCCGGCGCATGCGCTGGAGACGGTCCGCATCGGCGTGATGGCCTCGGGCACCGTGCACTGGGAGCTGGAGCTGATGGCGGCGCGCGGGCTCGCCGCGCGCGAGGGCGTGGCGCTCGAGCTGGTGCGCTTCGCCAACAAGGACGCCACCCATGTCGCGCTCGCCGGCGGCGCGGTCGACGTGATCGTCGACGACTGGCTGTGGGTGTCGCGCAGCCGCGACGAGGGCAAGCGCTACACGCTGGTCACGCACTCGCTGGCGGCCGGTGCGCTGTATGCGCGCGCCGACAGCGGCATCGTCCGGCCCGAAGACCTCGCCGGCCGGCGCCTCGGCGTCGCCGGCGGCGCGCTCGACAAGAGCTGGCTGCTGTTGCGCGCCTGGGGCAGGCGCAGGCTCGGCGTCGATCTCGCCCAGGCGGCCGAGCCGAGCTTCGCCGCACCGCCGCTGCTGAACGCGCTGTTCGAGCGCGGCGAGTTGCCGGCGGTGCTGAACTACTGGCACTACGGCGCCCGCCTCGAAGCCCGCGGGCTGCGCCCGCTGCTGACGGTGCGCGAAGTGCTGGCCGGGCTCGGCGCGCCGCCCGGGCTGCCGCTGATCGGCTGGGTATTCGACGAGGACTGGGCCGCGGCGAACCGCGCGGCGCTCGGCGGCTTCCTGCGCGCCTCGCGCGCGGCCAAGACGCTGCTCGCCGGCTCCGACGAAGCCTGGGACGCGGTGCGGCCGCTGACCGGCGCCGAGAGCGAGGCGGTGTTCCGCGCGCTGCGCGAAGGCTACCGCGCCGGCATTCCGGCGCACGTCGGCCCCGACGACCGGCTCGCCGCCGAGGCGGTGTTCGCGCTGCTCGCCGGCGAGGGCGGCGCGGCGCTGGTCGGGCGCGGCACGCAGCTCGCGCCCGGCACCTTCTGGGACGGCTACCGGGACTGAACGATGCCGATGCCCGAACGCTGGCTGCGCCCGCTGTCGCTGCTCACCCTGGTCGCCGCCTGGCAGGCGCTCGCCTGGGGGGTGGCGAGCCCGCTGCTGCCGGCGCCGGGGCAGGTCGCCGCGCGCGCCGCCGAGCTCGCCACGAGCGGCGAGCTGGCGCACCACCTCGGCATCACGCTGGCGCGGGTGGCGGCGAGCTTCGTGCTGGCGCTCGGCGTGGGGGCGGCGCTCGGCATGGCGCTGGGCGCCTCGCGCCGGCTGGACCGCTTCTTCGATGCCTGGCTGGTGCTCGGGCTGAACATCCCGGCGCTGGTGACGGTGATCCTGTGCTACGTCTGGCTCGGGCTCAACGAGCTCGCGGCGGTCACCGCGGTGGCGCTGAACAAGATCCCGCTGGTGGTGGCGACGGTGCGCGAAGGCGCGCGCGCGGTCGACCGCGAACTGCTCGCCGTGGCCGATGCCTTCCGCCTGCCGCCCGGGCGGCGCTTGCGGCGCGTGTACCTGCCGCAGCTCTACCCCTACCTGTTCGCCGCGGCGCGCACCGGGCTGTCGCTGATCTGGAAGATCGTGCTGGTGGTCGAACTGCTCGGCCGCTCGAGCGGCGTCGGCTTCCAGCTCAACCTGCTGTTCCAGTTCTTCGACATCGCCGGGATCCTCGCCTGGACGTTGGCGTTCGCCGCGGTGGTGCTGGCGGTCGAGGCGCTGGCGCTGCGACCGCTCGAGCGGCGGCTGCTGGGGTGGCGCGGATGAAGGCAATGACGCTCCACCCTGGAGGCGTTCCCGGAGAGCACTTCGCAGCGCAAGGCGCAGGGCTGTCGATCGCGATCCGCCGCAAGGCCTGGGGCGTCCGCACGGTGCTCGCCGGGCTGCGGCTCGACGTCGCCGACGGCGAATTCGTCTGCGTGGTCGGGCCTTCGGGCTGCGGCAAGAGCACGCTGCTGAACCTGCTCGGCGGGCTGGACCGCGACTTCGACGGCGAGATCGCGCGCGGCACAGGTGCGCTCGGCGTGCTGTTCCAGAACCCGCGGCTGATGCCCTGGCTGACCGTGCTCGACAACGTGCGGCTGGTCTTGCCCGCGGACGCTGACGGCGGCCACGCGCGCGAGCTGCTGGCGGCGATGGGGCTCGGCGATGCGCTGGCGCACTTCCCGCGGCAGTTGTCGGGCGGCATGCAGCGCCGCGTCGCGCTCGCCCGCGCCTTCGCGGTGCGCCCGCGCCTGCTGCTGCTCGACGAGCCCTTCGTCTCGCTCGACGCGCCGGTGGCCGCCAGGCTGCGCGCGCTGCTGCTCGAGCGCTGGCGCGACACGCGCCCGACGGTGCTGTTCGTGACGCACGACCTGACCGAGGCGCTCGAGTGCGCCGACCGCGTCGTGTTCCTCGGCGGCCAGCCGGCGCGCATCGTCCACGAGCTGCGCATCGCCGAGCCGCGCCCGCGCCCGGAAGCGGCGGTCGCGACCCTGCGCTCCCGCCTGTTCGAAGCGCATCCGGAGTTGCTGGCGGGCCGGACGGGCGCTGGCGCGAGGGGTGAGGAGTGAGGAGAAGGAAACAGATGATCCGTTCCGCTGACCCGACACCCCTGACGACGCTCGGAGCCAGGATCAATGCCTGATGCCCCGTTGCTCGCCGCCACCGACGTCCGCAAGTCCTACGGCCCGCGCCCGGCGCTGGCCGGCGTGGACCTGACGGTGCGCCGCGGCGAATTCGTCGCGCTGCTCGGCCCGAACGGCGCCGGCAAGAGCACGCTGTTCCAGCTGCTGTCGGGGCTGTTCGTCGCCGACGCCGGGCGCATCGAGGTGCTCGGCCACGACATCGGCCGCGCGCCGGTGCCGGCGCTGGCCGGGCTCGGCATCGTGTTCCAGCAGCCCACGCTCGACCTCGACCTGTCGGTCGAAGCCAATCTGCGCTTCCACGGCCGGCTGCACGGCCTGGGCGGGCGGCGCCTGCGCGCGCGCATCGCCGAAGAACTGGCGCGCCAGGGCCTGGCCGAGCGTGCGCAGGAGCCCGCGCGCGCGCTGAGCGGCGGCAACCGCCGCAAGGTCGAGCTGGCCCGCGCGCTGCTGCACGGGCCGGTGCTGCTGCTGATGGACGAAGCCACCGTCGGGCTGGACCCCGCCTCGCGCCGGCAGTTGCTCGACCAGGTGCTGGCGCTGCGCCGCGCGCGCGGCGTCGGCGTGCTGTGGGCCACCCACCTGGTCGACGAGGCCGAGGCCGCCGACCGCGCCGTCGTGCTGCACCGCGGCCGCGTGCTCGCCGAAGGCACGCCGGCGGCGTTGCGCCAAGCCGCCGGCGCCCCCGACCTTGCCGCCGCCTTCCTGGCCTTGACCGCCGATGACCCCGGAGAGAAAGCCCATGCCTGAATGCCACCGCCGTACCGTCGTCCGCATCGCCGCCGCTGCCGCGTTCGCCCTGGCTGCCGCAGCCGCGCAGGCGAAGGACACCGGCTACGTGTTCGTCAGCAGCGAGAAAGACCACGCCGTCACCGTGCTCGACGGCAAGACGCTCGAGCCCGTCAAGGCGATCAAGACCTCGAAGCGCCCGCGCGACATGCACTTCAGCCCCGACCGCAGCCGCATCTACGTCGCCTGCGGCGACGCCGGCAAAGCCGACGTGATCGACATCGCCAGGCTCGAGGTGGTCGACCGCATCGCCGTCGGCGCCGATCCCGAGATGTTCGACCTGAGCCCCGACGGCAGCCGGCTGTACGTCTCCAACGAAGAGGACTCGGTGCTGTCGGTGATCGACCTCGCGGGCAAGCGGACGCTGCGCCAGATCAAGGTCGGCGCCGAGCCCGAGGGCGTGCTGGCCGGTGCCGACGGCAAGACGGTATACGTGAGCTCCGAGGTCGCCAACATGGTGCACGTGGTCGACGCCGAGGCCGGCAAGGTGCTGAAGAACATCGTCGTCGGCAACCGCCCGCGGCGCTTCGCCGCGACTCCCGACGGCGGCGAG
Organism: Candidatus Competibacteraceae bacterium; assembly: GCA_039807445.1. Taxonomy (GTDB): domain Bacteria; phylum Pseudomonadota; class Gammaproteobacteria; order Competibacterales; family Competibacteraceae; genus JBDHRG01. The sequence continues at coordinate 11,117 of JBDHRG010000010.1, forward strand.
GTCTGGGTCAGCAACGAGCTCGGCGCCAGCGTCAGCGTGATCGAGACCCGCGGGCATACGGTCGCGGCCACCATCAAGTTCGAACCCAAGGGTTTCCGCGCCGACGAGGTCACGCCGGTCGGCATCGCGATCAGCCGCGACGGCAAAACCGCCTTCGTCACGCTGGGCCGCGCGAACCACGTCGCCGCGGTCGACGTGGCGAGCCGCAAGGTCGAGGACTACGTGCTGGTCGGCAGGCGCGCCTGGGGCGTCGCGCTCGACCGCGACGAGAAGCGCCTGTTCGTCGCCAACGGCCTGAGCGACGACGTCTCGGTGGTCGACGTCGCCAGCCGCAAGGCGCTCAAGTCGGTGCGCGCCGGGCGCGTGCCGCACACCGTGCTGATCGACGATTGAGACGAAGGCATGGACTGCATGTCGCTCCGATGCCGTACGATTCGACTCTCTCGGCCGCTGAAGGGGAGGGGGCCGGGATGCCTGCTGCTGGCGGTGGCTTGCCTGTGGTTCGGCATCGCTTCGGCCCAGGCTCGCGAACTGGTGATCGGCTACCTCGGCCTCGCCGACGATCCGCGCTACGAGCCTACGCACCTCGAGCACGCCTTCCAGGGCCAGGCCGGAGGCCGTCCGCTCGCCGGCGCCGAGGTGGCGCTCGAAGAGTCGGCTTTCGCCCTCGGGGCGCTCGGGCTGGAGGTGAAGCTCGAGGCGGTCGAGGCCGAAGCCGAGGGTTTGCCGGCGGCGCTCGATACACTGGCCGTGGCGGGGGCGCGCATCGTGCTGCTCGACCTGCCGGCCGAGCGCCTGGCGGCACTGGCCGCGGCCAGCCGCGGCAAGCCGCTGCTGCTGGTCAACGTCGCGGCCGGCGACGATGGCCTGCGCCAGCAGGACTGCCAGCCCGGGCTGCTGCACACCGCACCGAACGAGGCGATGCTCGCCGATGCACTGGCGCAATACCTGGCATCGCGCAAGTGGCGCAAGGTGCTGGCGTTGGTCGGACCGCAGCCGGCCGACCAGGCGCGCGGTGCGGCCTTCGCCGCCGCGGCGAAGCGCTTCGGTCTGAAGCTGGTCGCGACGCGGCCGTTCGAGCTGTCGAACGATCCGCGCCGGCGCGAGCTCGGCAACATCGCGCTGCTGAGCGCTGGCGAGGATTACGACGCCGTGTACATCGCCGACACCGACGGCGAGTTCGCCCGCGACGCGCTGTACCGCACCGTGTTGCCGCGGCCGGTGGTGGGTTCGGCCGGGCTGGTGCCCGAGGCCTGGCACTGGGCCTGGGAGCGCCACGGCGCACCGCAGCTGAACAGCCGCTTCCAGCGCGCGGCCGGGCGCCCGATGCGCGGTGCGGACTGGGCGGCGTGGGTTGCGGTCAAGGGCGTGGTCGAGGCGGCGCTGCGCACCGGCGGCGATGACTTCGACGAGCTGGCGGCGTACCTGCGCGGGCCGGAGATCGTGATCGACGGCTTCAAGGGCGCGCGGCTGAGCTTCCGCCCCTGGGACGGGCAGATGCGCCAGCCGCTGTTCCTGACCACCGGCAACGGCATCGCCGCCAGCGCCCCGCTCGAGGGCTTCCTGCACCCGAGCGACAACCTCGACACGCTCGGCTTCGACGAGCCGGACAGCCGGTGCCGGCTCTGATTGCATCCCCCATCCCCACCAGCCTGGAGATGCCGATGACGCCGAACCACGCGCTGCTCGCGCTGCAAGCCGTCGCCGGGCGCGAGCTGGCGAAGTATCTGCGCCAGTACGGCCGGCTGTTCTCGTCGCTGGTGCGGCCGAGCCTGTGGCTGCTGGTGTTCGCCGCCGGCTTCCAGAACGTGTTCGGCGTCGCGATCATCCCGCCGTACGACACCTACATCGAGTACCGCGTCTACATCGCGCCGGGGCTGCTCGGCATGGTGCTGCTGTTCAACGGCATGCAGAGCTCGCTGGCGATGGTCTACGACCGCGAGATGGGCGTGATGCGCCTGCTGCTGACCGCGCCGCTGCCGCGCTGGTACCTGCTGGCGTGCAAGCTCGCCGCCGGCACGTTGCTGTCGCTGGTGCAGGCTTACGCCTTCCTGGTGATCGCGGCGCTGTTCGGCGTCGATCTGCCGGCGGCCGGCTGGTTCACCGTGCTGCCCGCGCTCGTGCTGTCGGGGCTGATGCTCGGCGCGCTGGGGCTGCTGTTGTCGGCCAACATCCGCCAGCTCGAGAACTTCGCCGGGACGATGAATTTCGTGATCTTCCCGATGTTCTTCGTCTCGACCGCGCTGTACCCGCTGTGGAAGCTGCGCGAATCGGGCGCCGAGCTCGTCTACCAGCTGGCCCGCTTCAACCCGTTCACGCACGCGGTCGAGCTGGTGCGCTTCGCGCTGTACGGCCGCTTCGACGCCGGTGCGTGCGCGGTGGTGCTCGCGAGCCTGGCACTGTTCTTCGCCGCTGCCGCCTGGAGCTACGATCCGCAGCGCGGCTCGCTGAAGCGCAAGGGCGGGGGGTGAGCCGATGAGGCGTGACGCGCCGCTGTGGCAGCGGCTCGAACCGCGATCATCTTGCGGCCGAGATCGAGTGTGAGCTTTTGCGGATACGCTTCGGGTATCTGGTCTGAGCCGCACTGGCTGGCTCCCGTGCGTCACGCATGACCGACATGGGTATACTGAGGGCGAACGCCGCTGGGGGGAGTGCGCCATGAGCAAGCGGGTTGTCGATTTGAGCCTCGAGGAACTGGCTGCTCTGGCTGCGACGGCGGGCCAGCGCGCGGTGCAGGCTGCACAGGCGGTGGGCTTGCCGACCACCGGCCTTCGCGACGGGAAGATCGTCAAGACGTGGCCGGATGGGCGACAGGAAGAAGTGAAGCGCCTCGGTGCCAAGAAGCACAGGACACCTGCTTGCGCTAAATGAGTGAAGCCGAGCAAGGACGCCCGTTCGTCATCATCATCGCCGGACCCAACGGGTCCGGCAAAACCACGCTCACCAACCAGTTGCGCGAGCAAGGCTTGGACCTCGGCGAATACATCAACGCCGACGAGATCACCGCCGAACTGCTCGCCGGCACACCGAGCCCGACGCCTGGGCGGATCGAGAGGGCCAACCGTCAGGCGCAGAGGCTCGCCGATGAGCGCCGGCAAGCGGCGCTCGAGGATGCGCGCTCGCTGTCCTTCGAGACGGTCATGTCGCATCCGAGCAAAATCGAGCTCATGGAGCAGGCGCGGGCGCGTGGCTACGACGTGCGGCTGTTCTTCGTCGGCGTCGACGATCCGGCTATCAACCTCGAGCGCGTGGCGCTGCGTGTGCAGCAGGGCGGTCATGACGTGCCGCCGGGAAAGATCATCGAACGCTACGAGCGCGTGATGGAGCGCCTGCCCGACGCCGTTCGAGCCTCGGATCAGGCGGTCATCTTCGACAACTCCCGCGACGATGATCCGTTGCGGATGGTCGCGGCGATCCAGCAGGGTCGTGAAGTCGTGATGTTGATGGAGGTGCCGCCGCACTGGTTCAGGGCGCGGCTCCTCGACAAGCTAGGTCACGCGCTGGACACCGCCGCGGGGCCGAACAAGGCGCTCGCCGGCGACTTCCGCCGCCTCGATCCCGTCGAGCTGGAGCAGAGCTATCGTGAGCACCCGGGAATGATGGACGCGCTCCGAGCCCGTGCCGCCGTGGAGGCTTTCGCTCGGGAGCGCATCCAGCTCCCGGAGGCGCAACAGCGATTCGTCGAAGTCGCCCTTGCGCGCATCGCGTACAACCTCGAGCACGGGCTACCCAACCCGCAGCCGACGCTGCGCGGCGAGCAGGACGCGGAGCCGCTTTTCCGGGGCAACGGCGAGCGCGACAGGTAGCTGTAGCGGCTCACACACAGCGCCCGGTCGACTCGCAAACAGCGCCGATTTCGGCTCGCAGTGATCGATTCCAGCCGCCGGCGCCGGCTCACGTTCTCTGCAACCAGGCGCGCACTCGTCGGCCTCGGCTCGCTCCAGCGGCGGCCGGCTCACGTTGGTGGCGTGCATCTCGCACGGGTCCTGCTGCGGCGGGTCTCTGGCGGGGCTCGGCGCGATCGATCGTGCTGCCGAGGAGAAGCCACCAGCCGCTCCAAGGCCAGCGGAACCCGGGTCTTCGACCGGCGGCCAGCGCCGGCACGCGGTGCTCGCAGTTGCGCAGCGGCCTGATCACGACGCCCTTGCGAGGTCGTTCTTGACGCACTCCAGGTGCAGCGCCACGTCCTGCTCGCCAGTACCTGCATTGCATGCGGTTCGGCTCGAAGGCAGGGGCGTGCAGTTGGGAGCAAAAGTGTGTTGACAGTCTTATATAAGATATTTTATAAATGACTCACGGTCACCGAAGCGGTGCCGCGGATTCCCCCGAGACAGGCTGAGGAGAGGCTGATGATCCATTTCGTAGTGCATGACGAGGGCGACGCGGTCGGCGTCGTCGTCGTGGAAGGCGTCAAGGCCGGCACGGAGCTGACCGGCTGGGTCATGGACCAGGATCGGACCATCACCTTCAAGGTGCTCAACGACATCCCGATCGGCCACAAGCTTGCGATCCGCAACCTGTCGGTGGGCGATACGGTGATCAAGTACGGCGTCGATATCGGCCGCGTGGTCGCGCCGATCAAGCAGGGCGAGCACCTGCACGTCCACAACGTCAAGACCAAGAGGTGGTGAGCGATGGAATTGCAGGGTCGTAAGTTCCTGGGCTATCGGCGCGAGAACGGCCGCGTCGGCGTGCGCAACCACGTGATCGTGCTGCCGGTCGACGACATCTCCAACGCTGCGGCCGAGGCGGTGGCGCACAACATCAAGGGCACGCTGGCGCTGCCGCACCCGTACGGGCGGCTGCAGTTCGGCGAAGACCTGGAACTGCACTTCCGCACGCTGATCGGCACCGGGTCGAACCCGAACGTCGCGGCGGTGGTGGTGATCGGCATCGAGCCGGGCTGGACCAACAAGGTGGTCGAAGGCATCGCCGCGACCGGCAAGCCGGTGGCGGGCTTCTGGATCGAGCAGAACGGCGACCACGACACCGTCTGCGCGGCCTCGCGCAAGGCGCGCGAATTCGTGCAGTGGGCGACCGAACTGCAGCGCGAAGAGTGCGACATCGCCGAGCTGTGGGTCTCGACCAAGTGCGGCGAGTCCGACACCACCTCGGGCTGCGGCGCCAACCCGACCGTCGGCAACGCCTTCGACAGACTGTACGCAGCGGGCGCGACGCTGGTGTTCGGCGAGACCTCGGAGCTGACCGGCGGCGAGCACCTGGTGGCCGAGCGCTGCCGCACGCCCGAGGTGCGCGAGCGCTTCATGGCGATGTTCAACCGCTACCAGGCGATGATCGACCGCTACAAGACCTCGGACCTCTCGGAGTCGCAGCCGACCAAGGGCAACATCGAAGGCGGGCTGACCACGATCGAGGAGAAGGCGCTCGGCAACATCCAGAAGATCGGCCGCCGCTGCAAGGTCGACGGGGTGCTCGACAAGGCCGAGGCACCGACCGGATCGGGGCTGTGGTTCATGGACTCGTCGTCGGCGGCCGCCGAGATGGTGACGCTGTGCGCGGCCTCGGGCTACGTGGTGCACTTCTTCCCGACCGGGCAGGGCAACGTGATCGGCAACCCGATCCTGCCGGTGATCAAGATCTGCGCCAACCCGCGCACGGTGCGCACGATGGGCGAGCACATCGACGTCGACGTGTCCGGGCTGCTGCGCCGTGACCAGAACATGGACCAGGCCGGCGATGCGCTGCTGGAGATGATGCTGCGTACCGCCAACGGCCGGCTGACGGCGGCCGAGGCGCTGGGGCACCGCGAGTTCGTGCTGACCCGGCTGTACGAGAGCGCCTGAGTCCGTTGGCGCGATCACCGCGCTGCCCGACCCCGAGGAGGTGGTAGCGCGGTGATCGCCGAGGTCATCGGCCACGTCGAGGGAATGTGAGCTGCCCGTAGGGTTCCGCCGGCGGCGTCCATGGACGCCGCCGTGGGCTATGCCGCGCTCGACAGGGAATGGAACAGCGGCAGGAGATCTTCGGTCCGGATCGCCGCGCGAGCATAGGCTCGCCCTTCCAGGTCGGCGAATTCCACCTCGAACACGTCCGGTTCCCACGCTTCGACGATGACCTCGACCAGGCCCGCGGGCAGTCCGTGCTCGGGCAGGGGGTGGCGCAGTGCAACCGTATCAAGCGTTTTCACGGTTTCGGAATCCTTGTCAGGCGCGAGGGGAGGGCGGGGCCGTGGTGCCGCGCACGATCAGCATGGCTTCGGCTTCCCGCTGCAGCAGCGCTGCAGGCGGTGTGGCGCGCTCGCGGCAGCCCACCAGGTAGTCGGCGGCGAGTACGCCCATCTCGGCGGCGGGCACGTGCACCGTGGTCAGCGGCGGGTGCAGCTGCGCCGAGAGCGGCAGATCGTCGAAGCCGGTGATCGACAGCGCGCCGGGTACCGGGATGCCGAGCGCCTGGCATTCGAGCAGCGCGCCGAGCGCGAGCACGTCGTTGCCGCAGATCACCGCGGTGGGGGCCGGCTGTACGCGCAGCAGCACGCGCAGCGCTTCGCGTCCCTCGCGTATGCCGTACGGACACTCGAGCAGCCGCTCCGGCGACAGCCCGAGCCCCCGTGCCGCGAGCGCGGCGCGCACCCCCTCGACGCGCGCCGTGGCGCGGTCGTTGCCGGCGGTGAGGCCGGCGAGCATCGCGATCTCGCGGTGGCCCAGGTCCATCAGGTACTCGGCGACGCGCCGCGCTGCGGCGCGGTTGTCGAAGCCGATGCACGGGTGCTCGGCTTCGGTGCGGTAAGTCCAGGTGTTGACGAAGGGGATGCGCTTGCGCTCGAGCAGCGCGTAAAGCCCCTTGTGGTGCGCTTCGCCGACCAGCAGCAAGCCGTCGACGCCGCGCAGCACCAGCGCGGTGGCTTCGCGCAGCTCTTCGTCGGCGTCGTATTCGGACGAGGCGACCAGCAGCGTATAGCCGTGGTGCGCGAGCCGACGCTGCAGCGCGTTGATGCACGAGGCGAAGATCGCGTTGTCGAGGGTCGGCACGATCGCGCCCATGGTCTGCGTTCGGCGCGAGGCGAGCGCGCGCGCGGCGGCGTCGGGGATGTAGCCGAGTTCGTCGATCGCCGCCTGCACGCGCAACCGCGTCTGCGGGCTGACCTTGCCCGGATTGTTCAGCACCCGCGACACCGAAGCCGTCGACACACCGGCCAGGCGCGCCACGTCGGCGAGCGCGACGCCCGTCCTTCCGTTCCCTGCTTCCGAAGCCACGTTTGCACGACTCCTGCGAAATCCCGATGCGGGGGGTATCCGCGCTCGCGCATGTTAGCGCGCCGACGTGTCGGTGTACGCCACAAGTTTGTCCTTTGAATGTAAGCGCTTTCTAATCTTCGTCGATGCTGTCGGCGACCCGTGTAGCTTGCCGGTGCCATGCCGCGACATGCCCGTCACCGTTCGATCCTGTTGCTGGCTTGTGGCAATGGCTTCGAGTCGAGCCGGAATCCTGCCCGGGGTATTGACAAGTCGATCCTGTATCCTTAGTGTTTCCCCAGCGCTATGTAAGCGCTTACATCAAATCGAGGATGAGGAGACACCATGGCGATCGAATTCCTCAAGAAGGCGAGCAAGACCTCGGCCACCGGCGAGAGCGAGACCCGCGAGCTCGTCGCGCGCATGCTGCGCGACATCGAGGAGGGGCGCGAGGAAGCGGCGCTGCGCTACTGCAAGCAGCTCGACAACTGGGACGGCGACGTGGTCGTCAGCCGTGCCCAGATCGAGGCGGCCAAGGCCAAGGTGCCCGAGCAGCTGAAGCAGGACATCCGCTTCGCCTACGAGCGCGTCAGCGGTTTCGCCCGCGCACAGCGCGATTCGATCCGCGAGTTCGAGGTCGAGCTGAGTCCGGGGCTGTTCGCCGGGCAGAAGCTGATCCCGATGGAAACCGCCGGCTGCTACGTGCCGGGCGGCCGCTACGCACACATCGCCTCGGCGATCATGAGCGTCGCCACCGCCAAGGTCGCCGGGGTCAGGAACGTGATCGCCTGTTCGGTGCCGCGTGACACCGACGGCATCCACCCGGCGATCCTGTACGCGATGGACCTGGCCGGCGCCGACACCATCCTGCAGATGGGCGGCGTGCAGGGCATCGCCTCGATGGCTTTCGGCCTGTTCACCGGCAAGGCGGCTGACATCCTGGTCGGCCCGGGCAACAAGTTCGTCGCCGAAGCCAAGCGCCAGCTGTTCGGCCGCTGCGGCATCGACATGTTCGCCGGCCCGACCGAGATCGGCATCATCGCCGACGCGAGCGCCGATCCCGACATCGTCGCCGCCGACCTGGTCGGCCAGGCCGAGCACGGCCCGGATTCGCCGGCCTGGCTGTTCACGACCTCGCGCGAGCTGGGGCAGAAGGTGATCGAGCTCGTGCCCGGCTACATCGAGCGCCTGCCCGAGGTGCAGCGCAACGCCGCGACCGCCGCCTGGCGCGACTACGGCGAGGTGATCCTGTGCTCGAGCCGCGAAGAGGTCGTCGAGGTGTCGGACCGCTACGCCTCGGAGCACCTCGAGGTGCAGGCGCAGGATCTGGACTGGTGGCTGGCGAACCTGTCGAGCTACGGCTCGCTGTTCGTCGGCGAAGAGGCCACGGTCGCCTTCGGCGACAAGTGCTCGGGCACCAACCACATCCTGCCGACCAAGGGCGCGGCGCGCTACACCGGCGGGCTGTGCGCCGAGAAGTTCCTGAAGGTCGTGACCTACCAGCGCCAGACGCCGGTCGCGACCCGCGACGTGGCGGCTGCCACCGCCCGCCTGTCGCGCTGCGAAGGCATGGAGGGCCACGCCCGCACCGGCGACATCCGTCTCGCCAAGTACTACCCGGGCGAGAAGTTCCTGCTCGACATCGGGATGCAGTGAGATGCGCGCCCTGTTCGATCTGAGTGGCCGGATCGCGGCCGTCACCGGCGGCAGCTCCGGGCTCGGTCGGGCGATGGCCGGGGCGCTGGCGCAGGCCGGCGCCCGGGTCGTGCTGATCGCCCGCCGGGTGGCCGAGCTCCAGCAGGCGGCGGCCGAGATCGAGGCCGGCGGCGGGCGGGCGGCGTACGTCGCCGCCGACCTCGCCGACCGCGCCGACGTCGAGCGCGCCGCCGTGGCTGCGGCCGAGCCCTTCGGTGATCCCGACATCCTGGTCAACGCCGCCGGCGTCAACCTGCGCAAGCCGATCGACGAGGTCGGTTATGCCGACTGGGACCTGCACCTGCAGCTGCACCTGGGCACGCCGTTCTTCCTGTCGAAGGCGCTGGCGCCGGCGATGATCCGCCAGGGCTGGGGCAAGATCATCAACCTCGCCTCGCTGCAATCGCTGCGCGCCTTCCCCAACAGTGCCCCGTACGGTGCCGGCAAGGGCGGCATCGTGCAGCTGACGCGGGCGATGGCCGAAGCCTGGTCGCGGCATGGCATCACCGTCAACGCGATCGCGCCCGGCTTCTTTCCGACCGAGCTGACCGCACCGGTGTTCGACGACCCCGAGCGCGCCGCGGCCAATGCCCGCCAGACCATGATCGGCCGCAACGGCCGGCTCGAGGACATCGTCGGACCGACAGTGTTCTTCGCCTCGCCGGCCTCGGACTACGTCACCGGCCAGACGCTGTTCGTCGACGGCGGCTTCTCGGCGAAGTGAGCGCGGCGCTAGCGAGGAGGAGAGAGACTCATGAAAGCCCTGGTCTTCACCGACACCCAGGAAGTCACCTATCGCGACGAGGCGCGGCTCGAGCCCGCCGCCGACGAGGCGCTGATCCGCGTCGAGGCAGCCGGCATCTGCGGCTCCGACATGCACGCCTACCACGGCCACGACCCGCGTCGCCAGCCGCCGCTGATCCTCGGCCACGAAGCCGCCGGCATCGTCGAGCAGGGCCGTTTCGCCGGCAAGCGGGTCACGATGAACCCCTTCATCGTCTGCGGCCAGTGCGACTACTGCCTGACCGGTCGCCAGAACCTGTGCGCGAACCGCACCGCGATCGGCATGACCCGTCCCGGCGCCTTCGCCGAGTACCTGACCATCCCCGAGCACTGCCTGATCGAGCTGCCGCAAGCCATGAGTCCGGTCGCAGCCGCGGTCACCGAGCCTGCGGCCACGGCGCTGCATGCCGTGAACCTGGCCGTGCGGGCCGCCTTCCGGCCGCTGGCCGAGGGCAAGACGCTGGTGATCGGCGCCGGCGCGGTCGGCCTGCTGACCGCGCTGTGCCTGAAGATGCAGGGCGTGCGCGACATCGTGATCGCCGACACCAACGCGCTGCGCCGGGCCACGGCGGCCCGCGCCGGCTGCGGCACGGTGCACGATCCCCTGGCCGGGACGCTGCTTCCCGAGAGCGGCTTCGATGCGGTGTTCGACGCGGTCGGCACCGTGGCCACGCGCAAGGCGGCGATCGACGCGGTGCGCCCCGGTGGCGTGATCGTCCACATCGGCTTGCAGGATTGGGCCGGCGAGTTCAACGCCCGCAAGCTGACGCTGGCCGAAATCACCTTCATCGGCGCCTTCACCTACTCGATGTACGACCTCAAGGCCGCGGTCGCCGCGCTGCACGGCGGACAGCTCGGCGACCTGGGCTGGGTCGAGGAGCGCCCGCTCGCCGAAGGCGCGGCGGCGTTCGCCGATCTGCACCACGGGCGTACCGGTGCGGCGAAGATCGTGCTGCGCCCCTGAAGCGAACCAGGCAGCCGCGAGGCGCGCGCGATGCACGCGCACCCGCGACGCCGGCTCCGCGGCAGATCACCGCGGTCCGGCACCACCATGCAAACAAGCAGGAGGAGAAACATCATGGCGTCCAACGGGGCCACGCCCGCGCATCTGCGCAAAGTCGTCGTGTCGAGCGTGATCGGCGCGACCATCGAGTGGTACGACTTCTTCCTGTACGGCGTCGTCGCCGGACTGGTGTTCAACAAGCTCTATTTCCCGTCCGACGATCCGATGGTCGGCACGCTGCTCGCCTACGCCACCTTCGCCGTGGGCTTCGTCGCCCGGCCGCTCGGCGGCATCGTGTTCGGCCACTTCGGCGACCGGCTCGGGCGCAAGAAGATGCTGGTGCTGACGCTGATGATCATGGGCTTGGCGACGGTCGCGATCGGCCTGATTCCGGGCTATGCGCAGATCGGCGTCTGGGCACCGGTGCTGCTGCTCGTCTGCCGCATCGCGCAGGGTGTGGGTCTCGGCGGTGAATGGGGTGGCGCGGTGCTGATGGCCTTCGAGTCGGCGCCGAAGGAACGGCGTGGCTATTACGCGAGTCTGCCGCAGACCGGCATGTCGATCGGCCTGGTACTCGCTTCGGGGGTGGTCGGGCTGCTGTCGCTCGCGCTCGACGACGCGCAGTTCATGGCCTGGGGCTGGCGCGTGGCTTTCCTGCTCAGCGCCGTGATGGTGTTCGTGGGTGCCTACATCCGGATGAACGTGCACGAGACGCCCGACTTCGAGGAAGCGAAGGCGCAGTCGGCGGCGCAGGGTACCAAGCAGGCACTGCCCTTCGTCGAGATGTTCCGCCGCTACCCGAAGATGATCCTCGCCTGCATGGGCGCACGCTTCATCGACGGGGTGTTCTTCAACGTTTTCGGCGTGTTCTCGCTGAACTACCTGACGCAGGGGCTCTCGGTCAGCCGCACGCAGGCGCTGATGGGGGTGATGATCGGCGCGCTGGTGATGACCTTCTTCATCCCGCTGTGGGGCCGCGTGTCCGATCGCATCGGTCGCCCGCGCGTCTACGGCACCGGTGCGCTGCTCGCCGGGCTGTCGGCCTTCCCGGCCTTCTGGCTGATGAACCACACCGACAACATCCTGATCGTCTGGCTGGCGATCATCGTTCCCTTCGGCGTCTTCCACGCCGCGGTGTTCGGTACGATGTCGGCGATGTTCTCCGAAGTGTTCGACGCGAGCGTGCGCTACACGGGCATCTCCTTCGTCTACCAGTTCGCCGGCATCTTCGCCGGGGGGCTGACGCCGATCGTCGCCACCGCACTGAACAAGGCCAACGACGGCCAGCCCTGGTACCTGTGCGGCTACGTGCTGTTCATCGGTCTGCTCAGCGCGGCGTCGACGGCCTGGATCGCCGCGCACCGGCGCGCTCCCGAGGCGGCATCGGCGCCGGCGGCGCCGGGTGGTGCGATGGCGCGGCTGGTCTGAAGCTTCTCCGGTGCCTCGCACGCTCGGCCCCGCTGCGGCGGGGCTTTTTTCTCGAGCCGCTGCGGGCGCTGATCGGCGGTGTCCGCTAGCCCAGCTCGTTCAGGTAGTGGTGCTGCACCGTGTGGCAATGGCTCACGCGCAGTTCCACCGGCCTCTGCTCGAGGTCCAGCGCGACACGGCGGATCTCGAGCAGCGGCGTCCCCGGCGCGAGCTCGAGGCGCGCGGCGTCGACCGCATCGGCGGCGATCGCGGCGAGCTTCTCGATCGCGCGGCTCACCGTGATGCCAAAGCGGCGCTGGTAGAGGTTGTACAGCGTGTTCGGCAACTGCTCGGGGGCGATGACCAGCAGGCCGGCGAAACGCGCCGCGGGCAGCGTCAGGCGCTCGTTCATCACCGGGCGTCCGTCGAGCACGCGCACGCGTTCGATGCGGATCACCGGCGTTCCCGGCGCGAGCCCCAGCGCTTCGGCTTCCTCATCCGTGGCTTTGCCTTCTCCGGCAGCCAGTACGCGCGAGGCCGGCAACTGGTGCTCGCCGCTGTTGCTGACCAGATGGAAGAACTGGAACAGCGAGCGGTCGGCGTCGTGCATCGCGACCGCGGTGCCCTTGCCTTGGTAGCGGACCACGATCTTCTCCGCGGTCAGCTCGTCGAGCGCCTTGCGCAGCGTGCCCTGGCTGACGCCGTACTCCTGCGCCAGCGCCGTCTCGCTCGGCAGGAAGGTGCCGGGCGCCCACTCGCCGGCGGCGAGGCGCTTGAGCAGCGCTTCCTTGATCTGCTGGTAGAGCGGCCGGAAGGTCGGCGTGGAAGGCTGCTCCATGGTGTGCGTCCTGTCGGATCGTCTGGGGGGGGGTGGGGATGACGCGCAATGATACCAGTGTCGTTGATGGTCTGAAGTCATTAGGTAGGAGACAGACATGAGCGTCGAGTCGGTACGTTCCCTGGGTCGGAGTCTGGTACTCGTCGAGGCGGTGCGTGTGCGCGCTCCGGGACTCGCGGTCAGCGCCGTGATCGCGATGGCGTCGTTCTTCGTCTCCGATCACTACGGCGGACCGACGCTGCTGTTCGCGCTGCTGATCGGCATGGCTTTCCACTTCCTCAGCGAAGAGGGACGGTGCGTGCCCGGTATCGAGTTCGCCGCGCGCGCGCTGCTGCGCTTCGGCGTCGCGCTGCTCGGTGCGCGCATCACCGCCGAGCAGATCGGCTCGCTCGGTGCGGCGCCGGTGCTGCTGGTGGTCGGTGCGGTCGCAGCGACGATCGCCTTCGGTCGGCTGTGCGCCGGCAGGCTCGGACTGTCGCGCGAGCAGGGGCTCTTGAGCGGAGGGGCGGTGGCGATCTGCGGCGCTTCGGCGGCGCTGGCGCTGGCGGCGGTGATGCCGCGCCACGAACACGCCGAGCGCGACACCATCCTGACGGTCGTCGGCGTCACCACGCTCTCGACGCTGGCGATGATCCTCTATCCGCTGCTGGTCGGCGCGCTCGATCTCGACCCGAGCGCCGCCGGCATCTTCCTCGGCGGCACGATCCACGACGTCGCCCAGGTGGTCGGTGCCGGCTACATGATCTCGCCGCAGACCGGCGACGTCGCGACCTTCGTCAAGCTCTTGCGTGTGGCGATGCTGGTGCCGGCGGTGCTGGCGTTCTCGCTGCTGTTCCGCCGTGCCGACGCCGATGCGGCGCGCGGGCGCGTGGCGCTGCCGGGCTTCCTGCTCGGCTTCGTGGCGCTGGTGATCGCCAACTCGCTCGGCTGGGTACCGAAGCCGGTGGCGGCGGCGTGCAACGAGGTGTCGCGCTGGTGTCTGGTGGTGGCGATCGCTGCGCTCGGCATCAAGACCTCGTTCCAGAGGCTCGCGGTAGTCGGCTGGCGACCGGTACTGCTGATGGTGCTGGAGACGCTGTTCCTGGCGATCCTCGTGCTCGGAGTCGTCCTGCTGATGTCGTCCTGAGGGGAGAGAGTTCGTTCGCCGGGCGCCTCCGGTTCGAGGTTTCGCGGAAAGATCTGGATCCATTACCGGGTGTCGACAGGCCCTGGTGGCGCCTCGGACTCCCCCGTAGAGTCGGTTCAGCAGCGATTCCGTCGGGATCGCGTCCGGCGTGCACATCGCTTGCGTCCAGCGGCCGATGCGTCCCGCCTCAGCCGACCGTGGACCGAAGACGCCATGAGCCTGAACGACACGATCCTCCTCCTCGGCATCGTGGCTTTCGCCAGCTACGCCCAGACCGTCACCGGCTTCGCCTTCGGCCTGATCGTGATGGCCGGGGTGGTGCTGCTCGACCTGGTGCCGGTCGCGACCGTGGCGATCCTGATCAGCCTGCTGACCCTGGTCAACGCCGGCACGGCGCTGTTTCGCAACGCCGATGCGGTGCACTGGCGCCTGGTGCTGCTGTGCGCAGCCAGCGGCTGGGCGATGCTGAGCGTCGGGGTGTGGCTGCTCGGCTACCTCAGCGGCGAGCGCGTGATGCTGCTGCGCCTGCTGCTCGGCGGGGCGATCGTGATCAGCAGCGTGATGCTGGTACTGCGACCGAGCCGGCGCGAGCGGCCTTCGCACCCGGTGGTGTTCCTGCTCTACGCCGCAGTGTCGGGGCTGATGGGCGGGCTGTTCTCGACCGCCGGGCCGCCGCTGGTGTACCACTTCCACCGCCAGCCGCTCGACCACCGGGTGATCCGCGACACGCTGCTGTCGATCTTCGCGATGAACTCGGCGGTGCGGCTGTGCATCGTCGGCGTGCAGGGGGCGATCGGCGCCGAGGTGCTGCTGATGGCCGCCAAGGCTGCCCCCGTGGTGCTGCTGTTCACCTGGCTCGCGCGGCGCTACCCGCCGCGGCTGTCGGTGACGGCGCGCCAGCGCATCGCCTTCGTGCTGCTGTTCGCCGCCGGCATCAGCCTGATGGGCCCGGCGCTGCACGGCGTGCCCGCGCTGCTGGCTGGCCTCGCGGGCCGGTAGGAGCGGATTTGCATCCGCGACGGTCGCCATGCCGGGCGCACGATTGCGGACGTAGTCCGCTCCCACTCGGGTCATCCTCAACGGAGACCGCCTCGATTCGATGCCAGCCGCCGAGCGTTGCACGGATTGCGGAATACCAATGGCTTATTGTTGAGTAACGCTTGGCATCGGATGCTGGACAGGAGTTCGTTCTATGAATCGGATCACCATCAATCCAGAACAATGCGGGGGACGTCCCTGCATTCGCGGCATGCGCATCCGGGTGGTCGATGTCCTGGATCTGTTGGCTGCTGGCCTCACGCGTGAGCAGGTGCTCGAGGAACTCCCGGACCTCGAGCCGGAGGACATCGCAGCCACGCTCCAGTTCGCAGCGCGCAAGCTCGATCACCCGGTGCTGGCCACGTGATCCTCTGGGTCGATGCGCAACTCTCTCCAGCGCTGGCTCAGTGGATCACGGAACAGTTCGGTATCGAGGCATACTCCGTGAAGTGGCTCGGCTACCGCGATGCCGTCGACCAGAAAATCTTCGATGCAGCACGGGTGGCTGGCGCGGTTGTCATGACAAAAGACAGCGACTTCGTCCGTTTGCTGGATCGGCATGGCTCACCGCCGCAGGTGCTCTGGATCACGCTTGGCAACACATCGAACGCTCGCATGAAAGAGGCTCTGCAGAAGACATTCCTACGTGCCGTCGAGCTGTTCGAAGCAGGAGAGCCATTGGTGGAGGTCAGCGACATTCTGTGAGTGCAAACGCAGAATGGTCCGTGGGATGGCGGGCTTCATCTCGTCAATGCTTTCGCGTTGCGCGGATTGCGGAACACCAGCGGTCTTTCCGAAACGCCGGCGCGGGCGGTGATCGCCTCGACCGCGGCGTGGTGCGGCGACTTGTCGCACACCGGGTCGGCGTTGGCGGGGTCGCCGGTCAAGAGCCACGCCTGGCAGCGGCAGCCGCCGAAGTCCTTGGCCTTCTCGTCGCAGGAGCGGCACGGCTCCTTCATCCAGGCGTCGCCGCGGAAAGCGTTGAAGCCGGGCGAGTCGCGCCAGATCCAGTCGATCGAGTGTTCACGCACGTTCGGGAACTCGAGCCCCGGCAGGCTGCGCGCCGAGTGGCAGGGCAGCGCGGTGCCGTCGGGGGCGACGGTCAGGAACACACTGCCCCAGCCGTTCATGCACGCCTTCGGACGGCGCTCGTAATAGTCGGGAACGACGTAGTAGATCTTCATCGTCCCCTTCATCCTGTGCTGCCACGCGTGCGCGGTCGCTTCGGCGCGCACGAGCTGCTCGCGCGTCGGCAGCAGCCGGTCACGGTTGACCCAGGCCCAGCCGTAGTACTGCGTGGTCGCGAGCTCGACGTAGTCGGCGCCGAGTTCGGCGGCCAGCGCGAGCATGTCGCCGATATGTGCGATGTTGTCGCGGTGCAGCACGAAGCAGAGCACCATCGGGTAGCCCTGCGCCTTCACCGCCCGCGCGACCGCGCGCTTGTGCGCGAAGGCGCCGGTGCCGGCGATCAGGTCGTTCAACTCGGCGTCGGCCGCCTGGAAGCTGAGCTGGATGTGGTCGAGCCCGGCTTCGTGCAGCGCGGCGATGCGGCCCGCGTCGAGGCCGAGGCCCGACGAGATCAGGTTGGTGTAGTAGCCGAGCCGGCGCGCCTCGGCGACGATCGCCTCGAGGTCGCGGCGCGTCGCCGGCTCGCCGCCCGACAGCCCGAGCTGCAGTGCGCCGAGCGAGCGCGCCTCGCGCAGCACGCGCCGCCAGGTTTCGGTGTCGAGCTCGTCGGTGTGGCGCGTGTAGTCGACCGGGTTCGAGCAGTACGGACACTGCAGCGGGCAGGCGTAGGTCAGCTCCGCCAGCAGCCACAACGGTTTACTCGGCGCTTCGGATCCAGCCGCGTGCATCGGCGACCTCCAGGAATTCGCGGACGTCGGCGGCCAGCTCGGCGCCGGGGAAGCGTGCCTCGAGCGCGGCGACGATGGCGCCGGCATCGCGGTGGCCGTCGCACAACTCGAGGATCGCCGCCGCCGAGGGGTTCAGCTTGACCATGCCCTCTGGGTAGAGCAGCACGTGGCACTGCTGCGCCTGCTCCCACTGCAGGCGGTGGCCGGGGGCGATGCGGATGCTCACGCGGCGGGCTCCTCGACGTTGAAGAACGGCGGCATCCCGAGCACGTAAGCCAGGTGCATCGCATCGAGCATCGACCACAGCACTTCGAGCTTGAAGCGCAGGATCGCCAGCGCTCTTTGCTGCTGCTCGCGCGTGACGAAGTGCGCCAGCGTGATCTCGAGCCCGTGCTGGACGTCGCGGTGCGCCTCGCCGAGGCGCTTGCGGAAGTACTGCAGCCCCTCGGGTTCGATCCACGGGTAGCGGTCGGGCCAGTGCTCGAGGCGCTGGCGGTGGATGGTCGGTGCGAACAGCTCGGTCAGCGACGAACACGCCGCCTCTTGCCAGCTCGCGCTACGGGCGAAGTTGACGTAGGCATCGACCGCGAAGCGCACGCCCGGCAGCACCCGCTGCTGCGACACCAGGGTCTCGCGGTCCAGCCCGCAGGCTTCGCCGAGGCGGATCCAGGCCTCGATGCCGCCTTCGGCGCCGGCGTGCCCGTCGTGGTCGGTGATGCGTTCGATCCAGCGCCGGCGCACCTCGCGCTCGGGGCAGTTGGCGAGGATCGCGGCGTCCTTGCGCGGAATGCTGATCTGGTAGTAGTAGCGGTTCGCGACCCAGCCCTGGATCTGCGTGCGGCTCAGCCGGCCCTCGTGCATCGCCACCTGGAAGGGATGGTGGATGTGGTACAGCGAACCCATCGCGCGCAGCCGCGCCTCGAATTCGTCCCGGCCCCAGGGTTCGTCGTTCATAAAGTGAAATCCATGCCGTCGTGGGCGACCTCGATCCCCTCGGCCGCGAGCCGCGCGCGCTCGGGCGAGTCCTCGACCAGGATCGGATTGGTGTTGTTGATGTGGATCAGCACCTTGCGGGCGCGCAGCGGGCGCAGCTGTTCGATCAGGCCGCCGGGGCCGGCCAGCGCCAGGTGGCCCATCTCGGCGGCGCGCCTGGGGCCGATGCCGGCGCGCGCCATCTCGTCATCGAACCAGAAGGTGCCGTCGACCAGCAGCAGGCTCGCGCGCTCGAGGTACGGCCACAGGTGCGGCTCGATCGCGCCCAGCCCCGGCGCGTAGAACAGCCGGCCGCCGCTGGCCTCGTCCTCGACCCACAGCCCGATGTTGTCGCCGGGGTGCGGTGCGGTGCGGTGCGGCGAGTAGGGCGGCGCCTTGCTCGCCAGCGGTACCGCGGTGAAGCGCAAGCCCTCGAGCCCCGGCAGCGTCAGCGCCTGGCCGTCGAGCGGCAGCTCGTGCGCGGTGACGCCGCAGTAGTGGCCGAGCACGCCGAACAGCGGCAGCCCGGTGCGCAAATCCTCCGACACCGGCGCGGTGCAGTACACCGGCAGCGGCGCGGTGTGCTCGCGCAGCATCAACAGCCCGGTGACGTGGTCGATCTGCGCATCCATCAGCAACACCGCCGCGAGGCCGGTGTCGCGCGGGGTGCGCTTCGGGGCGAGCGGCGCGAAGGCTTCGAGCTGGACGCGCACGTCGGGCGAGGCGTTGCACAGCAGCCAGCGCTCGCCGGCCACGCTCAGCGCGATCGACGACTGCGTGCGCGGGCGCGCGTTCAGCGTGCCGGCGCGCACGCCGGCGCAGTTGGCGCAGGCGCAGTTCCATTGCGGGAAGCCGCCGCCGGCGGCCGAACCGAGAACGTGGATCAGCACCGGTGCCCCCTCGCGGCCGGAAAAAAACCGGCCCGCACGCCGGGCCGGAAACGTCGCCTTGCGGCGGTGCGATCAGCGGTTGGCGATGTACATCGTCACTTCGAAGCCGAAACGCAGCTCGGTGTACGCGGGTTTGGTCCACTGCATGGTGCCGTCCTCCAGGTGGGTGGTGTTGCGAGCATCACCGCTGCAGCTTGTGTGCCAAGTGCGGGCGATGGGGCGCGGCGCGTGCCGCAGCGGGGATTGGCGCGAAACCGGCCGAGCGGGAAGGGCACGCGAACCGTCCCGCGCCGTGCCGGCGCGGGACAGAGTGTCACGGAAAGGGAGCAGCGGGATGCCTCACGCCAGCGTCGGCGGGGTGATACCGTGCTTGTGCAGCTTGCGGTACAGCGTGTTGCGGCTCAGGCCCAGGTCGCGCGCGGTATTGGTCATGTTCCAGCGGTGCCGGTCGAGTTCGCGCAGCAGCGCGGCTTTCTCGGCATCCCGCAGCGAGGCCGGCGCGCCGGCCTCGGGGGCGGCGCACACCGGCTGCGCCGGAGGCAGCGCCGGGGGCGGCTCGGCCGCGCGCCGGCTCAGCTCGGCCGGCAGGTCGTGCGGACGGATCACGCCGTCGTCGCACAGCGCCACCGCGGTACGCAGCGTGTTGCGCAGCTGGCGGATGTTGCCGGGCCAGGAGTAGCCGAGCAGCAGCGCGCGGGCCTGGGCGTCGAGGCGCACCGCTTCGCCGCCGCTCTCGCCGGCGAGCACGCGCTCGATCACGTCCTCGAGGTCGGTGCGCTCGCGCAGCGCCGGCAGGCGCAGCACCAGCCCGTTCAGGCGGTAGTACAGGTCTTCGCGGAAGCGTCCCTCGGCGACCAGGTCTTCGAGCCGGCGGTGCGTCGCGCTGATGATGCGCACGTCGACCGGCACCGCCGTCTCGGCGCCGAGCGGCAGCACCTCGCGCTCTTCGAGCACGCGCAAGAGGCGCGTCTGCAGCTGCGGCGGCATGTCGCCGATCTCGTCGAGGAACAGCGTGCCGCCGTGCGCCTGCAGGATCTTGCCGCGCATGCCTTCGCGCCGCGCGCCGGTGAAGGCGCCGCTGCGGTAGCCGAACAACTCGCTCTCGATCAGGCTCTCGGGGATGGCCGAGCAGTTGACCGCGACGAAGGGCTTGTCGGCGCGCTCGCCGGCGAGGTGGACCGCCTTGGCGAACACTTCCTTGCCGGTGCCGGTCTCGCCGTTGAGCAGGATGGTGACGTCGCGGTTCATCACCTTTTCGGCGCAGCGCACGTTGAACACCATCACCGGGTCGTTGCCGCGCAGGCCGGCGAGGTCCATCCGCGGCGGGGCAGGGGGTTCGGCGCGGGGGGCGGGCGCGTTCAGCGTGCGCCCGACGCGCCGCGATGCCGAGGGCGGCGGTTCGGGGCCGCGCAGCAGCGCGAAGAAGCCCTGGCCGCGGCAGCCGCGCAGCGGCCAGACGTTGCCCGGCAGCTGGCTCGAACGGCCCATCAGCACGTCGAGGCTGACGTCGAACAGCTCGGGGATCGTGCGCCCGGCGAGTTCGTCGCGGCTGCGGCCGAGCTGGTTCAGCGCGCCCTGGTTGAGCGCGAGGATGCGCCCCTCGCCGTCGAAGGCCAGCATGCCTTCGCTGAGCTGGCCGACGTATTCGGGGCGGCTGTGGAAGTGCAGTACCCAACCGGCGCGGAAATGGCGCTGGAAGGTGCAGTTCTCGATCATCTTCGCCGACATCGTCGCCAGCGCCAGCGCGTGGAAGCGGCTCTGCTTGGAGTCGCGCGAGTTGACGCTCGAGGCGTCGAGCACGCCGAGCAGCTGGCCGTGCGGGTCGAACACCGGCGAAGCCGAGCACGACAAGCCGATGTGGCGGCTCATGAAGTGCTCGTCGCGGTGGATCGTCAGCGGCTGGCGCTCGATCAGGCAGGTGCCGATGCCGTTGGTGCCCTCCAAGCCCTCGCTCCAGTCGGCGCCGAGCCACAGCCCGGCGTGCTGGAACATGCCGCTGAGGTCCGGCCCGGTGACGCACGACAGGATCACGCCCTCGGCATCGGTCAGGATGATCGCGCTGCCCGAGCCGGCGATCTGCTGGTACAGATTGTCCATCTCGACGCGCGCGATCTCGAGCATGTCGCGCACGCGCTCCTGGCGGTCCTCGATCAGCAGGCGGTCGAGCACGCGCGTGTCGGCGCGGTGGATCGGGTCGAGCCCGTGGTCGCCGATGCAGCGTCCCCACGAGCGGGCGACGGCGGCGTCGAGCTGGGCGGACGGCGGCATGCGGCTGCCGCGCGCGACGGCCATGACGCGAGCCGCGTGCTGGCTCGCAACTCTCTCGAGCATGTCTCTGCCCCTCCTCGCGACGGCGGCGAACGAGCCGGCGGTGGTGCACCGCGTATCGTCGTTATCGTTTTATGTCTCCCCGATCTCAGGGGATCAGGCCAAGTCTAACCCCCGATTGTCGGATGTGGAATCCGGTTTCCGGTGCGCGTCGCGACACCCGCAGGACAGGCACTGCGACACCCTGTGCGAATCCCGTAACACTGCGGTACGCGATCGCGTATCACGCCGCGACGGCAATGTCCGCACAACCGCGGCGACGACGGGCTACGTGCCTGGCGGCGGCGGCCACGGCGCGTTGCCGGCGATCTTGGCGCGTTCCTTGCTAGAGCGTCGGTACGGATGATGACGACAAGACTTTTCGAACCACCACCGGAGAGAGAGCGATGATGACGAAGCAGATCGTGGCGGCCGGCGCATTGGCCATCGGGCTGGGGATGTCGACGCTGGCCTTCGGCCACGGCGACGTGGCGCCGCAGCCGGTCGATACCACCGGCCTCGAGCCGCTTGGCGACGAGTGGCGCGCGGCCAACCCGTACCGTGACAACGACACGGCAATCACGATCGGCAAGGCGGCCTACGGCCAGAACTGCGCCCGCTGCCACGGCCTCGACGCGGTCTCGGGCGGCATCGCGCCCGACCTGCGCAAGCTCGACCGGGGCGAACTCGGCGACGAGTGGTTCCAGGAGCGCGTGCGCAACGGTGCCGTGCGCAACGGCGCGGTCTACATGCCCAAGTTCGCGTTGCCCGAAGGCCCGCTGAGCCAGGAAGCGCTGTGGGCGATCCGCTCCTGGCTGGACACCGTCGCGATCGACTGAGGAGAAACTTGCACGGGAACGTCACCCCGGCCCCGGATCGGGTCCGTGGTGACGTTCTTCTGCCGGAATGACGTCGACGAGAAGCGAGTTTCTCCTCAGGCCGCCGCGGCCAGTTCGCGCTCGCGGCGGGCGTTGGCGCGCGCCTCGATCAGGGTGGCGGCGAGCACCGCGGTCGAGATCAGGCCGAGCAACAGGGTCGAGACGGCGTTGATCTGCGGGTTCACGCCCAGGCGCGCCTGGCTGTAGATCAGCATCGGCAGCGTGGTGGCGCCGGGGCCGGTGGTGAAGCTCGAGATCACCAGGTCGTCGAGCGACAGCGTGAAGGCGAGCAGCCAGCCCGAGGCCACCGCCGGGGCGATCAGCGGCAGCGTGACGACGAAGAAGGTCTTGAACGGCGGGCAGCCGAGGTCCATCGCCGCTTCCTCGACCGAGCGGTCGAAGCCGATCAGGCGCGACTTCACCACCATCGCGACGAAGCACATCGTGAAGGTGACGTGGGCGATGGTGATCGTGGTGAAGCCGCGGTCGAGCGACAGGCCGACGAAGGTCAGCAGCAGCGCCAGGCCGGTGACCACCTCGGGCATCACCAGCGGCGCCGAGATCATGCCGGCGAACAGCGCGCGGCCGCGGAAGCGCGTGTAGCGTGCCAGCGCGATGCCGGCCAGCGTGCCGAGTACGGTGGCGAGCGTCGACGAGGCCAGCGCGACCTCGAGCGAAACCCGGGCGGCGTTGAGCAGCGCGGTGTTGTGCATCAGCTCGCCGTACCACTTGAGCGAAAAGCCGCCCCAGACGGTAACCAGCTTCGACTCGTTGAAGCTGAACACGATCAGCAGCACGATCGGCAGGTGCAGGAAGGCGATGCCGAAGCCGAGCGCGACGGCGTTGAAGGCGTTGAAGCGGGTGAGCATGGGGTAATCCTCTCTCGTTCCCCCGGACGGCTCAGAACTGTCTTCCCTCCCCCTTAACGGGGGAGGGTAGGGTGGGGGTGGAGCGGATGGCACCGCATTCGGCCCCCGCCCCAGCCCTCCCCCACGAGAGGGGAGGGAGTCGGAGTGGCGCGTCGAGGAACGTGATTCACGAAATCGATCTGACCTCGGCCCCGGTCAGTGCACCGCGGGGGCGTCTTTCTGCGAGCGCTGGAACAGCATGATCGGGACCACCAGGATCGCGACCAGCAGCACGGCGACGGCGGCGGCGAGCGGCCAGTCGCGGTTGCCGAAGAACTCGGCCCACAGCGTACGGCCGATCATCAGCGTGTCCGAGCCGCCGAGCAGGTCGGGGATCACGAACTCGCCGATCGCCGGGATGAACACCAGGAAGGCCCCTGCGATCACGCCCGGCAGCGCCAGCGGTACGGTGATGACCCAGAAGGCCTTGGTCGGGCGGCAGCCGAGATCGGCGGCGGCCTCGAGCAGGCGCAGGTCGAACTTCTCCAGGCTCGAGTAGATCGGCAGGATCATGAACGGCAGGTACGAGTAGACGATGCCGATGTACACGGCGAGCTCGGTGTTCAGGATCTGCAGCGGCTCGTGGATCACGCCCAGGCCCAGCAGGAACTCGTTGAGCAGCCCCTCGGGCTTGAGGATGCCGATCCAGGCGTAGACGCGGATCAGGAACGAGGTCCAGAACGGCAGGATCACCAGCGCCATCAGCGCCGGGCGCCACTGGCGCGGGCTCTTCGCCATCGCGTAGGCCATCGGGAAGGCGATGGCGAGCGTGATCGCGGTCGAGATCGCGGCGATGCGCACGCTGCTGAGGTAGGAGCGCCAGTACAGCTCGTCGCTCACCAGCAGCTGGTAGTTGGCGAAGTTGAGCTTGAGCGAGAGCGTGGTGTCGTCGACCCAGGCGAGCAGGTCGGCGTAGGGCGGGATGGCGTTGGCCATCTCGCTGAAGCTGATCTTGGCGACGATCGCGAACGGCACCAGGAAGAAGGCCAGCAGCCACAGATAGGGCAGGGCGACGACCGCGCTGCGGCCGTCGAGCCTCAGGCGCGCCGCTGCGCGCCGCACGGCGCGCAGCGGCGCGAGGCGTTCGAGCGTTCGCGGGGGGCTCAGGGGTTGAGCGCTCATGGTCGGGCTCCTCGGCTCAGTCCGCCAGCAGCACGGCGGCGTGCGGATCCCAGCTCAGCCAGACGCGGTCGTCGAAACCGATCGCGCGCTCGACCAGGCGCATCTGGTTGGTCTGCACCGACACCAGCATCTGGCCGCTGTCGAGCTTGACGTGGTAGACGGAGAGGTTGCCGAGGTAGCCGATGTCCCAGACCCGGCCGCTGACCCAGTTGGGGGTGGTCTCGGGCGGGCGCTCGGTGGCGAGCAGCAGCTTCTCCGGGCGCACGGCGAGCCATACCGGCGCGCCGTGGACGACGGCGTCGCGCGCGCCGACCAGGAAGCGCCCGGCGGGGCTCTCGACCGTCAGCACGCCGTCGGCGGCGTCACCGGCGCGGCCTTCGATCAGGTTGACGTCGCCGAGGAAGCCGGCGACGTAGCGGCTGCCCGGCTGCTCGTAGAGCTCGGTGGGGGTGCCGACCTGCTTGATGCGGCCGTGGTCCATCACCGCGATGCGCGAAGCCATGGTCATCGCCTCGGCCTGGTCGTGGGTGACGATGACGAAGGTCATCCCCAGGCGCTCGCGGATGTCCATCAGCTCGAACTGGGTCTGCTCGCGCAGCTTCTTGTCGAGCGCACCCAGCGGCTCGTCGAGCAGCAGCAGCTTGGGGCGCTTGACCAGGCTGCGCGCCAGCGCCACGCGCTGGCACTGGCCGCCGGAGAGCTGGTGCGGCTTGCGCCTGGCCAGCGCGCCGAGCTGTACCATCGCCATCACTTCATCGACGCGGGCGCGGATCTCGGCGCGGGGCAGGCCGTCCTGCTTCAGGCCGAAGGCGATGTTGTCCTCGACGCTCATGTGCGGGAACAGCGCGTAGGACTGGAACATCATGTTGACCGGGCGGCGGTAGGGCGGCACGGCGGCCACGTCCTCGCCATCGAGCAGGATGCGCCCGGAGCTCGGCTCGGTGAAGCCGGCGAGCATGCGCAACAGCGTCGACTTGCCGCAGCCCGAGGGGCCGAGCAGGGCGAAGAACTCGCCCTGGAAGATGTCGAGCGAGAGCTCGTCGATGGCCGTGTGCGGGCCGAAGCGCTTGACGATGTTGGCCAGGCGCACGTAGGGCTTGGCGGCGGGGTCGGCCCACGGTGCCCAGACGGGCTTTCGCGTCGGGGCGGTGGCGGCGGTGGCGAGCATGGGTGAGGTCTCCTCGGTGGTCACCGGGTGCGGTACCCGGCGCACTGACCGTGCCCCTCCCTGTTGAGCGAGGGGCAATGGGCGTTTTCAGGCGTTCGGGAGGACGAAGGTCAGAGCCCGCTCTTGACCTTGGTCCAGGTGCGGGTGACGAGCTGCTGCGCCTTGGCCGGGTAGGTCTTGGCGGCGAACAGCTTCGACATCACGGCCTCGCTCGGGAACACCGCCGGGTCGTCGCGCAGCGTCGGGTCGAGCAAGGGCAGCGCGGCTTCGTCGGCGGTGGCGTAGCGCACCTTGTTGCTGTTCTTCGCCGCGATCTCGGGCCTGAGCATGAAGTCGACGAAGGCGTGGGCGGCATCCTTGTGCGGGGCGTCGGCCGGCACCGCGAGCAGGTCGAACCACATCAGCGTGCCTTCCTTCGGCAGGATGTAGCCGACGTTGACGCCCTTGCCGGCCTCGCTGGCACGGTTGCGCGCCTGCAGCACGTCGCCCGAATAGCCGATCGCGAGGCAGATGTCGCCGTTGGCCAGGCCGCTCAGGTACTCCTGCGAGTGGAACTTCTTGACGAAGGGGCGCAGCTTCTTCAGGTGCGCCTCGGCCTTGGCGATCACCTTGGGGTCGGTGCTGTTGGGGTCCTCTCCGAGGTAGTTCAGCACGATCGGGACGATCTCGGCCGGCGCGTCGAGGAAGTGCACGCCGCAGTCGGCGAACTTGGCGAGGCTGTCGGGGTCGAGCGCGAGCTTCCAGGAATCCAGCGGCGCGCCGGGCAGGCGCTTCTTCGCCTGGTCGAGGTTGTAGCCGATGCCGATCGTGCCCCACATGTAGGTGGCTGAGTGCGCGTTGCCGGGATCGTATTGCGCGACGGCCGCATTGACCTTCGGCGACAGGTTCTTGAAGTTCGGGATCCTGCTCTTGTCGAGCTCGGCGAACACGCCGGCGTCGAGCTGGCGGCGCAGGAAGTAGCCCGAGGGCACCACCACGTCGTAGCCGCTCGCGCCCGCGAGCAGCTTGGTCTCGAGGATTTCGTTGCCATCGTAGACGTCGTAGACGACCTTGATGCCGGTCTCGCGGGTGAAGTCCTCGAGCACCTGCGGGTCGATGTAGTCCGACCAGTTGTAGACGTTGACGACCTTGTCTTCGGCGGCGGCGCTACCGAGCGCGGCGGCGAGCGCGCAGGTGAGCACGAGGCGGGTGGACAGTCTCATCATCATTTTCCTCGGTCTGGTGGGCGTGCCGTCTGTCGGGGGGCCGATGGCGGTCTGGTAATGTGATCACAATTGCAATGTGATCACTTTCTGTCGGAGCTGTCAACGCCCCGCCGGGACGCGGAAACGCTGTCCGCGAACGGCCGATTGCGGCGTATCGACCAAGGGTTGTTGCCGGACGGCGTGGCGGCTGCCACCATCGGGGGCTTGCGGATCGGGTTCGACTCGGTTAACTTGTGATCACATTGGTTCGCAATGCCCTGCGAACCGACGGCGCCGAGACCGGTGATTCGGGCCGTTCGAGATACCGCGGCACGACCGCGGGATGAGGAAACCGAGGAGAAGCACCATGAACGCCGAAATGGCCTCTGCCACGCTGCGTGACGAGGCGGCGGACTTTCTTGCCCGCAATCCCGACATCGAGACCTTCGAGCTGCTGATCCCCGACACCAACGGCGTCTTGCGCGGCAAGTGGGTGCCGCGCAGCGCCGTGGCGCGCGTGTTCGAGGGCGGCATCCGGCTGCCGAGCTCGGTGTTCGCGATCGACATCTGGGGCAACGACGTGCACGACAGCGGCCTGGTCTACGAGACCGGCGATCGCGACGCACTGTGCATGCCGGTGCCGGGCACGCTGATGCCGGTGCCGTGGCTGAAGCGCCCGACCGCGCAGGCGCTGATGACGATGTACGAGCCCGACGGCCGGCCGTTCTTCGGCGATCCGAGCCATGTGCTCGACGCGGTGCTCGAGCGCTTCCGTAAGCTGGGGCTGACGCCGGTGGTGGCGACCGAGCTCGAGTTCTACCTGCTCGACCGCGAGACCGACGGCGGGCGGCCGCAGCCGCCGATCTCGCCGCTGGCCGGGCAGCGCTCATGGAGCAGCCAGGTCTACGGCATCGAAGAGCTGCACGCCTTCGAGGACTTCTTCGACGGCATCACTCGCGCCTGCGAAGACCAGAACCTGCCGATCGACACCTTCGTCGCCGAGCAGGCGCCGAGCCAGTTCGAGGTCAACCTCAAGCACGTGCCCGACGCGATCCTCGCCGCCGACCACGCGGTGCTGCTCAAGCGCGTGATCAAGGGCGTGGCGCAGGCGCACGGCATGTCGGCGACCTTCATGGCCAAGCCCTTCGGTCAGTTCGCCGGCAACGGCATGCACGTGCACTTCAGTCTGGTCGATGCCAACGGCAACAACGTTTTCGACGACGGCAGCGCCAACGGCAGCCGCATGCTGCGCCACGCGGTCGCCGGGCTGATGGCGACGATGTCCGACACGGTGGCGCTGTACGCACCGAACACCAACTCGTACCGTCGCTTCGCCCCGGGGACGCACGCGCCGACCAAGCCGAGCTGGGGCTACGACAACCGCTCGGCGGCGCTGCGCATCCCCTCGGGCGAGCGCCAGGCGATGCGCATCGAGCACCGCGTTTCGGGCGCCGACGTCAACCCGCACCTGGTGCTGGCGGCGATCCTGGCCGGCGCGCATCACGGCATCGTCAACGAACTCGAACCGGGCGAACCGATCAAGGGCAGTGCCTACGACCGCACCGACCTCGGCACGCTGCCGAACACCCCCGACTGGGCGCTGGAAGAGTTCGAGAAGTCGGAGTTCATGCGCGAATACTTCGGCGCCGCCTACGTCAACCTCTACGCCGCCTGCCGCCGCCAGGAGCTGGCCGCCTTCGGCAAGCAGGTGACGCCGCTCGAGTACGACTCGTACCTGCGCACGGTTTGAACCCGGTCGGGAGAAGGGCGCGCGGGCAGGGGCCTGTGCGCCCTTCGTCTTTCAGGGCGGGACGGCTACGGCGCCCTGAAGATCCGTGCCAGCACTTCGCGGTCGGCGCCGGCGAAGGGTCGCGCGTTGAGCTCGCCGCAGCTGACCACGCCGGCGTCGTCGCTGCGCTCGCACGCCGGGTCGAGCTCGTCGACCGACGGGTCGGCGATGCGGTCGCGGGCGATGCCTTCGCGCCCCAGCGCCGCGGCGATCAGCGCCGCGCGCCGGCGTCCCAGCGCCAGATTGTAGCCGGTCGGTCCCTCGGCCGAGGCACGCCCGACCAGCTGCACCTTCAGCGCCGGATCGGCACGCAGCTGCGCCACCAGCGCGTCGAACTGCGTGCGCCCCTCGGCGGTCAGACTGTCGGCGAGCGTGCCGCCGCCGAGCGCCGGCCGGTCGAAGCGGAAGCGGATCTGGAGCGCGCTCGGCAGCGCCGGCTCGGGCGGCCCGACCGGGGGTTCGACCGGCGGCTCCACCGGCGGTTCCACCGGGGGCTCGACGGACGGCGGCTCGATCGGCGGGAGGCTGGGCGGCTCGACGCAGTTGCGGCGCTCGGCGTCGGGCATCGTGCCCGCGGGGCAGCAGCGCGGGAAGAACGCGTTGGCGACGATGCGTCCCGGCGGGCAACACTGCTCGGCACTCTCGGCGACGGCACGCTCCGGGCAGCACTGCCCGGTGAAGTCGCGCGTGCGCGCGGCCCGGAAGCCGGGCGGACACGACGGCCCGCCGCCGCCGCCGCGGCGTCCGAGCAGAATGCGCGCCGCCGCGATCAGGTCCGAGGTGCAGCCGGCGGGCAGCGGGCTCAGCCCCGATTCGCAGCAGTCGAGCACCTCGAGCGCGGCCGAGCGGTCGCCGCGGAACACGCGTGCGGCCTTGATGAGGTCGATCGAACAGGTGACCTGCTGGCGTTGCAGCCGCGGCTGCCTTGCGGCGCCCTGCTGGACCACGTGCACCAGCTCGTGCGCCAGCAGCTTGCGCCCGGCAGCGGCGTGCGGTACGTATTCGCCGGCGCCGAACACCAGGTCGTGGCCGACAGTGTAGGCGTGCGCGTGCAGCGCGCGCGCGGCCTCGGCCGCCTGCGGGCCGGCATGGATGCGCACTCCGGCGAAATCGGCTCGCAAGCGCGCTTCCATGTCGGCGCGCAACTGCACCGGCAGCGGCTGCCCCGGCCCGGCATCGGGCAGGGCCGCTACGCGGGTCGGCGGTCCCGCTGCCGCCCTAGCCGGTGCCGTGCCTTCGAGCTCGTCGGCGCATTCGCTGCACAGTCGCTGGACCCCGGTCGGCACCGCGGTGATCCGCTCGGCGATGCGTTCGGCTTCGTGCTCGGCCGGATCGGAGGGGCGGCTCACGGCGAGCTTCGCCTGTGGTCCCTGCAGCACCTGCCGGATCGCGAACCGGGGCGCCGGACGGGTGAGCGGGGTGACGGGGCGGCGAGCCCCGCAGCGTCGGTCGGCGACGGCGAAGGTCTGCATGATGTCCTCCTTGCCGGAGCGGTACCTCCGGTGGGCCCTCGACGAAAGCGTATGCCGGCGAGGGCTCGCCTGCGCGGAACCTGCCCAGACCCCGAAGGTCGTGCAAGCGCGGCGACCGGTCCGCCGCCCAGGAGCGATTCAGTCTTCTGCCCCCTGCTCGCTCGTTCCCTTGCCTGACGGCGGCGGCGGGGACGGCGCGGGCGTGCTCGGCGCCGCTCTGGCGGCGGCGTGCCGCCGCATTTGCTTACCGCGTTTCTCTTCGGCATCGATCAGCGCGGGGCGTGCTTCGTCGTCCGCGAGCACGGCTCGCTGCGCTTCGGGGTGGAGACGGCGCCCAGCAGGGGGAGAGGCGGATCGAGACCGGGGTGGTCAGCGAGCAGCCGATCACGCTCACCCACGCCCAGGGGCAGACGCTGGGCTTGCGCCGGGTGCGGGTGCGCCTGGATCGGCCTACCCGCGACGGCGAGGCGGTGATCTATCTCCTCACCAACCTGCCCCCCGAGGCGTATCGGCGTCGGTGGCG
This sequence comes from Candidatus Competibacteraceae bacterium, assembly GCA_039807445.1. GTDB lineage: Bacteria > Pseudomonadota > Gammaproteobacteria > Competibacterales > Competibacteraceae > JBDHRG01. The sequence goes on from JBDHRG010000010.1 coordinate 41,269, forward strand.
GCTGGAGACCGCGTTCCAGGTCCTGGCGGTGGCGCCGAACTGCGAGATCGACACCCTGGCCTATCCCAAGGCGGCGTTGTTCGGCTTCTGCGTGGCGCTGATGACCTACAACCTGATGGCCGCCACCCAGGCCGCTCTGGCCCAGGCCCATGGCGCCGAGACCATCGAGCAGACCTTCTCCGACTACTCCCTGGCCGCCGAGCTGGAGGCGGTGGTGCCGGGGATGTTGGTGGCCTTGCCCGAGTCGTACTGGCGTCCCTTTCGCACCCTGTCCGAGGAGGCCTTTGCCGCCTGGCGGCTGGAGCTGGCCGGGCGGGTACGTCTGGCCCGCTTCCAGAAGCATCCGCGGGGGCCGAAGAAGCCGCCCACGCCGCGGGTTCATGATCCGAACAAGCCCCATGTCTCCACCGCCAAGGTCATCGCTGCATACAAGAAGTCGAAGTCACGTTAAGTATGTCGCGGAAACCGTTTTGAATGCCCTTGCAGCAGCGGTGCTGCTCGCGAATCGATAGCTTCCAAATCGGAATGCGTGCTTACTTAAAAGGGCTGGTGTGTAGACCAAGCGTTTATGGAAACTCGGTATTACTTTGATGGCTTCTTGGGAGCCGGCGCCGGAGCAGCGATGG
>JBDHRG010000167.1:0-8175 GCA_039807445.1 Candidatus Competibacteraceae bacterium
CACCAGCGCCTCGACCGCGTGCGGGTCCATCCCTCGCGCGATGATGCGGCTCAGACCGAGATCGGAGTCGATGTCGACCCCCAGCACCTGGCGGCCGCCCAGCAGCTCGGACATGCGTTCGATCGCGCTCATGGGTGTGCTCCTGCCGATCGCCGGAACAGTTTGCGGCACCTGGCCATGATATCGCATTGATGCGGGACGACTGGTTTCTTGCTCAGGCCGGACGGCGAGGGCGCGCCTGGCGCGGCCAAGTGATCGACGTCAAGGGGAGATCGCGGCGCTGTGGTACGACGTGCAGGCGGGGCCGGTGCGCGACGACGAGCGCGATGGAAGTTCGTGAACGAAGGTGTCGGACTCATCGGCTCGAAGGCGTGTTTGTTAGGCTGGGACCGGACGCAGGGAAGAATGGGGGTTGCTCCGAATGGACTCGCTCGATCGCTACTGGGGAAAGGCGGCGCAGCCGGATCAAGGAGCGGGGGACGCCTTCCATCTGTTCGTCTTGCACTGCCTCGATGTCGCTGCGGTAGCCGATGCCTGGCTGGACGCGTCCCGCAGCCTGCAGCGTCAGTTGGACGCCTCTGGTCCGAGCGGGCGTGCATGGCTGCTGTTCTTCATCGCCCTGCACGACCTCGGCAAGCTGGACGTCGGTTTCCAGGTCAAGGCGCCGGCGGCAGTGGCGGCCCTCGACCCGTATCCGTCCGACGCGCGCTCGCATCTCCCCACCGGCAGATACTGGCACGGTCCCGAAGGGTATCGGCTCGCTTTCAGGGAGTTGTCCGACTGGCTCGGTGTATCGGATGAGGACGAGCTTTTCGAAGAATGCCGGGATGCCTGGGAGCCGTGGCTCGCGGCGGTCACGGGCCACCACGGCATCGTGCCGTTCGATACCGCCGAGACGAGCGGACCGGGACAGCTGCCCCGCAGCCTGATTCCCCCGTCGGTGCGCGAGGCCGACCGGCTCGCGCGGCGAGCATGGGTGAGGCGCGCAGCCGAGCTGTTCCTGCACCCGGCCGGGCTCGATCTGCGCTCGCTCCCGCCGAGCGCGTCGCCGCTGCTCGCGGGTTTCTGCTCGGTGTGCGACTGGCTCGGCTCGAACACCGATTACTTTGCCTACGTCGGCCGTCCGGTCGACTACCGAATCTATCTCGACGAGCGTGCCGTGCCGGCGGCGCGGATCCTGCGCGACAGCGGCTTGTGCCGCGGGACCCTCGCGGTCGGCGGCATGCCCGCGCTGTTTCCCGACAAGACGCCCCGCCAGGTGCAGACGCTGGTGGACGGAATCCCGCTCGAGCCCGGATTGACGCTGATCGAGGCGCCCACCGGTTGCGGCAAAACCGAAGCCGCGCTCGCCTACGCGTCGCACCTGCTCGCCGCCGGGCTGACTGACTCGGTCGTGTTCGCGCTGCCGACTCAGGCCACGGCCAACGCGATGCTGGGACGGCTCGAGGCGGTGGCGCCGAAGCTGTTCACGGACGGCAACGCCAACCTCGTGCTGGCGCACGGCAAGTCCCGCTTCAATCCCGATTTCATCGACCTCAAGCGCGCGGCCACCGCACGCACCGCGCAGACCGACGAAGCGGAGCGGGATGCCTACGTGCAGTGTGCGCAGTGGCTCGGGCAGAGCCGCAAGCGCGCGTTCCTCGGTCAGATCGGCGTCTGTACCGTGGATCAGGTGCTGATGGGGGTGTTGCCGGTGAAGCACGGCTTCGTCCGCACCTTCGGCGTGGGACGCAGCGTGCTGATCGTGGACGAGGTGCATGCCTACGACCGCTACATGTACGGTTTGCTGAAAACGGTGCTGGAGCGCCAGCGCGAGGCAGACGGCACCGCCGTGCTGTTGTCTGCAACCCTGCCCTTGCATCAGCGGCGCAGGCTGGTGGCGGCGTGGCGCAAAGGCACGGCACTGGCTGCCGATGCGCCGTACCCGCTGGTCACGCATGTCGCGTCTGCCGGTGGCACGGTCGCGCTGACGCCTGCACGTGCGCAGCGGCCCGATCCTCGCGCGGTTGCCGTGCGCTGCGTCGAGACATCGCAGGCTTTTCCGACCGATGGCGTGCGGCAGGCACTGGTCGATGCCGCTCGCGCCGGTGCCCGCGTCGCGGTGGTCTGCAACCTCGTCGATGAGGCGCAGCGGCTGACCCGCGAGCTGCGTGCGGCGGCGCCCGACGTGGCCATCGATCTGTTCCACGCCCGCTACCGCTTCTGCGACCGGCTGGAGCATGAGCGACGTGTGCTGGCGTTGTATGGCCCGGAAGCCAGGCACGACCGAGGTCGCATCCTGGTGGCGACGCAGGTGGTCGAGCAGAGCCTCGACCTCGATTTCGACTGGCTGGTCACGCAGCTGTGCCCGGCGGACCTGCTGTTCCAGCGTCTCGGCCGCCTGCACCGACATCCGCGCCCACGGCCGCCAGGCTTCGAACGCCCGTGCTGCACGGTGCTGATCCCGACCGAAGCGGATTTCGGCCGACACCGGTGGGTGTACAGCGATCGCCGGGCCCTGTGGCGAACGGTCCAACTGTTGCGCGGCACGAAGGTCGCGATCCGCTTTCCGCGGGCCTACCGGGAATGGGTCGAGCAGGTATACGCCGAAGAACCGTGGCACGACGAGCCGGCGGCAATCGACGAGGCTTGGCAAACGTACGACGCAGAGCAGAGGGCGGCTTGGAAAGAGGCTCTGCGGCGCACGCGCGAGCGGCGCAACCCGTTTGCCGACACCGACGAGGTGATCCAGATCCTGACCCGCGACGGTGATCCCTCGCTCCCAGTGTTACCGCTGCTCGGAGGCTCCGCCGGCCCGACCCTGCTGGACGGGCGCTCGCTGGCCGAGCTGGAGGACTGGCAGTGCGACGAGGCGATCGAGCTGAACACGGTGGCCGTACCGAAAACCTGGAAGAAGCGTCTGCCGCCAATAGCGGATGAACGCTACGAAGTTGTCATGCAGCCCGCCGGCTCAGAGACTTGGTTGGCAGAGTACGAACTGGGGAGCTTGCGCTATAGCATCGAGTTCGGCTTGGAGTTCGCCGCCGGGTAGGGCGGCGACCCCGTTGCCACTCGCTGCATCCCCACCTAGGTGGGGAACGGGTCTCATGAAGGAGCACCCATCCACTCCAAACACGGTTCATCCCCGCAGCTGCGGGGACAGGGAGAATCATACGTCAGTTTGGTGTTTGTAGCACTCTAAACACTTGTCTTTTTCGTTCGTGCTGCCTAAGCTGGGCCTCGTTGCCGGTGCCCGGTCGGGGAGGCGTCATGTCCTGGGTTCGCGAGTTCGTTTCAGTCGTCAGTCAGACCACGTCTGAGGGCTTGGTCGCACTGGCTCTGTTGGTCGCTTTGGGAGGGCTCTGGGTGGCCCACAAGGCCATCTGCTCTCGTGGAGGATCACGGCGGTGAATCTGTTAGGCGATCAGGGATGGTTGTCAGTCGAACGATCAGGGAAGCGCCACCAGCTCGCCCTGCGGGAGCTCCTCTGCAGTGATACTGAGTACCGCCTCGCGCTGCCGCGCGACGACATGGAGCTCGCCGCGCGGCAGATGCTGATCTCGCTGACCCAGGTTCCCTTCACGCCGCCGGATGCCAATGCCTGGCGTGCGCGGCTGCGCGAGCCGATGAGCGAAGCAGAGTACGAGGCCGGCATTGCGCCTTTCCGGGAGTGGTTCGAGCTGGACCACCCGACGATGCCGTTCATGCAGACACGGGGCGTGAAGGCGAGCGACGCGACGCCGATCCAGAAGCTGTTCATCGGTTTGCCGGACGGCGTCAGCCACACCTTCTTCAACCCCGAAGGCGAGATCGAGGCTGTCTGCGGCGGCTGTGCAGCGATTGCGCTGTTCAACCAGGCGAGCTGTTGCCCGAGCTTCGGGGGCGGGTTCAAGGGCAGCCTGCGCGGCAGCGCGCCGGTGACGACGCTGGTCGACGACGCGAACCTGCGGCGCAGCGTCTGGCTGAATGTGCTGCCTGAATCCGAACTCGAGCGTCTGCTGCCCGAACGACCGCCGCCGGATGCCGACCGGCCGGTGTGGACCGACCCCATCAGGGCCGGCGACACCATTCACGCCGCCGACATCGGTTTGCTGCGCGGCCTGTTCTGGCAGCCCGCGCATGTAGAACTGCTGCCGGCCGGAGGCGGTGTCTGCGCCCACTGCGGCGCGACCGTAGGGCGGCGCTACGGCGGCTTCCTGAAGGAGAAGTTCGTCTACACGCTGGAAGGGCTGTGGCCGCACCCCCATAGCCCACGGCAGTGGAAGCTCAACAAGGGCGCGAACGAGGAGCGTTTTCTGTCCTTCACGACCACCGCGCCGGCCTGGACGCAGCTCACGCAGTACCTGCTCGCACGCGAGGAGAAGCGCGAGGGGCATTCCCCCGCGGCGGTGGTCGCGGCCCGGCGTGCCAACTCCTTCGCGCGGGGGGCGATGCGCCTGCTGGTCGGCGGCTACCGCAACAACCAGGCGAACGTGATCGAGCGTCGCCACGAGCTGTTCAGCTTCGCGCCGGGTTGGGAAGACGGCGAGGCGCAGATCAGGGATCTGGTGGGCCGGGCGCTCGACGTGCGGCAGGCACTGCGCGGTAGCCTGTACTGGGCGGCGAAAGGGCAGAAGGGCACCTTCAAGGGCCTCGGCGTCGCGGTGCACGAGATCGGCGAGGCGCGTTTCCTCGCCCGCAGCGGCCCTCTATTGCTCGACTGTCTGCGCGAGCTCGACTTTCAGGGCTTCGCCGAGCAGTTCGCCACATTCGGGAGCGCGCTGGCGGCGCTGGCCGAGGCGGTGGGCGAGGCGGTGACGTCGCCCTACCGCCACGATCCGGAACTCGTGCACGCGATCGCCGCTGCGCGGACCAAGCTTCGCAAGGACTTGGCCGCGCTCAGGGAAAAGGAGATGACCGATGTCTGACAAGCCCGATTTCGTCGCCCTGTGGCAACGCTGGAGCGAGCTGGAGCCGGGCCGCAAGGCGGAGTTGCGCCGGGTCCGCGTGCCCGGCGACCTGACCGAGGTCCCGGCGTTCTATCGTCTGATCGGTGCCGATACGCGTCACGGCTGGCGGCGTGTCGTGTACTGCCTGCCTTGGGCCGAGCATGCGAGCGGTGCTGCGCCGCTGGGCGCGTCGTTCGCGCAGGCCAAAGTCAGCGAGAAGCGTCTGTTCCAGGTGATCCGCAGCCAGGAACCGAACGACCTGATCCAGTTGCGCCGGCTGCTGCAGCAGGCGCGCCCGAAGGTCGACTGGACCCAGCTCGGACCGCAGCTCTATTGGTGGAGCGACGACAACAAGCGCCGCCTGCTCGAAGACTTCTACCGCATGCCTCGAGCCGTCGCCGACCACTGACCATCGACCACCGCAAGGGGATCTGCCATGCACAACTTCGTGAATTTCCACGTCCTCATCTCGCACAGCCCGTCGTGCCTCAACCGCGACGACATGAACATGCAGAAGTCGGCGATCTTCGGCGGCGTGCGGCGAGTGCGCATCTCCAGTCAGAGCCTCAAGCGCGCGATCCGGTTCAGCGACTACTACCGTCGGCAGTTCGGCGAACCGTCGGTGCGTACTCGAAGCCTGGATCTGCTGAAATGCAAGTTCGCCGAAAAGCTGAAGAATGAGTTCGATTCAGATATCGTTGGTGAGGCGATCAATCTCTTCGTAAAGGCGAAAGCAAAGGCGGAAAAGGCGGCGGACGCCGAAACCGAAGCCGCTAAGGAGGACGTTGAAGAGAACGTTGAGGAGGAAACGGGGAAACAGAAAGACGGCAAGGGCGTGGCCGTGGCACCTTGGGTTCTCGCGGAAATCCGCCTCATCTGTGCGGCTGTGAAGGAAGTCAGGAAAGCGGGTCTCAGCGACGAAGAGTTGAAGAAGATCAAGGAAAAATTTGCCAAGCAGAAAGGCAATAAAAAGAAGACTGAGGAGCAACTCGAACAGGAATCGATAGTGGCCAAGATCGAGAAGGTGATGAGTACTCGTACCGCCGAGTTGCAAAAGGCATTAGCCGTAGCTATCGATATTGCACTTTCCGGTCGCATGGCAACCACCGGTTTGATGACTCCCGTCGATGGTGCGCTCGCTATTGCACATGCGATTACCACGCACGCGGTGGACAGCGATATCGACTGGTTCACCGCAGTCGACGATCTGGTCAGCGATGCCGGGGAAACCGGCGCTGCACACCTGAACACGCAGGAGTTCGCCAGCGGCGTTTTCTACCGTCACGCGAGTCTCAACCTCGGGCAGCTACAGGCGAATCTCGGCGGCGCGCCGCGGCAGAAGGCCCTGGAGATCGCCGGCCACATCGCGCATCTGCTCGCCACCGTGGTGCCCGACGCCAAGCAGCAGAGCTTCGCGGCGCACAATCCCGCGGATGCGGTGCTGGTGGCGCTGTCCGACCTGCCGCTGTCGCTCGCCAACGCCTTCGAGGCGCCGGTCCGGACGCCGCGGGGCGGGGGCCTGCGCGAACCTTCGCAGCAAGCGATGTTCGACTACTGGACGCAAGTGCATCGCGGCTACGGTCTGGAAGAGAAGGCCGCAGCCTTCGTGCTCGATCCCGAGCGAGCACTGCCCGAAGGCGTGCAGCGGCAGATCACGCTTGCCGATCTGAGTAGCTGGATCGCCCGTGACGGCGCCGTCTGAGCAGAGTCCGACATGGAGCGGTTCCTGATCCTGAAGCTCGCCGGGCCGATGCAGGCCTGGGGAGCGCATACCTTCGAGGACTATCGGCCGGTCGAAGACTTCCCGACGCGCAGCGGCCTGCTCGGTCTGCTCGGCGCGTGTCTCGGGCTGCGCCGAGACGATGTCGCCGGCCAAAAGGCGCTGGCCGAGTCCGTTCGGATCGCCGTGCGAGCCGACCGTCGCAGCGCGGCCGACCTCTGGCTCGCCACGGGGCGCTCGGAGACCACGCGACCCGTGCGAGCGCCCTTGCCGGCGGTCCGCATCACGGACTTCCACACCGTGCTGGATGCCCGCACGGTCGGAGGCGGCGTACGCAAGGATCCGGTGGTTTCGCGGCGCGAGTATCTCTGCGATGGGGTGTTCACGGTTGCGGTCGGCTTCCGTGCGGATGCCGCTTTTGGGCCGGACGACCTGGCCTTGGCGGTGCGCCGGCCGGTGTTCACGCCCAGCCTTGGGCGGCGCAGCTGCCCGTTGGCACGGCCGCTGTTCGAAGCCGTCATCGAGGCGGTCGACTTGGGGGCGGCGCTGGACCTGATCTGGCCCCATGCCGGCAGGGTGTACGCCGAGGAAGGCGACGGCCTGCGTCTGCGGGTGCGTGACGTGCCGGTGATCGTCCGACCACGGCAGTTCGCTGCGCGCGAGGTCTTCGTCGAAACCAGGGAAGCGGGAGGTGCCGATGTTTCTGAGCCAGATTGAGTTCGACAGGGCGGCCGCGCGCGATCCGTACCAGTGGCATCGAGCGCTCTGGAAACTCTTTCCCGGTCGGGATGAGGCAGCGCGGGATTTCCTCTTCAGAGTCGAGGAGGGGGCTGCAAGAGGCCCGACGCGGGTATTGCTCCAGTCCGCCGTCCGGCCGGAGAGTGCCGAGCGGGTGCGGGTGCTCGCCTGTCGTGAATATGCGCTCGCGCTGTCGCCGGGGCGGGGGCTGCGTTTCCGGCTGCTGGCGAACCCGGTCAGGACGATCAAGGACGCTGACGGCAGACTCAACCACCGGGGCGAAATCAAGTCCTGTCGTGTTCCGCTGATCCGCGAGGAGGAGCAGCTTGCCTGGCTCGCACGCAAGCTCGAGGGTGGTGCTCGGTTGCTCGCGAGCGCCTGCTCGGGTCTGCCGCCGCTCTACTTTCGCAAGAAAGACCATCCTGGAAAGCTGGCAACGTGCCTGTTCGACGGCGTGCTCGAAGTGACTGACGCAGAACGGTTCGGTGAGCTGATTCGATGCGGCGTCGGACCGGGCAAGGCTTTCGGTTGCGGCATGCTGAGCCTCGCGCGAGGGTAAGACATGCTGCCACCGCTGAAACCCCTGCCGATGAAGGAGCGCGTGTCGCTGGTGTTCCTGTACCGCGGCGAAGTCGACGTGCTCGACGGCGCCTTCGTCGTGGTCGACCAGACCGGCGTGCGCAAGCAGATCCCGGTCGGGTCGATCGCCTGCATCATGCTCGAGCCCGGCACCCGCGTGTCGCACGCCGCCGCCGCGCTGGCGGCGCGGGTCGGGACGTTGCTGGTGTGGGTCGGCGAGGCCGGGGTGCG
>JBDHRG010000168.1:0-8151 GCA_039807445.1 Candidatus Competibacteraceae bacterium
GGCGATCAGCTCGATGTGCTCTTCCTGGCGCCGCGCCTCGGCGGCGATCGCGGCGGCGAGCTCGGCGTCGTAGTCGGCGATCGTCATCTCTCTGCTGAACATGCGCATCCCCTGAGCGTGCTTGCGAACCGGCCGCGGCGCCGGCGGGCTTCGATGAAGCGTGCCAGTTTAACCGATCGTCCACGCCGGCGCAGCCGTGCTCGCTCGACATGCCTGCACTAGCGCGGTCCGGGCAGCACGGCATCGCTGATCCGGATCAGGGCATCGACCGCGACGGCTCCGTTCGGCAATACCAGCAGCGGGTTCACGTCGAGCTCCTCGAGCTGCCCGGCGTGGGCTACGGCGAACTCCGCCACCGCGAGGATCGCCCGCACGGCGGCCTCGACATCCCCGGCAGGGCTGCCACGGTAGCCGGTCAGCAGCCGGCTCGAGCGCAAGCCCATCAGCGCACGCCGCACCGCCGCGGCGTCGGTCGGCAGCAACAGCGTCGCGCTGTCGCGCAACACTTCGACCAGCACGCCCCCCGCGCCGATCACCAGCGCCAGGCCGAAACCCGCTTCGCGCTTGACGCCGACGATCAGCTCGGCGACCGGCGCCGGCGCCATGCGCTCGACCAGGATGCGCTCGGTGCGCAGTTGCGGTGCCTTCGCCGCGACCGCCGCGCGCATCCGCGCGACCGCCGCCGCGACCTCGGCGGCCGAGCCCAGACGCAGCTCGACCGCGCCCATCTCGGTCTTGTGCGGCAGCTCGGCGCTGACGAGCTTGACGCACACCGGGAAGCCGAGCGCCTCGGCCGCCGCCGGCGCATCTTCGGGCGCGACCAGCACGCCTTCGGGCACCGGCAAGCCGTAGCGGCGCAACCACTGCTTGCTGTCCCATTCGTCGAGCAGCCGCGCCTCGCCTGCGGGGGAAGGCGCGGCGAGCACCGGCAGGCGCTCGAGCTCGCCGCCCGCCAGCACCTCGGCGCGGCGCTCGGCATAGCGCATCCCGGCAGCGATCGCGGCGAAGCCTTCATGCAAGCCCTGCAGCGCCGGCACCCCGGCGGCGGCGAGCCGCTGCACGGCTTCGACCGGCAGCAGCTCGGGGAACACCGACACCACGGCCCCCGGGCGGCGGTGGCGCGCCAGCGCCGCGGCAAAGGTATCGGCCACCAGGTCGCAGGCCGGGCGCTCGCCCGAGGCCTGCTTCGGGTAGTCGAGCACCAGCACCCCCGCGTCGCAGCCCTCGGCCAGCACCGCGTCGCAGCAGGCGCCCAGCACCTCGGGTTCGCCCCAGGCGGTGGTGGTGAAGTCGAGCGGGTTGGACAGCGTGGCGTAGTCCGGCAGCACTTCGCGCAGTCGCGCCCGGCCCGCGTCGGACAGTTCCGGATAGTCGATGCCCTCGCGCTCGGCCAGGTCGGCGGCGAGCCCCGCGTCGCCCCCCGAGCACGTCAGCGCGGCCAGCCGCCGTCCCGGCGAGCTCATGCCGTGGGCGAGGCACTTCAGCGTCTCGAGCAGCGCCACCGGCGTGTCGACGCGGACGATGCCCAGACGCGCGAACAGCGCCTGGTACACCGCGTCGGAGCCGGCGAGCGAGCTGGTGTGGCTGAGCGCCAGCTTCGCGCCGACCTGCGAGGCGCCGACCTTCAGCGCGACGATCGGGATGCCGCGCTCGAGCGCCCGCGCCGCTGCGCGGCTGAAGGCCGCGACGTCGCGCAGCCCCTCGAGGTGCACGCCGATCGCCTTGACGCGCGGCTCGTCGAGCAGCGCCTCGACCAGCGCCGCGACGTCGAGCACCGCCTGGTTGCCGACGCTGATCAGGTAGGCGAAGGGCACGCCGCGCTCGCTCATCGACAGGTTGTAGCCGAGGTTGCCGCTCTGCGTGATCACGGCCACGCCCTCGCTCACGCGCCGGGCGCCCTGCGCCACCGGCCACAGCGCCGCGCCGTGCAAGCCGTCGATCAGGCCGTAGCAGTTCGGGCCGAGCAGCGCCAGGTCGCCTGCCGCCTCGACCAGCGCGCGCTGCAGCGCGGCGTCCCCGGCCTCGGCGAAGCCCGAGGCGTAGGCGGCGGCGCCGCCGGCGCCGCACGCGGCGAGCGCGCGCACGATCTCGACGGTCGCCGCCGCCGGCGTAGCGATGAAGCTGGCATCGGGCGCCTCGGGCAGCTCGTCGACCGAAGCGTAACAGCGAATGCCGTCGATCTCGGCGTGCCTGGGGTTGACCAGCCAGATCGGTCCGTCGAAGCCGAAGGCGCGGCAGCGCGCGATCGCGGCGGTGATCTTGCCGCCGCCGAAGAAGGCGAGGTGGCGGGGGGCGAGAAACCGGCGCAGCCGGGCGGCGCGCGTCGTGCCGACGCGGTCGAGGGCGCTCATGGGGGTGCTTCCTCCTGGTGTTCGGGGATACGTCGCGGCGCTCATACCAGACTCCCTTGAACGCCTCTGCTATCCATTCCCTCCCCCTCGACGGGGGAGGGAGAATGTAGGCCGAGCGCTTATGGAAGCCTGGTATCAGTTGTTCACCGTGCTTCGCACGACCCGCGACGCATGAAACGCTGCTTCAATACGGGGTTGTTTCTTCCTAGCCCTTCTTCTTCGGCTTCAGCGCGTCCCAGTCCTCGTCGCGCATCATGTCGCCGAGGAAGTTGAACTGCCCGGCGCCCTTGAGCCACTCGCCGCCGTCGATCGTGACGACTTCGCCGTTGATGTAGGCCGCGCCGTCGGCCAGCAGGAAGCTCGCCAGGTCAGCCAGCTCGCGGTGGTCGCCGGCGCGCCCGAGCGGGTTCTTGCGCTCGAAGGCCTGCGCCAGCTCGGGCCGCGGCACCAGGCGGTCCCAGGCGCCCTCGGTCGGGAACGGTCCGGGAGCGACCGCGTTCAGCCGAATGCCGCGCCCGCCCCACTCGACCGCGAGGCTGCGCGTCATCGCCAGCACGCCGGCCTTGGCCATCGCCGAGGGCACGACGAAGGCCGAGCCGGTCCAGGCGTAGGTGGTCACGACCGACAGCACGCTGGCCTTGCGCCCCTCTGCCAGCCAGCGCTTGCCGCAGCCGAAGGTCACGTAGGCGGTGCCGTGCAGCACGATGTTGATCACGGCATCCATCGCCCGCGGCGACAGCTCTTCGCTCCTGGCGACGAAGTTGCCGGCGGCGTTGTTGACCAGGCCGTCGAGCGGCGCCTCGGCCCAGATGGCGTCGAGCATCGCCTCGACCGCCTCGGCCTGGCGGATGTCGCAGACGTGCCAGCGCACCTCGCCGCCGGTTTCGGCGGCGAGCCGGTCGGCCGCTTCCTCGAGCACGGCTTGCCGCCGGCCGCAGATTACCAGCCGCGCGCCGAGCTCGAGCAGGCGTCGGCCGATGTTGTAGCCGATGCCGGTGCCACCGCCGGTGACGAGGATGCGCTTGCCCTGCAGAAGATCATCGCGAAACATCGGTTTTCCCCTCTCTCATCGGAAAAGTCCTTCCAACACCGCCAGGCAGGCGGCCTCGGCGGCCTCGGGGCTGAAGGCCTGCGGGTCGAGGCACCACTCGAGCCACAACCCGTCGATCAGCGCCGTCAGCGTCAGCGCTGCGCGCGGAGCGTCGATCGCGACGCCGCGCTCGCGCGCCATCGCCTCGAGGATGCCCGCCAGCGCGCGACGGTAGCTCGCGTACAGCTCGCGGTGCATGCCGCGCAAGACCTCGCTGGTGCGCACCACGCTCCAGAAGCCCAGCCACACCGCCAGCGTGCGCTCGTCGAAGATCGGCGCCTGGAAGCTGACGCGGACGATCGCCCGCAGCCTCGCCTCGGCTCCGCCCTCGCTCGCCTGCACCGCGCGGCGCGTCTCGGCCTTCAGGTCCTCGGCGAGTTGCTTGTAGGTCTGCGCGATCAGCTCGTCCTTACTGCTGAAGTGGTGGTTGATCAGACCGCGCGAAATGTCCGCCTCTTCGCAGATCCGGTCGATCGTCGTCGCCGCATAGCCGTACTCGGCGATGCAGCGCATCGTTGCCTCGACGATCGCCTGACGGCGGACCCCCGGCTCTTCGCGCACACCGCGCGCACGCGGCCCCTTCTTCGCCGACCGCACCGACTTCAACGCACCGACCATCTCGCTACCCCCCCCCGGATCAGGCTCACTCCCGCGCGTGCTCGCGCAGGACCTCGCGGGAGATGATATGGCGCTGGATCTCGGAGGTGCCTTCCCAGATGCGCTCGATGCGCGCATCGCGCCAGAAGCGCTCGATCGGCAGCTCGTCCATCAGCCCCATGCCGCCGTAGATCTGCACCGCGTCATCGGTGACGCGCCCCAGCAGTTCGGTCGCGAAGACCTTGGCCATCGCCGCGTCGGCGTCGGTCATGGTGCCGCGGTCGAGCTTGTCGGCGGTGTAGAGCATCAGCAGCTCGGCCGCGCGCAGCCCGGTCGCCATGTCGGCGAGCTTGAACGCCGTGCCCTGGAAGGCGCCGATCGGCTTGCCGAACTGCTTGCGCGTGGCCGCCCACTCGGCGGCCATCGCGTAGGCGCGCTGCGCGCGGCCGACGCAGTTGGCGGCGACCATCACCCGCCCGGCGCCGAGCCATTCGTTGGCGAGATCGAAGCCCTTGCCCTCCTCGCCGAGGATCTGCGCCGCCGGCACGCGACAGTCGCTGAAGAACAGCTCGTACTGGTGATAGCCACGCAGGCTGGTGCAGCTCGGCCCGCGGCGGATCTCGAGCCCCGGCGTGTCCTTGTCGACCAGGAAGCAGGTGATGCGTTTGCGCCGCCGGCCGCCGACCTCGTCCTCGCCGGTGACCGCAAACAGGATGATGTAGTCGGCCTCGCCGGCGTGGCTGATGAAGTGCTTGGAGCCGTTGATCACGTAGTCGCCACCGGCGCGCACCGCGCGGGTGCGGATGCCCATCGCATCCGAGCCGGCCCCCGGCTCGGTCAGCGCGAAGCAGTCGATGCGCTCGCCGCGCACCGTCGGTAGCAGGTAGGTGCCGATCTGGTCGCCCTGGCACGCCATCAGGATCTTGCTCGGGCGCCCGACGAACACCTGCAGCGCCCAACTGGTGTGGCCGAGCTCGCGCTCGAACAGCGCCTGCGACACGTAATCGAGACCGCCGCCGCCGACCTCGGCCGGCATGTTGACGGCGTAGAAACCGAGCTCGAGCGCCTTGCGGCGGATCTCGGCGGCGAGCTCGGGCGCAACGGCGTCGGCCCGATCGACCGCGGCCTCGTGCGGCTGCAGCTCGTGCTCGACGAAGCTGCGGACCGCGTCGACGAGCATCTCCTGCTCGGTACTCAGCATGAAGTTCATCGCTCTATCTCCCCTCGAAAACCGGCGCGCGCCGCGCCTGCGCCGCCTCCAGCGCCTCGCGCGCATCGCGCGTGCGCCCACAGTCTTCCCCGGCCGCGCGCTCGAGCGCGAGCTGGGCCTCGAGCACGCGCTCGCCGGCGGAATCGATCAGCCGCTTGGCGTGCGCCAGCGCCACCGTCGGCCCGGCCGCGAGCCGCGCGGCGAAGGCGAGCGCCATTTCCTCCAGGCGCTCGGCCTCGACCACTTCGCCGACCAGCCCCCAGGCCGCGGCATCCGCAGCGCCGAGCTTCTCGTTCAGAAACACGAAGCGCTTGGCGCGCTCGGCGCCGATCAGCCGCGGCAGGAACCAGGTGCTGCCCATGTCGGGGTTGTACGCCATGCCGGTGTAACCGCAGCGCAGCGACGCCGACGCGGCGGCGACGCGAAAATCGCAGGCCAGCGCCAGGTCGACGCCGGCGCCGACCGCCGAGCCGTTCAGCGCCGCGACCGTCGGCTTCGGGAAGGCGGCCAGCGCATGCACGAAGCGATGCGCAGCATCGGTCCAGCCGTAGGTCTCGAGCTCGCCGCGCGCCTCGGCCTCGGCCCATTCCTCGACGTCGGCACCGGCGCAGAAGCTCGCACCGGTGCCAGTCAGCACCAGACAGCGCACCCCGGGATCGGCGGCGGCGGCGTCGAGCCGCCGATGCAGCTCGGCGAAGGTGCCGACCTTCAGCGCATTACGCTTGTCGGGCCGGTTCAGCCGCAGCACCCGGACCGGGCCGTGGTTTCGTTCGACGATCTCGCTCATGGCGACTCCTGTGGCAGGTTCGCGGCCGGGGTGCGGCACGCGGTCAGGCGGTGCGGCGTACTATGACTGCTATTGAATGAACGTTCAACCTAATTTTGATTAACAAAAAAACATTTTCTTTCTCAGCGCGATAGGTATTGAATGAACGTACAGTCTGCAACTAAGGACAAGTTCCGCATGCGGACTCCGGATTCCTCGATCGCAAAGGAGAGATACGGGATGGCAAGCCAGGCCCCAGCCTCGACGAGGCCCGCGAGCGGGTCCGCTGTGACGCAGCAGCCGCACAGCTGCGCCCACGAGCTGCACATCGACCGGATCAGCAAACGCTACGCCGGCACCACCGCGGTGCACGAGGTCTCGATCGACGCGCCGCGTGGCGAGTTCCTGACCATCCTCGGTCCCTCGGGCTCGGGCAAGACGACGCTGCTGAGCATGGTGGCCGGTTTCACCCAGCCGAGCGCCGGCGACATCCGCGTCGACACCCGCAGCATCGTCGCGCTGCCGCCCGAGCGGCGCAACTTCGGCATGGTGTTCCAGGGCTATGCGCTGTTCCCGCACATGAGCGTGCGCGACAACATCGCTTTCCCGCTGCGCGTGCGCGGCATCAAGGGCAGCGACGCCGAGCGCCGGGTGCGCGAGAGCCTCGAGCTGGTGCGCCTCGGCCACCTCGCCGAGCGCCTGCCGCGCCAGCTCTCGGGTGGGCAGCAGCAGCGCGTCGCGCTGGCGCGCGCGCTGGTGTTCGAGCCCGACGTGGTGCTGCTCGACGAGCCGCTCGGCGCGCTCGACCGCAAGCTTCGCACCGAGGTGCAGCTCGAGCTGAAGGCGCTGCACCAGCGCTTGGGCTCGACCTTCCTGTTCGTCACCCACGACCAGGAAGAAGCGCTGTCGATGTCCGACCGCATCGCGATCATGCGCGACGGCCGGCTGGTGCAGATCGGCACCCCCGAAGAGCTGTACGAACGCCCGCGCTCGCGCTTCGTCGCCAGCTTCCTCGGCGAGAGCCTGTTCATCGACGCGCAGGTCGAGGGCGGCGACGGCGGGCACAGCGTCTACCGCGTCGGCGGCGCGCGCTTCGCGCACCGCGGCACGCTCGGCCGCGCCGGCGAACGCGCGCTGCTGGCGCTGCGTCCCGAGAAGCTCGAGCTGTCCGAACGCGATCCCGGTGCCGGCGTGAACCGCACTGCCGGCGAAGTCTTGCACTGGAACTACCTCGGCTCGGCGTTCCACGTGGTCGCGCGCACCGAGGCGCTCGGCACCGTCGCCTCGCGCCTCGGCGAAGTCCTGCGCGTGCTGACGCTGCTGCCGATGATCGTGCCGCCGATCGTCTCGGCGCTGGTGTTCTACCGGATGTGGATCGACCTCGACCTGCTCGACACCTACCTCGGCACGACGCTGGCGCACGCCATCCTGGCGGTGCCCTACGTGGTGGTGACGGTGTCGGCCTCGCTCGCCAACGTCGGCATCAAGCTCGAGCAGGCGGCGCGCAACCTCGGCGCCGACCTGTCGCAGACGCTGCGCTGGGTGATCCTGCCCTCGATCAGGCCGGGCATCTTCGCCGGCGCGCTGTTCGCCTTCATCACCTCGTGGGACGAGCTGGTCGTGACGCTGTTCATCACCAGCCGCGCGATCTTCACGCTGCCGCGGCGCATGTGGGACGGCATCCGCGAGGACGTCGACCCGGTCATCGCCGCGGTCTCGGCGACGCTGGTGCTGCTGACCTGCATCGGCATCGCGCTGCACCTGCTGCGCGGCAAGCGCCGGGTTCCGCGCTGACCCCCACCAACCTTCATCACTTTCGGAGGACCTCCGCGATGCGTACTTGCGGCGAAGCCCTGATCCGCCTGCTCGAGGGCTACGGCGTCGACACCGTGTTCGGCATCCCCGGCGTGCACAACGTCGAGCTCTACCGCGGCCTGCACGGCTCGACGATCCGCCACGTCACGCCGCGCCACGAGCAGGGCGCCGGCTTCATGGCCGACGGCTACGCCCGCGCCAGCGGCAAGCCCGGCGTGTGCTTCACGATCACCGGCCCGGGGCTGACCAACATCGCCACCGCGATGGGCCAGGCCTACGCCGACTCGGTGCCGATGCTGGTGATCTCCTCGGTCAACCGCCG
>JBDHRG010000169.1:0-8121 GCA_039807445.1 Candidatus Competibacteraceae bacterium
GACCTGCCCTCGCTCCAGCACCGCGTCAGCGCCGAGGAATGGCGGCTGCGCGTCGATCTGGCCGCCGCCTACCGGCTGGTGGCGCTGCACGGCTGGGACGACCTGATCTACAGCCACATCTCGGCGCGCGTGCCGGGCGAAGACCACCACTTCCTGATCAACCCCTTCGGGCTGATGTTCGACGAGATCAGTGCCTCGAGCCTGGTGAAGGTCGATCTGGCCGGCGACAAGGCCATGGATTCGCCCTACGGCGTCAGCAAGGGCGGCTTCGTGCTGCACGCCGCCATCCATGCCGCCCGCGCCGATGCCCTGTGCGTGCTGCACACCCACACCGACCACGGCATCGCGCTCGCGGCGCAGCGCGATGGGCTCAAGCCCTACAGCCAGCACGCGCTGTTCCAGCTCGGCTCGATCGCGTACTTCCCGTACACGGGGCTGGTACTGAGCGCCGAAGACCGCGAGCGCCTGGTGGCCGGGCTCGGCAGCGCGAAGCACGTCGTGCTGCGCAACCACGGCCTGGTGACCATCGGCTGGGACCCCGCCGACGCCTTCCTGCTGATGTTCGACTTCGAGCGCGCCTGCCGCACGCAGCTGCTGGCGCAAGCCAGCGGCGCAGCACTGACCGAGATCGACGCCGCGGTCGCGCGCGAGGTGCAGGCGCTGGCATCGGACGATGGCGGCCCTTCGCCCGACAACGCGCTGATGTGGGCCGGGCTCAAGCGCCGGCTCGACCGCCTCGATCCATCGTACCGGCGCTGATCCCCGCTCCGCGGGCGAAGCGGCGCCTCGCGCTCCGGGCCGAGGCGGGCGTGACCTCGGTCAAGGGGAATCGGCCCGGCAAGCGATATATTCAAACAAATATATGCATTCTGAATTTTCTGTTAGAGTCCCGCCGGTGGGCGCCTGCCCCTGCCCGGCCGTTTCCGAAATCCTCCGCGATCGTGCAAGGAGCACCCCCGTGATGACCAAGCGTCGCCTGCCCCTGCTGCTCGCCGCCTCGCTGTTCGCCGCCGGCGCGCAGGCCGAGGAACTGATCGTCTCGGCTGCGGCCAGCCTGACCAACGCCTTCAAGGAGATCGGCCAGGGCTTCGAACGCAAGCACGCCGGCGACAGGATCACCTTCAACTTCGCCGCCTCGGGTGCGTTGCTGGCCCAGATCGAGAAGGGCGCACCGGTCGACGTGTTCGCCTCGGCCGACCAGGAGACGATGGACAAGGCCGAGGCCGGCAGGCACCTCGAGCCCGGCTCGCGCCGCGACTTCGCCGGCAACAGCCTGGTCGTGGTCGTGCCCAGGGACTCGACGCTGAAGCTCGACGGGCTGGCCGCGCTCGCCGACCCCGAAGTCGAGCGCGTCGCGATCGGCAACCCCGCGACCACTCCGAACGGCCGCTACGCCCGCGCCGCGCTCGCCGCCGCCGGCCAGTGGGGGGCGGTCGAGCCCAAGCTGGTGCTGGCCGAGAACGTGCGCCAGAGCCTCAACTACGTCGGCCGCGGCGAAGTCGAGGCCGGCTTCGTGTTCGCGACCGACGCCGCGCAGGACAAGGACAAGGTCAGGATCGCGCTCGAGGTCCCGACCGAGCAGGCCATCGTCTACCCGATCGCGGTGGTGGCCGGCAGCCGCAAGCCGCTGGCCCGGGCCTTCGTCGACTACGTGCGCTCGGCCGAGGGCCAGGCGGTGCTGAAGCGCTACGGCTTCAAGTCGCCGAACTGAGGAATCGGACGGCCATGCTCGACGCCGCCGACTGGGCACCGCTGGCGCTGACGCTGAAGGTGTCGCTGCTGGCGACGCTGATCGCGCTGGTCGGCGGCGTCGCGCTCGCCTTCGTGTTCGCCCGCGTCCGCTTCCCCGGCCGGGATACGCTCGACGCGATCCTGACGCTGCCGATGGTGATGCCGCCGACGGTGCTCGGCTACTACCTGATCGTCGTCGTCGGCCGCAAGGGCTGGCTGGGGCCGTGGCTCGACGACACCTTCGGCATCCAGCTGATGTTCACCTGGCAGGGTGCGGTGCTGGCCGCGGCGATCGTCGCCTTCCCGCTGGTGTTCAAGTCGGCGCGCGCCGCGCTCGAAGACGTCGAGCCCACGCTCGAGCGCGCCGCGCGCACGCTGGGCTCGACCGAGCCCGCAGTGTTCTTCCGCGTCACCCTGCCGCTGGCCGCGCGCGGCACGCTCGCCGGCACGCTGCTCGCCTTCGCCCGGGCGATGGGCGAGTTCGGCGCGACGCTGATGATCGCCGGCAATCTGCCCGGGCGCACGCAGACGCTGTCGCTGGCGGTCTACGACGCGGTCCAGGCCGGCGACGAGGCCCGCGCCGATGCGCTGGTGCTGCTGATCTCGGCCGTGTGCGTGACCATCCTGGTCGTCTCGAGCCGCCTGCTCGCCCCGCGCCGCTGAGTGAGCCCACGATGAAACTCTCGGTCGACATCGACGTACGCCTGCGCACCGGCCGCGGCCGTCGCGCGCGCGAATTCCTGCTCAGGGCGGCGTTCGAGTCGGCCGACGAGCGCATGGTGATCTTCGGCCCCTCGGGCTCGGGCAAGAGCGTCACCATCCAGGCGATCGCCGGGCTGATGCGCCCCGAGCGCGGACGCATCGCGCTCGGCGGGCGGGTGCTGTTCGACTCGGCGTGCGGCATCGACCTGCCGGCGCGCGAACGCCGCGTCGGCTACCTGTTCCAGGACTACGCGCTGTTCCCGCACCTGACGGTGGCCGACAATGCCGGTTACGCACTGCGGCGCTGGCCGTGGCGGCTGTCGGCCGAGGGACGCGAGCGGGTCGGCGCGATGCTCGAGCTGTTCGGCCTGTCGATGCTCGCCGACAGCCTGCCGCGCGACCTCTCCGGCGGCCAGCGCCAGCGCGTCGCGCTGGCGCGCGCGCTGCTGCACGAGCCCGAGGTGCTGCTGCTCGACGAGCCGTTCGCGGCGATGGACCTCCTGCTGCGCGGGCGCATGCGCGACGAGCTGACCGCGATCCAGGAGCGCTTCCGCGTGCCGATGGTGGTGATCACCCACGACCTCGAGGACGTGCGCACCTTCGCCGACACGCTGGT
This sequence comes from Candidatus Competibacteraceae bacterium, assembly GCA_039807445.1. Lineage (GTDB taxonomy): Bacteria > Pseudomonadota > Gammaproteobacteria > Competibacterales > Competibacteraceae > JBDHRG01. The sequence continues at coordinate 3,050 of JBDHRG010000169.1, forward strand.
GATCTACCGCCACGGCGCGGTCGCCGAAACCCTGCCGTGCAAGGCGATCCGCGACCGCGAGGGCGAGGCCGGCGCCTGGGCCCGCATCCAGAACGCCTGCGGCGGCGTGTTCGACGCCGCCTGATCGGCCTTCACTCGACCGCGAGCAGCACCGACGACGCCTTGATGATCGCGCTGGCCCGGGTGCCCACCACCAGTCCCAGGCGGCGGATGCTCGCGTTGGTCAGCACGGCGACGACTTCGCTGCCTTGATCAAGGTCGATGACGACTTCGCCGTTGACCGCGCCTTCGACCACGCGGCTCACCGTGCCGACCAGCTGGTTGCGGGCGCTGAGCCGGGTGCCTTCACCGACGCCGACCAGCACCGACGAAGCCTTGATCAGCGCCAGTGTCTCTCCACCCTCGGCCAGACCGAGCGCCTCGACGGCTTCGTTGGTGACGACGGCGACCAGCGCCGTGCCGGCGACGTCGAGCGTGACTTCACTGTTGACCGCGCCGCGGATCAGGCAGGTGACACGGCCACGGAAGAGGTTGCGGGCGCTGATCTTCATTCGGAACTCCTGGTTCGCTCGGGATGGAAACTGCCGTCGCACCGCCGGGGTGCGACACGGAGGGTACGGAGCTTAACGGGCCCTGAAAGATTACTATATGTTAATTATCAACGTAATCCCCTCAGCCCGCGACCGCCAGGATCACTTGCGCCGGGTCGACCAATGCCCAGGCCTCCGCGCCCTCGGTCAGGCCGAGCGCGGCAAACGCCTCGGCCGCCGGCGCGGCGCTCAGCACCTGTCCGTCGCCGAACCCCAGCGTCACTTCGACGCTGCCGCCGGCCGCCTCGGCCTGCACCGACAGCACCCGCCCGCGCAGCGCCTGCGCCGCATCGGCCGGCGCCACCGCGGCGAGCTGCACCGCGGTCGCCTTCAGCAACGCGAAAGCTTCCGAGCCTTCGCTCAAGCCCAGCGCCTCGACACTCGCCGGCGTCACCGCAGCGCGCAGCACCGCACCGCCGCCGAGTTCGAGCGCCACGCTGACACCGAGCGGGCCGGGTTCGATGCCGGCGACGCGCCCGCGCAGCTGGTTGCGCGCGCTGGTACGCAACCGCAGCCGGCGGTCGAGCTCGCGCACGGTTTCGAAATCCGGGTAGCGGGCCTTCAGCTCGGCGAGCATCGCCGCATAGTCACGCTCCATCGCGCGGAAGGTCGCGACGACACGGCAGCCGTACTCGGTCAGCTGTGTGCCACCGCCCTGGCGACCACCCTTGACGCGCGTCACCAGCGGCTGGTCAGCGAGGTTGTTCATCGCGTCGACCAGGTCCCACGCGGTCTTGTAGCCCATGCCGAGCTGGCGCGCGGCTTCGGCGATCGAGCGGCACGCCGCTATGCGCTCGAGCAGCTCGACGCGGCCGCGCCCGAGGAACGGCCGCTCTTCGCGGTCCAGCCAGAAGCGCCCGTCGACGCGCAGCTTGTCGGTTTCCATCGCTCCTCCCGAAACGAAGAAGCCCGCTCGCGCGGGCTTCCGGATGATCGTCGCCGCCCCGTTTATCGCTCGGACCACGGCACGCCGCCGGTGCTCCAGTCCTCGCGCTTGAGCTCGGTGATGATGACGTCGACGCCTTCCTCGTCGATCGCCAGCACGCGTGCGGTTTCGCGCGTGATCGCCTGCATCAGCTCGAGTTTCTGCTCGCGGCTGCGACCCTCGAACATTTCGACGCGGATCAGCGGCATGGAACGCCCTCCTTTGTATTGAATGCGAATGTCGATTGTATCCGGGATGGCGTGCTCACGCGACCGCCGCGCCCGAAGCTTCGGCCACCCGCCCGGCGTACAGCGCCGCGACCACATCGGACTGCGCGATCATGCCGAGCAGCCGCCCCTCGGCGTCGACCACCGGCACGCGGTGCAGGCCGCGGTCCGACAGCAGCGGCACCAGCTCGACCACGTGCTGCTCGGCGCGTACCGTGATCACCGGCCGGGTCATGATCTCGGCGGCGCGCTGCGGTCGCGCCGGCGCCAGCGCGCGCTTCAGCGCCTCGCGCAGCCCCAGCGGGCTGGCCGGATTGGCATGGCGGATGAAGTCGAGCAGCGTCACCATCCCCAGCACGCGCCGGGTCAGGTCGATCACCGGCAGCGCCGACACCCGATGGTAGCGCAGCAGTTCCCAGACGCGATCGATCGGCGCGTCCGGACCGACGGTGATCAGGTCGCGCGACATGATGTCTGCCGCGCGGATCTCGCCGACGCTGCGCCGCACCGCCTGCATCCCGGCCAGTCGCACCAGTTCGCGCAAGTCGTCTTCGCCCACGTCGACGAAGTGCTCGAAGCGCGCCAGCGCCACCTTCAGGTCGGCGCCGGTGATGCCGAGCCGCTCCATCGGCAGCGGGTCGCGGTGGTGGTGCACGGTTTCACCGCGCTTGGCCAGGAAGCCCGGGTAGCGGCGGCGCAGCACCGCATTGTTGACCAGCAGCCCGGTCGCGACCATCAGCGCCGCATCGAGCAGCACCGGCACCAGCACGAAGCCGTAGTCGTGGATACCGCCCAGCACCGGGATCAGCGCCACCGCGCCGCCCGGCGGGTGCAGGCAGCGCAGCGCCAGCATGCCGAACACTGCGCCGGCGACAGCCAGCGTCGCCGCGAACAGCGGGTCGGGGATCAGCCGCGCGCAGCTCACCCCGACCAGCGCGCCGACCAGGTAGCTGCCGAGGATCGGCCAGGGCTCGGCCACCGGGCTGTGCGACATCGCGAACAGCAGCACCGCCGAGGCGCCCATCGCCGCGGTCATCAGCTGCGCGGGCGGGCGCTCGAGGACGGCATGGCCGACCCAGCCGGCCACCAGCAGCGCCAGCGCGCAGGCGAGCGCCGACACCACCCGCTCGCGCCACGACAGCGGCGGACGCTCGCCGACCAGCCTGCGGAGTAGCGTGCGCGGCGTCACGGCTTCACACCGCCACCGGCGCCTTGATCGGCGGGTGCGGGTCGTAGCCTTCGAGCATGAAGTCTTCGAAGCGGAAGGCGAGCAGGTCCTTGACCTCGGGGTTCAGCCGAAGCCGCGGCAGCGGCCGCGGCGTGCGCGACAGCTGCAGCTCGACCTGCTCGAGGTGGTTCGAATAGAGGTGGCAGTCGCCGCCGGTCCAGATGAAGTCGCCGGGTTCGAACCCGCAGACCTGCGCCAGCATCAGCGTCAGGGCCGCATAGCTGGCGATGTTGAAGGGCACGCCGAGGAACAGGTCGGCCGAGCGCTGGTACAACTGACACGACAGCCGGCCGCCGGCGACGTGGAACTGGAAGGCAACATGGCAAGGTGCCAGCCGCATCTTGCCCAGGTCGGCGACGTTCCAGGCCGATACGATGATCCGGCGCGAATCCGGGTCGGTCTTCAGCTGCTCGACCACCCTGGCGATCTGGTCGATGTGGCGCCCGTCCGGTGCCGACCACGAGCGCCACTGGTGGCCGTACACCGGCCCCAGGTCGCCGTTTTCGTCGGCCCACTCGTCCCAGATGGTCACGCCGTGGCTGCGCAGATGGGCGATGTTGGTGTCGCCGCGCAGGAACCACAGCAGCTCGTGGATCACCGACTTCAGGTGCACTTTCTTGGTCGTGACCAGCGGGAAGCCCTCGGCCAGATCGAAGCGCATCTGGTGACCGAACACCGACAGGGTGCCGGTGCCGGTGCGGTCGGCCTTGCGCGCGCCGTGCTCGAGCACGTGGCGCAGGAGGTCGAGATACTGGTGCATCGGAGTCTCCGTCGGAGGTGCGAGGTACGAGGTACGAGGTACGAGGTACGAGGTACGAGGAGCGAGGCGCGAGTGAGGCCCCTCGTCTTCCTCGTGCCTCGTCCCTCGCTCCTCGTGCCTCGAGTCGTCAGGCGGGCAGCACCCGCGCGTAGAACGCCTTCAGGTATTCGGTTTCGGGGATCGCCGGATGCACCGGGTGGTCGACCGCCTGCTGGCCGCGCTCGAGGAAGGCGATCGAGCGGTCGAGGTGGCGCGCGCCGGCGAGCAGCACCTCGCCGAGGCTCTCGCGGCTCATGTGGTGCGAGCACGAGCAGCTCACCAGAAAGCCGTCGCGCTCGAGCAGCTGCATCGCCATCTCGTTGATGCGGCGGTAGGCAGCCGTGCCTTCCTTGAGGTCTTTCTTGCGCTTGATGAACGCCGGCGGATCGACGATCACCACGTCGAAGCGCGCGCGCTCTTCGCGCAGGCGCTTCAGCACCTCGAAGGCGTCGCCCCTGACCGCGCTCACCCGCTCGGCGACGCCGTTCAGCTTCGCGTTGGCCTCGACCTGCTCGAGCGCCGGCGCCGAGGCGTCGACGCACGTCACCGCTTCGGCGCCGCTGGCCGCCGCCAGCACGCCCCAGGCGCCGACGTAGCTGAACACGTCGAGCACGCGCGCGCCCTTGATGTACTTCAGCAGCCGCGCGCGGTTGTCGCGCTGGTCGTAGAACCAGCCGGTCTTCTGCCCCTCGCGCAGCGGCGCGTGGAAGCGCGCGCCGTTCTCTTCGACGATCACGCCGTCGGGCACCTCGCCCTCGGCCTCGACGTAGCTCTCCAGGCCCTCGAGCCCGCGCACCGCGGTGTCGTTGCGCCACAGCACGCCGCGCGGCTTCAGCACCTTGTCGAGCGCGCGCGCGATCTCGGGCTTCATGCGCTCCATGCCGGCGGTGGTGATCTGCGCGACCACGACGTCGCCGAAGCGATCGACCACCAGCCCCGGCAAGCCGTCGGCTTCGCCGTGCACCAGGCGGTAGAACGGCCGCTCGAACAGCTTGTCTCGCAACGCGAGCGCCACCTTGAACCGGTGCACCAGCAGCGAAGCGGTGAACGGGTGCGAAGCGTCGCGGCTGACCAGGCGCGCGGCGATCAGCGAGTGCGGGTTGACGTAGCCGGTGCCGACCGGCTTGCCGTTGTGCGCGAGGATCTGCACCGGTGTTCCCGGCTCCAAACCGCCGAGCGGGGTCGCCGCAGTGTCGATCTCGTTGCTGTAGACCCACAGGTGGCCGGCGCGCAGGCGGCGCTCTTCGTCCTTCCTCAGGCGCAGCGGGGCATAGGCGAGCTCGGTCGCGGGCATGGCGGGAAT
>JBDHRG010000011.1:0-41175 GCA_039807445.1 Candidatus Competibacteraceae bacterium
GCGGGCGCGAAAAAAAAATGAGGGCCCGGCGTCCGACCTCGACGCGGGCCCTCCCCAGGTGCTCGTCATGGTGTATCTTGTGAACCGCCCCTCAGAGCCGTTTGAAGGGTTTTTGAACGCCCTTCGAACCGCGCCGCGGGCTTCTCACTTCATGTGTCCGAAACGCCCGAAACCGGCGATTTCCTCAAAATCCCCCCGCCGACCCCGCCGCCAACCCCCTACTCGTAACCGTCTGATCCGTAAGTCCCATCCGCCATCTTCCCGCTTCGTCCGACCAAGTCCCGTATTCTCATTTCATGTGTCCACCCACACCGCGTCTTTCCGCCTCACCCCCACTCCTGACTCCTCACCATGCTGATCGACTCCCACGCCCACTTCGACGCTGCCGAGTTCGATGCCGACCGCGACGCGGCGTATGCGCGGGCGCGGGCGGCCGGCGTGGCAGTCCAGATCCTGCCGGCGGTCACGGCCGCCGGCTGGCCGAAGCTGGAACAGGTCGTGGCGCGCTACCCCGGGCTGCATGCCGCCTATGGCTTGCATCCCTGCTACCTGGCCGAGCACCGCCCCGAGCATCTGGCGCAGCTCGCCGGCTGGCTCGCGCGCGAGCGCCCGGTCGCGGTCGGCGAGTGCGGGCTCGATTTCTTCATTGCCGAGTCCGATCCCGCCGAGCAAGAGCGCGTTTTTCTCGCGCAACTGAAACTCGCACGCGACTTCGGGCTGCCGGTGATCGTCCACGCGCGCCGTGCGGTCGACCAGGTGATCAAGTGCATCCGCCGCGTCGGGGGTCCACAGGGCTTGCGCGGCGTGGTGCACAGCTACGCCGGCAGCCTGGCCCAGGCCACGCGCCTGCGCGAGCTCGGCTTTCGGGTCAGCTTCGGCGGGCCTTTGACTTACCCGCGCGCCAACCGCCTGCGCACGCTGATCCGCGCACTGCCGCTCGACGGCTTCCTGCTCGAGACCGACTCGCCCGATCAGCCCGGCATCGCGCACCGCGACGGCCGCAACGAGCCGGCCTTCCTGGCCGAAGTGCTCGCCGTGGCCGCCGAACTGCGCGGCGAACCCGCCGAGGCGATCGCCGCCGCCACCACGCGCAACGCCTGCGAACTGTTCGCCCTGGAGGGCTGATCGACACTCGCACGTCCCAGGCTGACGCCCCCCACGCCACCCCGTAATCCGCCCCGCCTTCAGAACCTGAGCGAGGCGATCAGCGAACCGCCGTGGCTGGTGCGGGACTCGGAGAATTCGCCGTCGTACTGCAGCCGCAGGTCGAGCGCGCCGCGGGTGAACAGCTGCACCCCGGCCCCGACCCGGCCGACCACCCTGTCCGTCGGCACCGAGGTCGTGAAGCGCTCGGCTCCGGCCGGCGCCCCGGTCAGCCGGGCCGTCTGGTGCCAGGCGTCGTTCGACTTGAGGCTCGCCCCGACCGACAGGTACGGCCGCAGCACCCGCTCCCCGCCGAGCGCCACGCGCCCGCCGATCTCGAGCGTCGGCGTCAGCGCCCACGTCGTCTGCGAGGCCGACTCCACCTCCAGATCGAGCGCTCCGGCCCCCTGCTCCCGGTACCCCCCGGTCCGGACGTGAATCGCGCTCAGGTCGATGCTCGGGCGCCAATAGAACGCCTCCTGCCCGAGCGTGTAGGCCGCCCGCAGTAGCAGGCCGGCGCTCGAGGTGTCGGGATCGCCCTTGGCCACCGCCTCGAACCCGGGCAGGGTGATGGTGCGGCGGGTGTCGAACCGTCCCGCCCCGCCGAACGCCGCGGCGGCGAACAGCCACGGCCCGGTCTGGCGCTTCAGCGTCAGCGCGCCATAGCCGCTCTCGCCGTCACCCTTGCTCAGGTCGTCGTGGCTCGACAGCCGGTCCTGCGCATAGGCCAGCGAACCGCCCGCGAACCAGCCCGGGGCGAGCTCGGCCTGCCCGCCGAGCTGCCAGGTGGTGCTGTCGATGCTGAAGTCGGTGACGCCGTTGTCGCTGGACTGCTCGGTGGTGGCGCCGCTGACGCGCCCCCAACTGCACTGGCCCTCGACCAGCACGGCGGTGGCGCCCTCGAAGCCAGGGCAGCTCAGGGCTTTGGTGGCGACGTTGTGCGCCGTGGCGCCGCCCAGGGCGCCGGGGGCGAAGGTGGCATCCGGTGACAGCTGGCGCAGCTGGGCGGCATAGGCGCTCGGGCTGGCATCGGCGGTGTGGCCGAGCAGGCCGAACAGGGTGCCGAAGGTCGGCGTGCCGCCGCGATCCCAGATCGACTGCAGGTGGCCGGCCACCGCTTTGCGGCTGGGCTTCAGGCCGAAGGCCGCCGGCGCGAAGTCGGCCGAAGCGGCCGAGAGCAGGAACTGCTGACCCGCGCGGTCGAGGCCGAAGCCGAACAGCGCCGACGGGGCCGCCGTCAAGGTCCCCGAAACCTCGCCGTCGACGCTCAGCACCGGCAGCGCGATGCCGGGCAGAACGCTGCCGTACACCGGCTCGACCCGCCCGGCCAGCGCGGCATCGCCGTGCACCGTCAGCCGGTCGGCCTGACGGCTGTTGAAGTCGACATCGATCACGAGCGTGCCGCTGGCGGTTTGCGTCAGGTTGCCGACGAGCGTCGCGTTGCCGACCTGGCCTTCGCCCGCGATGACCAGCGTGCCGCTGTTGACGACGTTGGCCGCGGTGGAGGTCATCGCCGCCGGCAGCGTCCAGGTGCCCGTCGCGGCGTTGGTGACCGTGCCGGTGGTGTCGATCGTGCCGACGATCAGGGCCTGGTTGCCGACCGCGAGGGCGCCGCAGCAGATCGCCTGGCCCGAAAGCGCCGTCACCGAACCGCCCGGATAGACGTTGACCGCGTTGTGCAGGCCGCCGTCGACCCAGACGCCCTTGCCGGAACCGCTCCCACCCTGCACGGAGCCGTATACCTCGACGTCGATCCCCGTCGTGCCGCCGTTCGGATTCCCGAGCGAGGCCTGCGCGACGATGCCCGTCGAGCCGGAGCCGTCGGTGCGGATCGAGCCCGACCCGGCGACGCTCACGGTCAGCTGACCGTTGTAGTAGCTGCTGCTTCCCTGGAGGAGGGTCTGACCGCCCAGCACCGACATCCCGCCGCCGCCGCCCTGCATCTGCGCGACGACGCCGTGCGCCCCCGGGCCGTGCGTCCAGATCGAGCCGGCAACACCGACCGTGAGGTTCCCGGTCCCGCCGCTCGATGCGCTCGACACGTGGCTGAACGTGGTCGACGGACTGGCCGTCGGGGCGGGCAAGGCCGCGATCCCGCCGCCGCCGCCGATCGATTGGGCGACGATGCCGTGGGCGCCGAAGCCGGTCGTGTCGATCGAGCTTCCGGTGCCGAGCTGGACGCTGACCGCGCCGCCGTTGCCGCTCGTGGTCCCGTCCCCGCCCAGCCTGCTCACCGACGTCGCGATGTTGGCGGACGTCATCGCCAGTCCGCCGCCGCCGCCGATGCTTTGCGCGAGGATGCCGAAGGCGTTGATGCCGCGCGTCGAGATCCCCAGCGGAGCCGCGTTCGTGTCGAAACTGACGCTACCGCCGCTGCCGGAGTAGCCGTCCGTTCCGCCGACGCCGACGTCCATGAGCGGTTTGAACAGGCCAGAGGTCACGCTCGCGTTGCCGGATCCGGCAACGCCGCCGCCACCGCCGATCGACTGCAGGACCACGGCGTGCGCCTGTTCGGCTTGCGTCGTGACCAAGCTGCCGGCGCCCGACGTGCTGACCGTCACCTCGCCGCCGTCGCCGCCCCCGCCTCCGCCGCCGCCCCAGCCGCCGCCCAGTCGCAGCGTGCCGGTCGCGTTCGCCGAGGCGTCGACACCGACGCCGCCGCCGCCGCCGACGCTCTGTGCGAGCACGCCGAACGCCCCGAAGCCGGGGAACGGGTTGCCTTCGGGGGTGCCGGTCGCGATCGTCCCGCCGGACAGCGTGACGTTCGCAACACCGCCGCTGCCGCCCGCGCCGCCGCTGCCGCCGACCGAGAACGCGAGGCTCAGCGTCGAGCCGCTGCTGTCGGACACCGCCGTGCCGCCCTTGCCGCCGCCGCCGCCGATCGACTGCGCGACGATGCCCTGCGCCCAGTCGCCCTTGGTGGCGATCTGGCCCGAGTGGGTCACGTCGACTTCGCCGCCGGCGCCACCCGCGCCGCCGGTGCCGCCCAGCGACACGGTGGCGCTCACCGCGGACCAGTTGAGGTTCGTCTCGACGACCTCCGAGATGAACTCCCGGACGCCGGTCAGGGTGGAAACCGGGTTGTCGGCCGAGGCCTCCGCGCCCGCCGAGCCCCCGACGCCCCCGCCGCCGCCGATGCTCTGGGCGAGCACGGCGGTGGCGTCGCCGCCGTGGGTCCTCACGGCTCCCTGCACGCTGACGCTCACCGGGCCGCCTTTGCCGGCGGCCGCGCCGGTGCCGCCCCACTGGCCGGTGAGGGTGGCGCTCGGTGTCACGGTTTTACCGTCGCCCGCGGTATAGGCCGCGCCGAGGTCGATGGTGCCCCCCTGCGAGGTGCCGCCGCCGCCGCCGACGCTCTGCGCGACGATCCCCATCGCGCTCGCACCGAAGGTGGTGATGCTGCCTTGCTTGTAGACCGTCACGGCGGTGGTGGTGCAGGCGCCGCTCGAAGTGGTGGTGCAGCCGTCTCCACCGACGCCGCCGAACCCGCCGACACCGACGCCGATCTTGAGGTTGCGCGTCGCGCCGAAGTCGACGGTGGTCGTCGAGCCGTAGCCCGCGTTCCCGCCGCCGCCCCCGATCGAATGCGCGACCACGCCGTTCGCGTAGTCGCCGTAGGTCGTGATCGTGCCCTTGCCTTGCGCGCCGCCCGGGCCGCCGCCGATCCACACCGACACCTGCCCGGCGTTCCCGCCTCCGCCCCCGCCGCCGCCCGCGGCGAACGCAACGTCGGCGCTGAACGAGTTCGAGGTGGACGCCGTCGCGGCGCGGCCGTAGGACAAGGTGGCGGCGAGCGCCGAGGAGTCCCCGGCCGTGCCGCCGCCGCCGCCGATCGACTGCGCGATCAGGCCATGCGACCCCTGCCCCTGCGTCGTGATCGACGACCCGTTCGCCATCCCCGCCTGGACCGTGCCGCCGGCGCCGCCGGACCCGCCGCTGCCGCCGACCGACTGGGAGAGCGCGTAGCTGTAATCGTCGAGCTCGCTCGGCAGCGGAATGCCGACCGCCACCGCACTGGCGCTCGACGAGCCGCCGAGGCCGCCGCCGCCGCCGATCGACTGCGCGACGACGCCGTAGGCATCCACCGGCAGCAGGTTCGTGGGCGTGGTCGGCTGAGCGAACTGACCGGTCTGGATCGTCGCGCCCGACAGCGCGACGGTGACCGGACCGCCGGCGCCGCCCCCGCCACCCGTGCCGCCCAGCGCCATCGACTCGTCCACCACGATGCCGCCGGAAACGGCGTAGGCCGAACCGCCGCTGCCGCCGCCCCCGCCGATCGACTGTGCGACCAGGCCCGCGGCCCCCGTGCCCTGCAGCGTCATGCCGCCCGTGAACGAGGCCTCGACGGTGTTGCCCGCGCCGCCGCTGCCGCCGCTGCCGCCGATCGTCACCGCAACCGCGCTGCTCGCGCTGGTGGCGTTGCCGGCGTTGCCGCCGCCGCCGCCGATCGACTGCAGCACGAGTCCGTGCGCCTGCGCGCCGGAGGTGGCGAGCGTGCCGCCGGTGACCTGCGCGAGCGCGACGCCGCCCGCGCCGCCGCCGCCGGCCGACGCGCCGACCGTGCCGATGACACCGCTCGCGTTGCCGCCGTCGCCGCCGCCGCCGCCGATCGCCTGCGCGAGCACGGCGATCGCCGCGGGCCCGGTGGTGGTAACCGCGCCGCCGGTCTGGGTGAACACGGCGAAGCCGCCGTCGGCGGCGAGCGCCCCGCTGCCGCCGACCGTGGCGACGTCGCCGGTGCTCTTGCCGGCATCGCCGCCGCCCCCGCCGATCGCCTGGGCGAGGATCCCGTGCGCAGCCGACCCGGCGGTCGCGATCGTCCCCGCGTTCCGGACCGTGGCCCCGTTGACGGTGCCGGCGGTGCCTCCGGTCCCGCCCGAGGCGTAGAAGATCCCGTTGCCGGTCCCGCCGGCGCCACCGGTACCGGACATGGTCTGCGCCAGCACGCCCTGTGCGCCGTCGCCGACCGTGCGGAGGGTGCCGCTGTTGTCGACCTCGACGTTGCCCGTGTTGCCGCCCGCCCCGCCGCTTCCCGCGTTGCCGACCACCCCGCCGAAAACCTCGCCACCGGCCCCGCCGGAGCCGCTCAGGCTCTGCGCGACGATCGCGGCGGCGTTCTGCCCGGACGTGGCGACGCCGGCCCCGGACGCGACGCTGACCGTTACGTCGTACCCTCCCCCGCCGGGACCGCCGTCGCCTGAATTGGAGACGATGCCGTGCGCAGCCTCGCCGCCCGTGCCGCCCGTCCCGCCGCGCGACGCGGCGAAAATCCCGTACGAGGCCGCATCTGGCTGCGCGCCGATGCCGCCGGTCGTGGTGACGCTGGCGCCGCTGTTCAAGGTGACGGTCACGGGGGCCCCCTGCCCGCCCGAGCCGCCCGAGCCCACCGTTCCCTCGATCGCGGTCAGCGTTCCGCCGGTGCCGCCGGCGCCGCCCTGGGTGACGGCAACGATCCCCGGCGACGCCGCGCCGGTCGTGCTGACCCCGCTCGTGCCGGAAAGACTCACATTCACCGCGCTGGTGTTGCCGCCGCCGCCGCCGCAGCCGCTGCGGGCGAACCCCGACGTGGAGCGGCAGGCCTGGCCGGTCGCCCCGGTCGCGAGTTCGTTCTCGTAATCGGTTCCGTTGCCGGCGACGCCGCCCGTCACCGCCGCCACGATTCCGGCGCCGCTCGTGCCGGCGGTGCTCACCGTGGCGTCGCTCAGCGTCACGTCGACGCCCTGCGTGGTGTGGCTGCCGACGCTGCCGCCGTCGGCGCCGTCGCTGTTGTCCTGGCCCTTGCCGCCGGAGCCGCCGGTGCCGCCTTCGGCCATCGCGACGATGCCCGACATCTGCTCGCCCGAAACGTCGATTCCGGCGCCGGTGACGTTGACTGCGATCGCGGGGGTCGTGCTCGTCGACGGCACGGACCCTCCCAGGCCGCCGACCGACTTGTCGTAGCCGGCGCCGCCGGTGCCGCCGGTGCTGAACGCGCCGATGCCCGCGCCGGGCGCGTTGGCGCTGCCCGAGGTCACGATCGTGACGTCGCCGCCCGGGTTGACGGTGACGTCGATCGTTCCGCTGCCGCTGCCGCTGCCGCCGTTCACCCTGCTGGTGACCGACATCTGGCCGTTCCCCGAGCTGCTGCTGGCGAGCAGCCCGTACACGCCGAGCGGCGGCCGGGTGGGATACTTGGACGCGAAGGGGTCGGCGGGGGGCGGCCCGTTCCACGTCCACCAGATCTGCACCGGCGCTGAATTGGTGACGCCGACCGGCCCGGCGCTTCCCCCTCCCGCCCCCGCGCTGCCCGCGCCCGCGTTTCCGCCCATGGAGAACGCCGCGAGCCCGCGGAAACCCGAATTGCCCTGCACGTAGAAGGACGGACTGTCGCCGAGGCCAGCCGTGATGGCGCCGGTGTTGCTCAGGGAGACGGCCTGTCCCGCGCCGCCGGGGCCGCCCTGGCCGCCGTTGTATTTCGGATTGCCGTTGCCGTCGAGGCCGTCGTTGCTGACGTTGCCGCCGCTGCCGCCGATGCCGTGCACCTCGAGCGCGGAAGCGCCATAGCCGATCGACCCGACGCCCCCGAAGTCGATCGGGGCGCTGTTGGTGACGTTGATGCCGAGGCCCGCGGCACCCGCGCCGCCGTTGTATTTCGAGTCGGTGCTGGCACCGCCGTTTCCGCCCCAGGACTCCGCCAGGAGGGCGTAGGTCCATGAGGGCGAGTCAATGAAGGCGAGCTGGCTGACCGAGCCAGTGTTGATCACCGTCGTCAGCGCACCGGACCCACCGGGGGCTGCGTTGGCGCTGGCGGACGAAGCGGCGTTCGGACCCACGCCCCCGACCCACAGGATGTAGGACCCGATGTAGTCCGAAGCGGGCGAAGCAACCGCCAACTCGGCGCTGTTCGTGAACTGGAAGGGCGAGCTGCCCGGGTAGAGGTACTTCAGGCTGTTGCTATCGCTGCCGGGTCCGAACGTGCAAACCGTGCCGTCCCCGTTGCAGAACACCTGCGCGTGCGCCGTCCCGGCCAGCAGCGTCAACGACACGGCGAAGCGGATGCGGCCGCTTCGATCGAGCATGGTGGCTCCCCCCTCGGGTCTGTCGCCCGTTGAATCCGCGCAGCCGGCACTCGGCATGAAGCGCGGTCGGTGCAGCGCCTGTGCTCGCGCCACGATCGGAAAGCGTAGCCGATGCTTCGCACGTCACGACGGATCGAGTGGCCATTGAAACCGCTGGAGCCTACCCGCCGATCGAGCACTGGCCGATGCCGTTCGCCAATGCCGGGGATCCGCAACGGGGCATTCGATCGCCCCCGCCCCCTTCACCATTCCTCGGGCTCGGGCATACTAGAGCGCCGAACCCGGCTGCGAGGAGCTCCGATGAACTGGACGTCGACCCCCCTGACCCGGCGCCTGCGCCTCGACTATCCGTTGATCCAGGCGCCGATGGCCGGTGGCCCGACCACGCCGGCGCTGGTGGCGGCGGTCAGCAACGCCGGCGGGCTCGGCTCGCTCGGCGCCGGCTATCTGGAGCCCGAGGCGATCCGTGCCACGATCGTCGAGATCCGCGCGCTGACCGATCGCCCGTTCGCGGTCAACCTGTTCGTGCCACGCCGCGCCGACGCCAAACCCGAACAGCTCGAATGGTCGCGGATGCTGCTCGAGCGCTACCGCGGCGAGCTCGGGCTCGAGTCGCCCGAGGCCTTGCCGCCGCTGCCCGACTTCGAGGCGCAGCTCGCGGTGCTGATCGACGAGGGGGTCGACGCCTTCAGCTTCACCTTCGGCGTTCCCGGCGGCGAGCAGCTGACCGAGCTGCGCGACGCCGGCATCGTCACGTTGGGTACCGCGACGCACCTGCTCGAGGGCATCGTGCTCGAGGAGTGCGGCGTCGACTTCGTCGTCGCCCAGGGTTTCGAAGCCGGCGGCCACCGCGGCGGCTTCGTCGGTGACCCGCAGCGGCTGCCGATCGGCACGATGGCGCTGGTGCCGCTGCTGGCGCGCCGGCTGCGCACGCCGGTGATCGCTGCCGGCGGCATCATGGAGGGTCGCGGGCTGGCCGCGGCGCTGGCGCTCGGCGCCTGCGCCGCGCAGCTCGGCACCGCCTTCCTCGCCTGCCCCGAGAGCGGCGCGCACCCGGCGTACAAACGCGCGCTGCTCGAAGCGACCGAGATCGGCACCACGCTGACACGCGCCTTCTCGGGCCGCGCGGCGCGCGCGCTCGGCAACCGCTTCACCCGCGAGCTGTACGACGACGAAGCCGATCTGCCGCCCTACCCGGTGCAGCACCAGCTGACCGTGGCGCTGCGCCGCGCCGCCGCCGAGCGCGGCGACGCCGAGCTGATGGCGCTGTGGGCCGGCCAGGGCGTGGCGCTGTGCCGCGAGCGCCCGGCCGCCGAGCTGATCGCCGAGTGGGTCGCGCAGGCACGCGCCATCCTGCAGCCCTCGGCGGCGGTGTCGACGGCGTTCGGGCAGCTGCTGTCCTGAGCTCCGGCTGCCCATCCCCAGGCGCTGCACCGCTCCAGCATGGCAGGTATCCGCATGACGACATCCTGGCCCTACCCGCGCGTGTTCGCGCACCGCGGCGCCGGCCTCCACGCCCCCGAAAACACGCTCGCGGCGCTGCGCGAAGGCGCCGACCGCGGTTTCCGTGGCGTCGAGTTCGACGTCAAGCTCAGCGCCGACGGCGAGCTGATCCTGCTGCACGACGACAGCCTCGGGCGCACCACCGACGGCCGCGGCCCGGTCAAGGCCATGGTCTGGGCCGAGCTGTCGCGGCTCGACGCCGGCAGCTGGCACAGCCAGCGTTTCGCCGGCGAGCCGGTGCCGCGGCTCTGTGCGATCGCCCGGGCGTGCCGCGCGCTCGAGATCGCCGCCAACGTCGAGATCAAGCCTTGCCCGGGGCGCGAAGCCGAGACCGGCCGCGCGGTCGCCGAAGCCTGCGCCGCGCTGTGGTGGGACGCCGAGCTGGCGCCGCTGCTGTCTTCGTTCGCGCCCGAGGCGCTGCTGGCCGCCAGGGCGGCAGCGCCGGGGCTGCCGCGCGGCATGCTCTGGGAGCGCGTGCCCGAGGACTGGCGCGCGCAGCTCGAGACGCTCGAGGCGCAGGCGCTGCACTGCGACTTCAGGCACCTGCACGCCGGACTCGCTGCCCGGATCAAGGCCGCCGGCTACTGGCTGTTCTGCTACACGGTCAACGATCCGCTCGATGCCCGCCGGCTGCTCGACTGGGGCGTCGACGGCTTCTGCACCGACCGCCTCGACCTGATCCCGGCGAGCTTCGGCGTCTGATGCCGTTTTGCTGGAGGCTCGGGCGACGGAGCGAGGGGGATGTTGCTGCGCTCATTCTCGGCGTACCTCCGTGTACGCCTCCGAGGTACGGTGCCGCTCCGCGCTGTCCATGCGCCCGCGGCGCGCGTAATCCGCTCCGCGACATCCCCCTCGCTCCGTCGCAATACGCACGGAACTTATCGTGATCCGTCTGAGCCCCCGGGATCAAGGCTCGGTTGTGTTCGCCCCCCAGGTGCCCGATGATCCGTCCCCATGTTCAATAACCTGCCCTCCCTCCAGGCGCTGCGTGCGCTCGAAGCCGCCGCCCGGCTGCAGAGCTTCACCCGTGCCGCCGAAGAGCTGCACCTGACGCACAGCGCGGTCAGCCACCAGATCCGTGCGCTCGAGGGGCTGCTCGACTGCACGCTGTTCACGCGCGTCGGCGCGCGGATGGCGCCGACCGCGGTCTGCGAGCGCCTGGCCAGCCAGATCCGCAGCGGACTCGGCATCGTCGCCCAGGCGCTGGCGGAAATCCGCGCCGACGCCTGCGACGCCGCCGGCGTCACCCAGCTCACCGTCAGCGTCGTCGCCGACATCGCCAGCGCCTGGCTGATCAAGCGTCTCGACCATTTCTACGCGCGCTTCCCGCACATCGACCTGACGCTGCAGACGGTCAACACCGAATCCGTGCCGGACCCCTACTCGGCCGACGTCGGCATCTGGTTCGCGCCGCCGCAGCAGCCGGGCTTCAACAGCGTCAAGCTGCTCGACGACTGGGTGATCGCGGTCGCCAGCCCGCAGCTGATGGCGCGCTTTCCGGATTTCGAGATGGGCGACTTCCTGCAGCTGCCGCTGCTGCGCTTCTCGAAGCGGCCGTGGCGGGCCTTCCTGGAAGCGGCCGGGCTGCCGCTGCGCGAGCCGACGCGCGGACCGATGTTCGACGACTCGGCGCTGCTGATCCAGGCCGCGGTCGGCGGCCAGGGCGTGTGCACCGCGCGCATGCAACTCGCGCGCGACCTGCTCGCCAGCGGCCAGCTGGTGCAGGTCGGCAGCGTGCGCATGCCGGCGAGCATGATGTACTTCATCGTCTGGCGCGAGCACCACCCCAAGGAAGCCGCGATCGCGCAGTTCCGCGATTGGCTGCTCGAGATCGCCAACCAAACGTGACCCCCCCCTGCCGGATCGTGGGCCGGGGGCAAGCGCCCCGCGTCACCCCGCCAGCAGCGAATGCAGCCGCCCCCAGTCGAACGCCGGCCCCGGGTCGGTCTTGCGCCCCGGAGCGATGTCGGCGTGGCCCGCGAGCGCGTCGCGCGCCAGGCTCGGGTAGGCCGCCCGCAGCGCGCGGATCACGCCCGCCAGCCGCGCGTACTGCGCGCCGGTGTACGGCGTCGTGTCGGTGCCCTCGAGCTCGATGCCGAGCGCGAAGTCGTTGCAGCGCTCGCGCCCGCGCCAGCGCGAGGCGCCGGCGTGCCAGGCGCGCTCGTGGAAGGGCACGTACTGCACCACTTCGCCGTCGCGGCGGATCAGCAGGTGCGCCGACACCCGCAGGCCGGCCAGGCCGGCGAAGTACGGGTGCGCGTCGACGACCAGCGTATTGGTGAACAGCGCGTCGATCCACGGCCCGCCGAACTCGCCCGGCGGCAGACTGATGCCGTGGACCACGACGAGCTCGAGCGGCATGCCTTCGGGGCGCGCGTCGCGGTTGGGCGAAGGGCACTGGCGAGCGGCGTCGAGCAAGCCGGTGGCGGGGTCGACCACCATCGGCCCCGCCAGCGCCGGTTCGCGTCGACGGCTCGAGCCCGTCATCACGCCTCGCGCAGCAGCGCCATCAGCTCGTCGGCCGACAGCCGCGCGCCGGCGTCGGTGCCTTTGAGCAGGCTGTCGGCGAGATCGCGCTTGCGCCGGTGCAAGTCGACGATCTTCTCTTCGATCGTGCCCTCGGTCACCAGGCGGTACACCGTCACCGGGCGGCTCTGACCGATGCGGTGGGTACGGTCCGAGGCCTGGTCTTCGGCCGCCGGGTTCCACCACGGGTCGAGGTGGATCACGTAGTCGGCCGCGGTCAGGTTCAGCCCGGTGCCACCGGCCTTGAGGCTGATCAGGAACACCTCGCCTTCGCCGGCCTGAAAGGCGTCGACCCGGCGCTTGCGCTCGGCCGCCGGCGTGCTGCCGTCGAGGTACTGGTAGACGATGCCGCGCGCCTCGAGCCATTCACGGACGATCGCCAGATGGTCGACGAACTGGCTGAACACCAGCGCCTTGTGGCGGTTGTCACGCAACTCGTCGAGCACTTCGCCGAACAGCGCCAGCTTGCTGCCGGGCAGCGCGGTGTCGGGCAGCACCAGCCGCGGATGGCAGCAGGCGCGGCGCAGGCGCATCAGCTCGGCGAGGATGCGGAAGCGCTGGTCTTCGCCGGGTTCGGCCCGCGCCAGCGCTTCGAGCGCCTCGCGCCGCAGCGCCTCGTACAAGGCGCGCTCTGCGGCGCTCGGCTCGACATGCAGCACGACCTCGGTCCGCGGCGGCAGTTCGGTCAGCACCTGGGTCTTGCTGCGGCGCAGGATGAACGGCTGGATCAGCCGCCGCAGCCACCCGCGCGCGGCGGCATCCTGGTTGCGCTCGATCGGGTGTGCGAAGCGGCGGTTGAAGCTCTCCAGCGAGCCGAGCAGCCCCGGGTTGACGAAGCGGAACAGGTTCCACAGTTCGCCGAGGTGGTTCTCGACCGGGGTGCCGGTGGTGATCATCCGGAAGCCGCCGCGCAGCGCCATCACCGCCTGCGAGCGCTTGGTCGCGGCGTTCTTGACCGCCTGCGCCTCGTCGAGCACCACGGTCGTCCACTCGCGCGCGGCGAAGGCTTCGGCTTCGAGCTGCAGCAGCGCGTAGCTGCACACCACCAGGTCGCGCGGCCCGAGCGTATCGAGTGCGCCGCGACGCTCGCGGCTGTCGAACGGCACCGGGTTCAGCGTCGGTGCGAAGCGCGCGGCTTCGGTCAGCCAGTTGGCACACACCGAGGTCGGCGCGACCACCAGCGTCGGTCCTTCGGTGGCACGGCTCAGGATCAGCGCCAGCGCCTGCACCGTCTTGCCCAGCCCCATGTCGTCGGCCAGGCAGGCGCCGACGCCCCAGTGCGCCAGCCGCGCCAGCCAGCGGAAGCCCTCGAGCTGGTAATCGCGCAGTTCGGCTTGCAGCGTGCCCGGCAGTACCGGCTCGAACGCGCGCGCCGCGCGCAGGCGCTCGAGCGCGGTGCGCCAGTGCGCATCGGCATCGAAGGCGCCGACTTCAGCGCTCAGCTCCTCCAGCGCCTCCACCGCGAGCCGATGCAGGCGCAGGCCCTTGGCGCCGGCGTCGCCGAGCCCGCGCAATTGCTCCAGGCGCCGGCGGAGCCGATCGGTCAGCGCCAGGAACTCGCCCTCGCCGAGCGCGAGGAAGCGCCCCTCGACACCGGCATCCAGCAGCCGCTGCAAGTCGAGCACCAGGCCCTCATCGACCGCCAGCCGGCCGTCGACCGCGAACCAGTCCGCCTGGCGCTCGACGCGCAGCCGCAACTGGGGGGTGTCGACCGCAGGTCGCACGCGAAAGCGCTGCCCCTCGGGCCAGTCGAGGTGCACCGCCTGATCGAGCGCGTGCAGTTCGAGCAGGGCCTCGAGGCACTGCTCCGGCGTGTCCAGCACGAAGCCGTCGCCGGCCTCGGCTGCCGCCAGCGTCGGGCAGGCATCGAGCACCGCCTTCGCCAGCGCCCGCTCGCGCTTCGGTTCGCGCCGCGCCTGCACGCGCCGTCCGTCGAGCTCGGCGATCAGCGTCGCGCCACCGCTGCCCGGCTTCAGCGCCGGTCCTGCGGAGCCGAGCGGCAGCACGCGCAGCTCGGCCGCGAGCCCTGCGCCGCTCGGCATCAGCCGCAGGTGCGGCGTCGCGTCGGCCTCGACCACCTCCAGACGCTCGTCGGCGCCGCCGATGTCGGAGTGCACCGTCACCAGCCCGGACACCGCCGACACCACATCCAGCACCTGCGCCCGGCCGGCTTCGGGCACGCGCAGGCTCTTGGGGCCGAGGATGTCGGCGAGGCGGAAGTGCTCGTCGGTGAAGCGCACCAGCACCAGACGGCCCGGGCCATCGCGGCGCAGCGCCCAGGGCCTGTCCGCGCCCTCCGGGTAAGGCTCCAGCGACAGCCGGAGCTGGCCCTGGCCGGCAGCGATCCGCAACTCGGGTTCGGCCCGTACCAGCTCGACCGGCACCGTCGGCTGCTCGGCCGTGAACAGCAGCGGATGCCCGACCAGCGCTGCCAGCGCCTTGCCGCGATCGAGCTCGATCTCGGCATAGCCGTAGTAGTTGCGCCGGGAGTCGATCGCTTCGCAGACGCGCCGGTCGTGCCCGGTCAGGCAGGCCGGGCGCTGCTCGGGATCGGCACCGGGATACAGCCGCTTCAGCGCCACCGCCCGCCCGGGGGTCCAGCGTCCCCTGGCATCGAGCTTTTGCTCGCGCGGCTCGATCGAGCAGTCGCCCTCGCGATAGCCCAGTATCCACACCAGCCGCGTGCCGCCGCCGGCCGCGGCCTCGGGCCTGGCATGCTTCAGCGCGCACAGCGCGCTCAGCGCCCGCGCCCAGGCCTCGACCCGCGGCACGGTCGCGAGCAGCGCGGTGTCGGCCGCGGCCCCACCCTCCCAGCGCGCCAGCAGCGCTTCGGCCTCGGCCGCCACCCAGGCGTAACCGCGCTCGCCGGCCCGCGCACGCAAGGTTCGCATCGTGGCGAGCGTCTCAGGCGTCGGCGGTGCATCGAGCCAGTACAGCGCCAGGCCCTTGAACAGCGTCCACAGCCCCACCTCGCCCTGCGGTGCGGCGAGCGTCGGCATCGCCGCGCCGCCCCGGCCAGTCAGCACCAGCTCGGCAACCTTCAGCAGCGCCGGGAACGCCCGGCTCAACGGGTGCCCTGGCACCTGCGCGAACGCGCCGAGCAGCTCGGACGCTTGTTCGTGGTGCCGCGGCTCGCCGCTCTTCAGCAGCGCCAGCGCCTGGAACACGCCGGCCAGGCCGGCGAACGCCACCTTGCGCTTGCGCATGTCCTTGCGCAGCTGCTTGAGCGCCGTGTCGAACAGCGCCAGTGCTGCGGGATTGTCGTCGTCGAGGAAGGCGAGCGCGGCGCACAGCGCCAGGCCGCCGGCGCTGGCGTCCGCGGCCAGCAGCGCAGCGGCATCGATGAAGCGCCCGCGCAACAGCCACTGCTCGGCGAGCGCCTGGCGCAGCAGCGGTGCAGCGCCGGCTTCGCGACCCAGCCGCTCGAGGCAGGCGAGCGGCGCGTCGAACTCGGCCAGCGTACCGGTGGCCGCACGGACCAGTTCCAGCAGGCCGGCCTCGATCAGCGGCTGTGGCTGCGCCTGCAGCCACTCGGCATCGAAGGGATTGCCGACGATCTCCGCCAGCGGCGGGCGCTCCAGGGCCTCGCGCGGAAACTGCTGGTTGCCGGCCGCGATCACCCGCTCGAGCCGCTTCCACTCCTGCCCGTACAGCGCCAGGCGCAGATGGCACAGCATCTGCTCGTAGCCGTGGAACGCGTAAGCGCCACCCCAGGTTTCGTACAGCGGCGCCACTTCGTGCACCGCGGCGACGAGGCGGTCGAAATGCCCCTGCCGCACCGCGTCGCGGGCGGCGATCTCGACCAGCCGCCGGTCGAGGGCGAACTGATCGCCCCGCGTCACCAGCAGCGTACCCAGGGGCTTCAGGCAATAGTCGAGCGTGGTCGCGGTGATGCGTTTGCCGCCCGGGTCGCGCAAGTCGGCCTTGGCCATCGCCTTGACCAGGGCGGTGCGTGGCACCGGCGCATACAGCGCCGACAGCAGTTGCGCCAGCAGCCGGGCCTCCGCCGGCAGCGCGGCGTAGAGGCGATACGGATCGGCAGGGGACTGGGGCATCGGCACGCGCTCAGCAGCGGAATCCGGCATCGGCGCAGGCAGCCGGCAGCGCCTCGACCTCGACCGCCGCGCCCCACAGCCGCGCGATCACCGGCGCGTGCCGCTCGGGGTCGCCGTTGACCCAGACGCGCAGGCTGCCGACGCGGCCTGCGGGTGCGCCCAGCCCCGCCTCGGTCAGGCGGTGGCCGAGGTGGCGTGCGACCGCCGCACCGGTGTCGATCAGCGTCACGCCGGGGCCGGCGAGCTCGGCGATCAGCGGCTTCAGGAAGGGGTAGTGCGTGCAGCCGAGGATCAGCGTGTCGACGCCGGCCGCGCACAGCGGCGCGACATGGTGCGCGACCAGCGCGCGCGTCTCGGCACCGTCGAGCTCGCCGCGCTCGATGCGTTCGACCCAGCCGCTGCAGGCGCGCACGTGCACCTCGACGCCTTCGCCGAAGCGCGCCAGCAGCGCCGCGAAGCGGGCGCTGGCCAGCGTGCCGGTGGTGGCGAGCACGCCGACACGGCCCTTGCGCGTGGCGGCGGCGGCGGGCTTGACCGCCGGCTCCATCCCCAGCACCGGGCAGGCCAGCCGCGCGCGCAAGCCCTCGACCGCCGCGGCGGTCGCGGTATTGCACGCCAGCACCAGCGCCTTGGCGCCCCGCTCGAGCAGGAAATGTGCCAGCGCATCGGAGCGCGCACGGATGAACGCGGCGCCCTTCTCGCCGTAGGGCGCGCACGCCGAGTCGGCGACGTAGAGGAGGTCTTCGTGCGGAAGCCGGGCACGGATCTCGCGCAGCACCGACAGCCCGCCGACGCCCGAATCGAACACGCCGACCGGGCCGCCGATACCAGATTTCATCCGAAATCCCACCGCGATCGCTCCCTCCCCCTCGCAAGGTTTTTTACCGTCCGCCCTGCGCCAGCCACTCGCGGTGGTATGCCTCGATGCGTTCGACCTCGTTCTTCGAGCCGAGGATCACCGGCACGCGCTGGTGCAGCGTCTGCGGCTGCACCTCGAGGATGCGCCCGCGGCCGGTGGTGCAGGCGCCGCCGGCCTGCTCGATCAGCAAGCCGACCGGGTTGGCCTCGTACATCAGGCGCAGCTTGCCGCCCTTGGCCGCGGTCTTGGCGTCGATCGGGTACATGAACACGCCGCCGCGGCACAGCACGCGGAACACGTCGCCGACCATCGCGCCCATCCAGCGCATGTTGAAGTCGCGCGCACGCGGCCCGTCGCGACCCGCGAGCGCTTCGTCGACGTAGCGCTGCACCGGCGGCTCCCAGAAGCGCTGGTTCGAGGCGTTGATCGCGTATTCCGCGGTGTCCTCGGGGATGCGCATGTCAGGGTGGGTCAGGATGAATTCGCCGAGGTCGTCGTTCAGCGTGAAGCCGTTGACGCCGTGGCCGGTGGTCAGCGCCAGGACCGTCGCCGGGCCGTAGACCGCCATGCCGGCGGCGACCTGTCGCGTGCCGGGCTGCAGGAAGTCGGCCTCGGTCGGCTCGGTCACGCCCTCGGGGCAGCGCAGGATCGAGAAGATCGTGCCGATCACGCCGTTGACGTCGGTGTTGCTCGAGCCGTCGAGCGGATCGAACAGCAGCAGGTACTTGCCGCGCGGGTACTCGGCCGGCAGGTGGTAGACCTCGTCCATCTCTTCGGAGGCCATCGCCGCGAGGTGGCCGCTCCACTCGTTGCAGCGCAGGAACAGCTCGTTCGACAGCACGTCGAGCTTCTTCTGCTCTTCGCCCTGGATATTGTCGGTGCCGGCCTTGCCGAGCACGTCCGCCAGGCCGCCGCGGCGCACCAGGTTCGAGATCGCCTTGCAGGCGATCACCACATCGTTGATCAGCGAGGTGAAGTCACCCGTCGCACCACGCACGCGGCGCTGCTCCTCGATGATGTACTGGGTGACGGTGGTGCCGACGTTCATGCCCTCTACCTGCCTGACGTGGAAAAACGGCCGCAGTCTAGCACAGGGGCGCCGAGGGCCGAGGCATCCGCCGGGATCGGCGAAGCCGGAAGGCCGCCTGCGCGTGCCGCCAGTCTGCAGACGAGAGCAAATATTCATCGTCAGGTTTATTTACATAAACACATGAAAAATGCCCTGTTGACAACTAACATATATAATAATTATATGTTTTTAATAAATTTAAAAACAATGGCATTTATTTTGCTTGTATCAATAGCGGCATCTGCCGTAACTGTGATAATCGAAAAAATGACACAAAATTTTATATTTAAGCATTTGCATGCCTATTTCATCAAGTTTACCGGTATTTGCGCGCTCGCGGTCGTCATGGCCCAACCCGCCGCGGCGACTTCGATCGCGCTGATCAGCGGTCTTCAGTCCGAGCTCGACACGGTCAAGGCCGGGCTCGAGGCGACCGGCCAGTTCACCAGCGTCACCACGCTGCTCGACTCGAGCGTCTCGGGTCCGGGCGACCTCGGCGCCTACGACGCGGTGCTGACGTGGTCCGATGTGCCGTACGCCAACGCCTCGCAGTTCGGCGATGCGCTGAAGGCGTACGTCGACACCGGCGGCGGCGTGGTCACCGCCACCTATGCGCAGTCCGCTCCCTGGGCTCTGGCGGGCGGCATCGCCGGCAGCGGCTACATGCCGTTCCAGATCGGCGCCCCCGGCGTCGACCCGGGCAGCAGCGTGGTGGCCACGGTGCCGGGCGATGTCATCTTCAACGGCATCGACCTGGGCACGATCGGCTTCTTCACCAATGTCAACTACATCGACCCGGTGCTCGATGTCGGTGCCGAGCTGCTGGCGACCAACGGTGCCGGAATCGAGATGATCGCGCGCAATGCCGCCGGCAACGTGATCTCGGCCAACATGTTCCCGGGCCTCGGCGGCAGCGGTGATTACTTCAGGCTGTTCGGCAACATGCTGCTGGATGTCGCGGACGCCGATCCCCAGGTCGCGATCCCGGCGCCGGGTGCCCTGCTGCTGCTCGGCAGCGGCGTACTGATGCTCGCCGCCCGCCGCCGCAAGGCCGGCTGAACCTCGCAGACGTGCCGAAGCCGTCGCTCCTGCTCCGAGGGGCGCGGCTTCGGCGCGCATTCATGCGGATCACGACCGGTTCCGCCGCCCGAACGTCCGGCAAAGCGGCGATATTTCCGTGGTGCCCGCGCTCATGGGCCTCTACCCTGCTGGAAAGCGCACCCGCCACGCCGACGGGCCGTCGAAAAACGGCCGCGACCCGGCACCGGGTGGCGCATCCGACTGTTGCACGGCAACGGCGAGGGCGAGATGGCTACGCGCTTGCAACGCATCGGTGTACTGACCGCCGGCGGCGACTGCCAGGGGCTGAACGCGGCGATCCGCGGCATCACGCTGGCAGCGATCGGCCGCTTCGGGCTCGAGGTGGTCGGCATCGAAGACGGCTTCGTCGGCTTGCAGCAAGGGCGGATGCGTGCGCTCGGGCGCGCCGACGTGATCGGTTTCATCCACCACGGCGGCACGCTGCTCGGCACCGGTCGCGGCAGCGCGCAGGGGGCGGACTCGATGGCCGAGGCCGCGGCGCTGTGCGAGCGCAACGCGCGCGCGGCCGGGCTCGACGTGCTGTTCTGCCTCGGCGGCGACGGCACCCAGCGCTTCGCCCATCACCTCGCCGAGCACGCCGGCATCGGCGTGATCACCCTGCCCAAGACCATCGACAACGATGTCCGCGGCACCGAGCGCAGCTTCGGCTTCGACACCGCGACCGCGATCGCCTGCGAAGCGATCGACCGCCTGCACAGCACCGCACACAGCCACCACCGCACCATGCTGCTCGAAGTGATGGGGCGCGACGCCGGCTGGCTCGCCGCCGCCAGCGGCCTGGCCGGTGCCGCCGATGCGGTGCTGATCCCCGAGATCCCCTACGCGCTCGAGGCCGTGCTGGCGGCGCTGACCAGCGGCCACCGCGGCCGCCACCATGCACTGGCGGTGATCGCCGAGGGCGCGTATTCGCGCGAAGAGGCGGCCCGGCCCGGTTTCCGTCCGCGCAAGCACGCCGCGGCGCTGCGCCTGGTCGACGAGCTCGAGCGACTGACCGGCATCGAGACGCGCCTGACCACGCTCGGCTACGTGATGCGCGGCGGCACCCCGAGCGCCGCCGACCGCATCTTCGCCAGCGCGCTGGCCGCGCGCGCGGTCGAACTCGCCGTCGAGGATGTCCGCGGCGTGCTGGTGGCCGAGCGCGGCGGCGCGCTGGTGCCGGTGCCGCTCGCCGAGGTCGCCGGCCCGCCGAGGACGATGCCGCTCGACCACCCGCTGCTGGCGACGCTGCGCGCGACCGGGGTGTGCCTGGGGGAGTGAGATGGATCCCGAGGAATACCGCTGTCTTACTGAATGCCCGGGCGGCGGGGCGAGAGGGATGTCGCTGCGCTCATTCTCGTCGCACCTCCCTGTGCTCCTCCGAGGTACGGCGCCGCTCCGCGCTGTCCCTGCGCTCGCGGCGCGCGTAATCCGCTCCGCAACATCCCCCTCGCCCCGCCGCAATGCGTACGGAACTCATCGTGATCCGTATCGAGACGACAAACCGGGCCGCCGTCCGGCATCCAGGGGCGGCGGCTTCGTTCAGGCGCTCATTTGTCCAGATGCGACAGGTCGCGCACCGCGCCGCGGCTGGCCGAGGTGGTCAGCGCGGCGTAGGCCCTGAGCGCCGTCGACACGGGGCGCTCGCGCGTGGCCGGCTTCCAGGCGCGGCTGCCCCTGCCCTCCATGCGCGCACGGCGCTCGGTCAGCTCGTCGTCCGAGACCAGCACCCGGATCGAGCGGTTCGGGATGTCGATCTCGATCGTGTCGCCCTCTTCGACCAGACCGATGTTGCCGCCCTCGGCCGCCTCGGGCGAGACATGACCGATCGACAGTCCCGAAGTGCCGCCCGAGAAGCGCCCGTCGGTGATCAGCGCGCAGGCCTTGCCCAGGCCCCTGGACTTCAGGTACGAGGTCGGGTACAGCATCTCCTGCATGCCGGGGCCGCCCTTGGGGCCCTCGTAGCGGATCAGGACCACGTCGCCGGCGCGGATCTCGCCGTTCAGGATTGCCGCCACCGCCTCGTCCTGGCTCTCGAGGATCCGCGCCGGCCCGGTGAGCTTCAGGATGCTGGCGTCGACGCCGGCGGTCTTGACGATGCAGCCGTCCGGCGCCAGGTTGCCGAACAGCACCGCCAGGCCGCCGTCCTGCGAATAGGCATGGGCCCGGTCGCGGATGCAGCCCTCCCTGCGGTCGGTGTCGAGGCTGGGCCAGCGGGTGTCCTGGCTGAAGGCGGTCTGGGTCGGGATGCCGGCGGGGCCCGCCAGGTAGCGGCGGCGCGCTTCGTCGCTCGCGCTCGGGCGAGCGATGTCCCACTGCTCGAGCGCCGCGCCGAGGGTGCGGCTGTGCACGGTGGCGACCTCGCGATGCAGCAGCCCGGCGCGGTCGAGTTCGCCCAGGATCGCCATCACGCCGCCGGCGCGGTGCACGTCTTCCATGTGGTACTGCTGGGTCGCCGGCGCCACCTTGCACAGATTCGGCACCCGGCGGCTGAGGCGATCGATGTCGCTCATGCCGAAGTCGATGCCACCTTCCTGCGCCGCCGCCAGCAGGTGCAGCACGGTATTGGTCGAGCCGCCCATCGCGATGTCGAGGCTCATCGCGTTCTCGAACGCCTCGAAGCCGGCGATGCTGCGCGGCAGCACGCGGCTGTCGCCCTGCCCGTAGTAGCGCTGGCACAGCTCGACGATGCGCCGGCCGGCCTCGAGGAACAGCGCCCTGCGCTCGGCATGGGTCGCGAGCAGCGAGCCGTTGCCGGGCAGGCTGAGCCCCAGCGCCTCGGTCAGGCAGTTCATCGAGTTGGCGGTGAACATGCCCGAGCACGAGCCGCAGGTCGGACAGGCCGAACGCTCGACCTGGGCGACTTCTTCGTCGCTGAAGCCCGGGTCGGCGGCATCGACCATCGCGTCGACCAGATCGAGCTTGATGGCCTTGCCGGCCAGGCGGGTTTTGCCCGCCTCCATCGGCCCGCCGGAGACGAACACCGCCGGGATGTTCAGGCGCATCGCCGCCATCAGCATGCCGGGGGTGATCTTGTCGCAGTTGGAGATGCACACCAGCGCATCGGCGCAGTGCGCGTTGACCATGTACTCGACGCTGTCGGCGATCAGCTCGCGCGAGGGCAGCGAATACAGCATGCCGGCGGGCCCATCGCGATGCCGTCGTCGACCGCGATGGTGTTGAACTCCTTGGCCACGCCGCCGGCGGCCTCGATCTCGCGCGCCACCAGCTGGCCGAGGTCCTTCAGGTGCACGTGTCCGGGCACGAACTGCGTGAACGAGTTGGCGATCGCGATGATCGGCTTGCCGAAATCCCCTTCCTTCATGCCGGTGGCGCGCCACAGCGCGCGCGCGCCCGCCATGTTGCGGCCATGGGTGGTGGTGCGGGAACGGTACTCGGGCATGACTGACTCCGCGGCAGGTCGGACCGGTGGCTGGGGAAGCGGGCCATTTGAGCACAAGACCCGGGCGGGCAGAAGCCGGCCTCTCTGCGGCCTTGCAAGCCTCGTGCCCTCCTCTAGGCTTGAGTCCGAGGGCGCCACCCCCTGCCCTACCCCGAGCTACCGAAGAGAGCCGATGGAATGAGAGCGATCACCTGGATGACGGGCGCGGCACTGGTCTGCGCCGCCTCCGCCGCAACCGCCGCCGGCAACGCCGAGGCCGGGCGCTTCAAGTTCAGCACGTGCGCCGGGTGCCACGGCATCCCGGGCTACACCAACGTCTACCCGAGCTACCACGTGCCCAAGCTCGGCGGCCAGCACGCCGAATACGTGCAGGCGGCGCTGAAGGAATACCGGTCCGGCAACCGCCAGCATCCGACGATGGCCGCCAACGCTGCCGCGCTCGGCGAGCAGGACATGGCCGACATCGCCGCCTTTGTCGCCGCGGTCAAACCCGCACCGGGCACACCCACGCGCACAGGCGACGCCGAGGCCGGTCGGCAGAAGTCGCAGACCTGCGCCGCCTGCCACGGCCCCGACGGCAACTCGCCTTCGGGCGCCTTCCCCAAGCTCGCCGGCCAGCACGCCGACTACCTGGCCAAGGCGCTGCACGACTACAGGAGCGGCGCGCGCAAGAACCCGATCATGGCGCCGATGGGCCAGGGGCTCAGCGACCAGGACATCCTCGACCTCGCCGCCTGGTTCGCGAGCCAGTCGCAGGGGCTGGCGGTGGTCGAGTGATCAGAACAGCCCGAGCTGCCCGGTCCGCGCGCGCTCGGCGGGCCATTCGGGCAGCGGTGGCAGGTCCGGCGCGCGCGCGCGCAGCAGCGCGTGGAAACCGCGCGCCAGCTCGGGGGCGGCGAGGTTGTCGGGGGTGTGGATGAAGAAGTAGGGCTCCCGTCCCTCGGCCAGCCACGCGGCGAGCTTGTCCGCCCATTGCTCGAGGTAGCGGCGGTTGACCTCGGGCACGATGTGGCCGATGTAGCGCACCAAGGGCCGCCGTCCGAGCGCGAGTGGGTGCACCGGCAGCCGTGGCTTCTTGCCCTGGGCGATGCGGCTCGCTGCGTCCGGCGGCGCCGTCGAGAACAGCGCGCGCGAATCGAGCACCACGCGGTCGACGCCCCGACCGCGCAGCGTCCGGTTCAGCCCGATCTCGGCCTCGCCCTTGGCGAAGAACGCCGGATGGCGCACCTCGACTGCGTACTCACCCGCAGGCAGCGCATCGAGGTAATCGAGCAAGGCCCCGCCCTGCTCGGGACCGAACTCGGCCGGCAGTTGCAGCAGCAAGGGGCCGAGCCTGCCGGCTGTGGCCAGCGGCGCGAGCAGCCCGAGGAATTCGCGCGTCTCGCGCTCGGCGCCGCGCAAGCCGAACTCGTGCGTGATCCGGCGCGGAAACTTGAAACAGAAGCGGAACCCCGGTGCGGCGTCCGCCATCCAGCGCGCCACCGTCTCAGGCCGCGGCAAACCATAGAACGTGTTGTTGCCCTCGACCGCACCGAACACCGCCGAGTACTGTGTCAGCCAGTCGGCGGGCTTGGCTCCGGCGCCGAACAAGCGCCCGACCCAGTCGCGGTTGCTCCACACCGGGCAACCGAGGTGGTAATGGACGGTACGCATACGCTTGGAGTCCGGGAATGGGGAATGGGTGACGAGTGTAGTTTCACCCCTCACCCATCCCCATCCCCCATCACCCACTCTTGGGCAGATTCTCGGCGAAGCCCTCGAAGGCTTCGCGCAGTACCTCGATCCGCGGCGCCGGCGGCGGGTACGCGCCCGGTCCCGGTGGCAGCAGCGGGGCGAAGAGGCGGCTGTCGACGACCTCGCCGTACTCGGTGCTGCGGCTGCCCGAGGGGTTGAGGCTGCCGCTCCACACCGGCCCGCCGCGGTCGAGGTCATAGACCAGGAAGGCGACCGACATCGGGTGCAGCGTCTCCTGACGCACCACCCACTCGACACGCTCGGCGATCACGACGCGGCGCGTGTTGCCGTCCTTGTCCTTGAACTCGCGCACCACATCGGGCAAGTCGCGCAACAAGCTGTCGCGCCTGCGCTCGATGCGCTCGGCCTCGATCCGTGCGAACACGACGTAGCGGCCGAGGTCGCGCGCTTCGCGCTTCAGGCGCTCCAGATCGGGCTGTTCGATCACGCCGTCGCGGCGGTAGCCCCCGAGCATGGTGCGGTACACCTCGGTCCCGAGACGGGCGGCCAGCGTCGGGCCCGGCTGCACCACGAAGGCCGGGCGCTCGCCGGCGATCGCTGCGACGAGTGCCGCTTCCCAGTCGCGCAGTTCGGCGTCCGGAGGTTCGTCGACGCGCGAGACGACGCCGCCGACGACGATCCGCCCGTTCAGCAGCGCCGGGAAGGTGAAGCTCGGATCCTGCCGCAAGCCGAGCACCGGCGCGACGCAGGCCCCCAGCAGCGACAGCAGCAGAGCGGGCAGCAACGAACGGGTGAAACCGGACATGGTGAAATCCGACCAACCGGAACGACGCTACAAGCTTACGAACCCCGCGCCCGAAAGCCACCGCTGCCCGGACCGTGGCGGCGGGCCGATCGGATGCCGCCGCCTGACTCACCCCACCTCGTCTGGGGCAAGCTTCTCCTTGAAAGCCGGATATGCTGGATGCACCGAATCTCCGGACGCGACAACCATGTCTTCCTTGCTCGAATCGCTGCGTGCGCGCCTCGGCCCCGCCGGCCTGCTGACCGCACCCGAGGCGCTCGCGCCCTACCTCGAAGAGTCGCGCGGTCGCTTCCGCGGCGAAGCGCTCGCGGCCGCCCGTCCCGCCTCGACCGCGGACGTGGCGGCGGTCCTGGCGGCGTGCCACGCGCACGGTGTCGGCGTGGTACCGCAGGGCGGCAACACCGGGCGCTGCGGCGGTGCGCTTCCCGCGGCCGGGCAGATCGTGCTGAGCCTGGAGCGCATGGATTGCATCCGCACCGTCGACACCGTCAATTTCACCCTGAGTGCCGAGGCCGGCTGCATCCTCGCCGAGGTGCAGGCCGCGGCACGCGCCGCCGGGCGGCTGTTCCCGCTGTCGCTCGGCGCCGAGGGCAGTTGCCGGATCGGCGGCAACCTCGCGACCAACGCCGGCGGCACCAACGTGCTGCGCTACGGCAACGCGCGCGAGCTGTGCCTGGGGCTCGAGGTCGTGCTCGCCGACGGCCGCGTCTGGGACGGGCTGCGCGGCTTGCGCAAGGACAACACCGGCTACGATCTGCGCGACCTGTTCATCGGCTCCGAGGGCACGCTCGGCGTGATCACCGCTGCGGTGCTGAAGCTGTTCCCGCTGCCGCGCGCGCACGCCGTGGCGCTGGTCGCGCTGCAAGACCCGGCCCGTGCGCTGGCGCTGCTCGCACGCGCGCGCGAAACGAGCGGCGACACGCTGACGAGCTTCGAGCTGATGCCGCGCATCGCGCTCGGCGCTGCGTGCGCACACGTACCGGGCTGCCGGATGCCGTTCGACATGCCGCCGTGGACGGTGCTGCTCGAACTCGCCGGCGGCGACCCGGGGCTCCCCGACGTGCTCGAGCGGCTGCTGGCCGAAGCCTGGGCCGCCGGCGAAATCCTCGACGCCGCCTTCGCCCGCAGCGAGGCGCAGGCAGCGGACTTTCGCCGCCTGCGCGAAGCCGTGGTCGAGGCGCAGAAACACCTCGGCGCCAGCCTCAAGCACGACGTCGCGGTGCCGGTGTCGCGCGTGCCCGAGTTCATCCGCGAGGCCGCGCGCGCGTGCGAAGCGCAGATCCCCGGCGTGCGCGTCTACGCCTTCGGCCACGTCGGCGACGGCAACGTGCACTTCAACCTGAGCCAACCCGATGGCATGGCGCGCGACGCCTTCCTCGCGCAGGCCGAAGCCGCCGCGCGCACGGTGCACGGGCTCGCCGTCGGCCTGGGCGGCAGCTTCAGCGCCGAGCACGGCATCGGCTGCCTCAAGACCGCCGAGATGGCGCGCTTCAAGACCCCGCTCGAGCTCGAGCTGATGCGCACGCTGAAGGCGGCCCTCGACCCGAAGGGCATCCTGAATCCGGGCAAGGTATTGCCGCCGCGGTAGCCGCGCTTCCCCGTCGCGCCGGCGCCCCGGGACTGGCCAAGTCCCGGACCGCTCGGCTAGCTTTCCGTTCCGGCCGGCTGGCGCGCTGGCTGCCGCGGCTGGCGCCCGCCTGGCGTACCGCACGCGCGCTTCGCGGGCGCCCACGGGCTCCGACCCTGCGGCGCTCTCCCCGGTGCCGATCGGGCGGTGAAGCTAGAATCGACGCGACCCCCAGAGGAGCCGCTGCGATGCCCATCCCCGACACGCTCGAGATGATTCGCCGCCTGATCGCGCTGCCCTCGGTCAGCGCGGTGTCGCCCGCGCTCGACCAGGGCAACCGCGCAGTGGTCGAGACGCTCGCCGGCTGGTTCGAAGACCTCGGTTTCCGCTGCGAGCTGCAAGACTTCGCACCGGGCAAGGCCAACCTGATCGCGACACTCGGCAGCGGCAGCGGCGGACTGGTGCTCGCCGGGCATACCGACACCGTGCCGTACGACGAGGGGCTGTGGCGCTTCGACCCCTTCGGCGGCGTCGAGCGCGACGG
Source organism: Candidatus Competibacteraceae bacterium (assembly GCA_039807445.1). Classification (GTDB taxonomy): domain Bacteria; phylum Pseudomonadota; class Gammaproteobacteria; order Competibacterales; family Competibacteraceae; genus JBDHRG01. Next base: position 27,305 of record JBDHRG010000011.1, read on the forward strand.
CAAACTCTACGGGCTGGGCAGCGCCGACATGAAGTCGTTCCTGGCGCTGGTCCTGGAAGCCGTGCGCGGGCTCGGGGCCGGGCGCTTGGAGCGGCCACTGGTCGTGCTCGCGACCGCCGACGAGGAGAGCAGCATGGCCGGCGCGCAGGCGCTGGTCGCCGCCGGGCGCCACTTCGGCCGCTTCGCGGTGATCGGCGAACCGACCGGCCTCAAGCCGATCCGCATGCACAAGGGCGTGACGATGGAGGCGATCCGGCTCACCGGACGCTCGGGCCACTCGAGCGACCCCGCGCTCGGCATCAGCGCACTCGAGGGCATGCACGCGGCGATCACCGAGCTCTTGCGCCTGCGCACCGAGTGGCAGGCGCGCTGGCGCAACGATGCCTTCACCGTGCCGGTGCCGACGGTCAACCTCGGCTACATCCACGGCGGCGACAACCCCAACCGCATCTGCGGCCACTGCGAGCTGCACATCGACGTGCGCCCGCTGCCGGGCATGGACCTCGGCGAGCTGCACGCCGAGCTGGGCCGGCGTCTGGAAGCCGCGCTCGCCGGCCGCGGCCTCGGCTTCGAGCTGACGCCGCTGGTCAGGGGCATCGAGCCCTTCGAGACGCCGGCCGACTCGCCGCTGGTACGCGCCGTCGAAAGCCTCACCGGGCACGCCGCGGGCGCGGTCGCCTTCGGCACCGAGGCGCCGTACTTCCGCCAGATGGGGCTCGAAACCGTGGTGCTCGGCCCCGGCCACATCGCCCAGGCACACCAGCCCGACGAATTCATCGAGCTCGCGATGCTCGCGCCGGCCGTGGACTTGCTGCGCGCGCTGATCCGGAGGTTCTGCATCGGAAGCGGTCAGGAGTGGGGAGGGTGTGCGTTGAGCGTGAAACCTCAGACGTGATGTGGTCGCTTAGCGTCTCACGTCTCACGTCTTTGCCCCTCACCCCTCACCCCTCACCCCTCGCCCGGAGTACGATAGCCGCCGTTCCCGCACCGCAGCATCCGAGCCCGCCCTGCATGGACCAGCCTTTCGTCGACGCCTTCCGCCAGGCGGTTCCCTACATCAACGCGCACCGCGGCAAGATCTTCGTGATCCTGTTCGGCGGCGAGGCGGTCGCCGACGACGAGCGCTTCGCCGGGCTGATCCACGATCTGGCGCTGCTCGACGCGCTCGGCGTCAGGCTGGTGCTGGTGCACGGCGCACGCCCGCAGGTCGAGGCCGAGCTGCGCGAGGGCGGGCACGAACTGCGCTACGTCAACGGCTTGCGGGTGACCGACGAGGCCGCGCTCGCCGCGGTCAAGGAAGCGGTCGGCGCGACGCGGATCAAGATCGAGGCGCTGCTGAGCCAGGGCCTGCCGAACTCGCCGATGCACGGTGCGCGGCTGCGCGTGGCTTCGGGCAACGCCGTGATCGCGCGCCCGCTCGGCGTGCGCGAGGGCGTCGACTACTGCTACACGGGCGAGGTGCGCCGCGTCGACACCGAGCTGATCCACGCCTGGCACGCCGCCGACACCATCGTGCTGCTGTCGCCGATGGGCTACTCGGCCACCGGCGAAGTGTTCAACGTCTCGGCGCGCGAAGTCGCCGCCGCCGCGGCACAGGCGCTCGGCGCCGAAAAGCTGGTGATGCTGACCGAGGAAGGCGGTCCGCGCGACGCCGAAGGGCGGACGATCCACGAGCTGACGCTGTCGCAGACCGAAACGCTGCTGCGCGACGAGGGCGCCGCGCTCAGCGAAGACCTGCGGCTGTCGCTGACCCACGGCCTGGCCGCGTGCCGCCGCGGCGTGCGCCGCACCCACCTGCTGCCGCGCCAGCTCGATGGCGGGCTCCTGCTCGAGCTGTTCACGCGCGACGGTGTCGGCACGATGATCAGCACCGACCGCTACGAGGGCGCGCGTCGCGCGACGATCGAAGACGTCGCCGGGCTGATCGAGCTGATCCGTCCGCTCGAGGAAGACGGCACCCTGGTGCGCCGCTCGCGCGAGCGGCTCGAAACCGAGATCGACCGCTTCACCGTGCTCGAACGCGACGGCGCGATCATCGGCTGCGCCGCACTGTACACCTTCGGCGAAGAGCCGGTCGGCGAGCTCGCCTGTGTGGCCATCGACGCCGACTACCGCCGCGGCGGCCGTGCCGACGCACTGCTGGCGGCGGTCGAGGCGCGCGCGCGGCGCGAATGCCTGGAAAAACTGTTCGTGCTCACCACGCGCACCGCGCACTGGTTCCGCGAGCGCGGCTTCGTGCCGGCCGAGATCACCGACCTGCCGGTGGCCAAGCAGGCGATGTACAACTTCCAGCGCCGCTCGAAAGTGTTCATCAAGACGCTGCGCTGACCGGCGCGGCCTCGAACGCAACGCCTCGACCCGGATCAGTTCCCGCACGGCGCTTGCGGGCGATATTGGCGCCGTGCTCAACTGTCGCCCGGGGGGCAAGCCCCTGCCGGCGCGCCGGCAGGGGGCCAGGGCAAAGTCAAATCCGGGATACCGGATCGAGCTTCTCCCGTGCATGTACACGGGGATCGACCGTCCGTTCTGAGGAGAGAGCGAAATCATGAAAACCCTTCACGGCATCGCCGGCGCCCTGATGCTGGGCGCGCTGCTCGCCGCCCCGGCTCAGGCCGACCAGGCGCTGGCACAGAAATACGCCTGCATGGCGTGCCACTCGGTCGACCAGAAGCTGGTCGGCCCGTCCTACAAGGACGTCGCCGCCAAGTACAAGGGCGATGCCACGGCTGCCGACAAGCTGGCCGCCAAGGTCAAGGCCGGCGGCGCCGGCGTCTGGGGCCAGATCCCGATGCCGCCCAACCCGTCGGTCCCCGACGAAGACCTGAAGAAGATCGTCGCCTGGATCCTGTCGCTGTAAGCGCAGCGCGATCGACACCGAGGCCGGCCCCAGCGCCGGCCTCGGTCGTTTCGGCGACCAAATACCACCGGCTGCGTACCATGCGCCGCACCCGCCTCGCGTGGTACAGCGGCCGTTCGTGGCCGAACGCCGCTCGCCTGCCCGGAGGAGAGCCATGCCTCTCGCAACCCGCCCGGCCCCGCATCGCGCATGCGCGGCCCTGCTCGCCACGCTGCTGGCCGCCCTCCTCGCCGCCCCCAGCGCCGCCGCCGGCACCGACGATGGCGATTTCCGCCTGACCCTGGTGCAGATGAACGACGTCTACGAACTGCGTCCGCTCGCCGGGCTCGGCGGCCTGGCGCGCGTCGGCACCCTGCTGAAGCGGCTCGGGCACGGGGACGGCCGCAGCAACGTGCTCGCCGTCCTGGCCGGCGACCTGCTGAGCCCTTCGGCGCTCGGGAATGCGAAGGTCGACGGCAAGGCCCTGCACGGCAAGCAGATGGTCGAGGTGATGAACGCGCTGCGACTCGATTACGCGACCTTCGGCAATCACGAGTTCGACCTGAAGGCGGGTGAGTTCGAAGAGCGCCTCGGGGAGTCGGATTTCACCTGGATCGCGAGCAACATCACGTTCCCGGCGCGGGCGCCGTACACCGACAGGATCGCGACGAGCAAGATCGTCGAAATCGGCAACGGCAGTGGCGCGACGGCGCGGGTTGGTCTGCTCGGCCTGACGCTCCAGACCGCTGCCCCGCCGGGCATCGGCATTTCAGACGACACGGTCGCCATCGCGCGCAAAGTCGCGGCGCAGCTGCGCGACGAGGAAAAGGCGGAGCTCGTCATCGCCATCACGCATCTGCCGCTCGCTCAGGACATCCGGCTGGCCGAGGAGGTGCCGGCGATCGACCTGATCCTGGGTGGCCACGAACACGAGAACGTCAATGTCCAGCGCGGCCCCGGCTCCACGCCGATCGTCAAGGCCGACGCCAATGCCCGCACGGTCTATGTACACCGGCTCGCCTATGCGCGCGGCACCCGGCAGCTGCGCATCGATTCGTGCCTGCAGCGCATCACCGCCGAACTGGCCGAAGACGAGGCGATCAGAGCGCTGATCGACGGCATCGTGAAGACGGCCTACACCGCACTCGCCACCGACGGCATCGACCCGACCGCCACCATCGCCACGACGTCGGTTGTCCTCGACGGCCGCGAAAGCTCGGTGCGAAACGGGCCGACCAACCTGACCCGATTGATCGCACAAGGCATGCTGGAGAGCTTCGCGGACGCGCAGCTCGCGATGTTCAACAGCGGGTCCATCCGCATCGACGACACGCTCGAAGGCGCGCTTTCCGGCTACGACGTACTGCGCATCCTGCCCTATCCGGGCTACGCCCGGCTCGTTCTCATGCCCGGCGTCGTGATCAAGAAACTCCTCGACGACAACCCCGCACGCACGGGCCACGGCGGCTTCCTGCAAACCGCCGGCGTGGTTCAGTCCGCAAACGGTGCGTGGTCGATCGGCGGCAAGGCGCTGGATGCGGCTGCCGACTATCGCGTCGCGATCAACGATTTTCTGCTGAAAGGTACCGACATTCCCGAACTGGACATGACCGTTCCGGGCAATCGCATCCGTCCGGCCGGTGATTCGACGTTCGACCTGAAGACGCTGCTGATCGCGAAGCTGAAGCAGCTTCCGCCCGCAGTGAGCACCGCCGACGCGCCGTCCGCGAGCCCGACCGCCGTCGGCACGGTCAAGCAGATGCGCTGCTACTGAAGGAGCTCACCGCACCGCTCACCGGCGGGAGCTCGACCTCGCGCGACAGTTCGCGCGCTCGGTGCAGAAAACGTGCCTCTATGGCGCGATCGCCCTGGGCGATCCTCTCCCCTCACGACTTGTAGAATCCCCGGTACCACTCGACGAAGCGCGCGATGCCCTGCTCCAGCGGGGTCTCGGGCTTGAAGCCGACGTCGCGCATCAGGTCGTCGACGTCGGCGTAGGTCGCCGGCACGTCACCGGGCTGGAGGGGGAGCAGGTGCTTCTCGGCCTTGCGCCCGAGGCAGTCCTCGAGCACCTCGATCATCCGCATCAGCTCGACCGGCTGGTGGTTGCCGATGTTGTAGAGCCGGTACGGCGCGTAGCTGGTGCCGCAATCCGGCGCATCGCCCGACCACGCCGGGTTCGGCGTGGCGATGCGGTCGGTGACGCGGATCACGCCCTCGACGATGTCGTCGACGTAGGTGAAGTCGCGCCGCATGTGGCCGTGGTTGAACACCTCGATCGGCCGGCCCGCGAGGATCGCCTGGGTGAACAGGAACAGCGCCATGTCCGGCCGGCCCCACGGGCCGTAGACGGTGAAGAAGCGCAGCCCCGTGGTCGGCAGGCCGTACAGATGGCTGTAGGTGTGCGCCATCAGCTCGTTGGCCTTCTTGCTCGCCGCGTACAGGCTCACCGGGTGGTCGACGTTGTCGTGCACCGAGAACGGCATCGCCGTGTTGGCGCCGTACACCGAACTGCTCGAGGCGTACACCAGGTGCTCGACGCCGTGGTGGCGGCAGCCCTCGAGCAGGTTGACGAAGCCGACCAGGTTGGCTTCGACGTAGGCGTGCGGGTTGACCAGCGAGTAGCGCACCCCGGCTTGCGCGGCCAGGTTGACCACGCGCTGCGGACGCTCGGCGGCGAACAGCGCGGCGAGGCCTTCGCGGTCGGCCAGGTCGAGCCGCCTGAAGCGGAAGTTCGCCTGCGGCGTCAGCCGGGCGAGGCGCGCCTCCTTCAGGCGCACGTCGTAGTAGTCGTTGAGGTTGTCGAGGCCGACGACCTCGTCGCCGCGCGCAGCCAGCCGCTGGCAGAGGTGGTAGCCGATGAACCCGGCGGCGCCGGTGACGAGGATTTTCATGGGGTCGGAAACCTTCGCAAGGAATCAGGGCCGGAAGCTGCGCAGACGCTCGAGCACCACGGCCGGATACTCGGCCGGAGCGACGAGGAACGCCGACAGATCGCGGTAGCGGGCATCCTTCAGCGCCTGCAGCAGGATCTCGGGCTTGAAGTTCATGTAGTCGTCGAGCATGGCGTTGTGGAAGCCGACCGCCTGCACCAGCGCGCTATAGGCAGCGTCGGCGAGCGCGCCGGTTTCGTGCAGCACGAAGAAGGCTTCGCGCGCGCGCGCCGAACAGCACGGTGGCAGCGACTTCCGGCAGTGCGCCGAAACCTCCCCTGCAGGCGCGCTTCATCGAAGCGCGGCAGGCGACGCAGGCGGCGGTGGAGATCGGACTGCATGTCAGGGGCGAGACACGCGGGGCGAGCGAAAGACGGTTTCACTGGCGCCTCGTGCCTCGCACTTCGTGCCTTGCCGGTCATCCGAACCGCTCCGCCAGCACCTCGACGATCCGCTCCGCGGCCCGCCCGTCCCACAGCTCGGGGATGCGCCCGGCCTTGCCGCCGCTCGCGAGCACCTCGTCGACGGCTGCGCGCAGCGCCAGCGGATCGGTGCCGACCAGGGTGTTGGTGCCGCACGTCACCGTGATCGGCCGCTCGGTGGTCTCGCGCAGCGTGATGCACGGCACGCCGAGCGCAGTGGTTTCTTCTTGCAGGCCGCCGGAGTCGGTCAGTACCATCCGCGCCGCGGCCATCAGGCCGAGGATCTCGAGATAGCCCTGCGGCGGCAGGCACAGCAACCGCCGCGTGTCGAGCAGGTGTCCGAGTCCCGCCTCGCGGATCTTGTTCTCGGTTCGCGGGTGCACCGGGAAGACGATCGGCAGGCGCTCGCTGATCCGGTTCAGCTCGCTCAGCAGCCGCGCCAGCACCGCCGGGTCGTCGACGTTCGACGGCCGGTGCAGCGTCAGCACCGCGTAGCCGGTGGGGCTGTCGGTGAACAGCGCCGGGTCGGCCGCCGCGGCCAGCGTCTGCGCCGCCGGCACCGTGCTGGCCTGGCTGGCGCGCAGCGTGTCGATCATCACGTTGCCGGCGAAGTGCACGCGCTCGGGGTCGATGCCTTCGCGCACCAGGTTGTCGAGCGCCTCGCGCTCGGTGGTGAACAGCAGGTCCGAGATCTGGTCGGTGAGGACGCGGTTGACCTCCTCGGGCATGGCGCGGTCGCGCGAGCGCAAACCCGCCTCGACGTGGATCACCGTCACGCCCTTCTTCGCCGCCACCAGCGCGCAGGCGATGGTCGAGTTGACGTCGCCGACCACCAGCACCGCGGCCGGCCGTTCCTGGTCGAGCACCGGCTCGAAGCGCTTCATGATCTCGGCGGTCTGCACCGCGTGGCTGCCCGAGCCGACCTCGAGGCTGATGTCCGGCGCCGGGATGCCGAGCTGCTCGAAGAAGCGCTGGTTCATCGCCACGTCGTAGTGCTGACCGGTGTGCACCAGCTTCACCGCCAGCCGCGGTGCCCGCGCCCGGAACGCCGCCATGATCGGCGCGATCTTCATGAAGTTGGGGCGCGCGCCCACTACACACAGGATCGAGGGGCGAGGAGCGAGGGGCGAGGGGCTCGAGTCCGGCGTCATAGGTTTTTCCATGTCCTGCTGCATCTTTGACTGAACCTCAAGGCCTGCGGTCGGGGTCCATGGAGGTGCGAAGGCCGGCGATCAGCCGGTTCACTTCTCCCGCCTGGGCCTTCGCAGCCTAGAACTGATCTTCCTGCAGATAACCGATGTCGAGGGCGACGTAGAGCTGCGAAATGACTTCACCGCAAGAGCCCTTGGCAATCAGCAGGAAATGCCGAAACTCGGCAGCTCCACCCCGCTCGAAGCCCTCGGCGATATTCGACATGACCGAAACCGCAGCGCGCCGGCTCTGATCTCGCAAGCCGAAATCACGGCCGAAGCGCGCTTCCCCGGTCAGCGCGTAGATCCGCCGCGTCAGCAACCGCGCCTTCTGCCACGCGATCAGATCCTCCGGTCGCCGGCACCCCACTCGCGCCTCGCGCTTCGTGCCTCGAGCCTTTTACAAGCGCCCGTCGACCGCCTCGCGCGGCAGCACGTACTTGACATCGAACAGCACCGCGTTCGGCTTGCCCAGCGCGCGGATCGCCGCCGCGCCCATCGCCTTGAACTCGCGGTGGCCGACGGCGACGATGATGGCGTCGTACTGCTCGGCGATCAGCGTCCTGATCGGGCGGATGCCGTACTCGTGCTCGGCCTCTCGAGCGTCGATCCACGGGTCGTACACATCGACCCGGGCGTGGAACTGCTCGAGCTCGGCGATGATGTCCACCACCCGGGTGTTGCGCAGATCCGGGCAGTCCTCCTTGAAGGTCAGCCCCAGCACCAGGATGCGCGCCCCGACCACGTGGATGCGCCGCTGCGTCATCAGCCGCATCACCTGGCTGGCGACGTACTGCCCCATGCCGTCGTTGATCCGCCGCCCGGCCAGGATCACCTCGGGGTGGTAGCCGATCGCCTGCGCCTTGTGCGTCAGGTAGTAGGGGTCGACGCCGATGCAGTGCCCGCCGACCAGCCCCGGCCGGAAGGGCAGGAAGTTCCACTTGGTGCCGGCCGCCAGCAGCACCTCCTCGGTGTCGATGCCGAGGCGGTGGAAGATCAGGGCCAGTTCGTTGACCAGGGCGATGTTGACGTCGCGCTGGGTGTTCTCGATCACCTTGGCCGCCTCGGCCACCCGGATCGAACTGACGCGGTGGGTGCCGGCGCTGATCACGGCGCGGTACAGCGCATCGACGAACGCCGCCACCGCCGGTGTCGAGCCCGAGGTCACCTTCTGGATGGTGGTGAGGCGGTGCGCCTTGTCGCCGGGGTTGATGCGCTCGGGACTGTAGCCGGCGAAGAAGTCCTGGTTGAAGCGCAGTCCCGAGACGCGCTCGAGCACCGGCACGCACACCTCCTCGGTCGCCCCCGGATAGACGGTCGACTCGTAGATCACCACCGCCTCGCGCTCCAGCACCCGGCCCACCGTTTCGCTGGCCTTGACCAGCGGCGTCAGGTCGGGGCGCTTGGCGCTGTCGATCGGCGTCGGCACGGTGACGATGAACACGTTGCAGCCGCGCAGGTCCTCGGGCGCGCTGGAGAAGCGCAGCTGTGTGGCGGCGGCCAGCGCCTCGGGCTCGACCTCGAGCGTGCTGTCGCGCCCGGCCTCGAGCTCGGCGATGCGCTCGGGCTTGATGTCGAAGCCCAGCACCGGAAAGCGCTGGCCGAACGCCACCGCCAGCGGCAGGCCGACGTAGCCGAGGCCGATCAGGCCGATCCGGACGTCATCCAATCCCTTCATCGTTTCTCTCCGAAAATTCCAGGCATGAGGAGCGAGGTTCGAGGCACGAGTAAAAGACGCCTCTCACTCGCGCCTCGAGCCTCGTGCCTCGCTCCTTCATTCCACCGTCACCGACTTCGCCAGGTTGCGCGGCTGGTCGACATCGGTGCCCTTGAGCACGGCGACGTGGTAGGCGAGCAACTGCAGCGGCACCGTCATCACGATCGGTGCGACCGAGTCCGGCACGCGGCCGACACGCACCAGCTCGGCGGCTTCGTCGAAGTGCGCCTCGACCGCTTCGTCGGCGAACAGGAACAGCTCGCCGCCGCGCGCGCGCACTTCCTGCAGATTCGAGATCACTTTCTCGAGCAGCGCATTGTCCGGCAGCACGCACACCACCGGCATCTCGGCGTCGACCAGCGCCAGCGGGCCGTGCTTGAGCTCGCCGGCGGCATAGGCCTCGGCGTGGATGTACGAGATTTCCTTGAGCTTCAGCGCGCCTTCCATCGCCACCGGGTACTGCGGCCCGCGGCCGAGGAAAAGCGCGTGCTGCTTGTCGCCGAAGCGTTCGGCCATGTGCTCGACCGCGCCATTCAGCCGCAGCGCCTCTTCGACCAGCCGCGGCAACTGCTCGAGCTCGGCAACCAGCCGCGCCTCGGCTTCGGCCGCGAGGCCGCGGCGACGGCCGAGCGCCAGCGCCAGCAGCCGCAGCGCGACCAGCTGGGTGGTGAAAGCCTTGGTCGAGGCGACGCCGATCTCGCGCCCGGCGCGGGTCATCAGTACCAGTTCGGACTCGCGCACCAGCGAGCTCTCGGGCACGTTGCAGATCGCCAGGCTGGCCAGCGCACCGGCATCCTTGGCTCCGCGCAACGCCGCCAGCGTGTCGGCGGTCTCGCCCGACTGCGAGATGCTGACGAACAGCGTGCCCGGCGGGACCACCACCTTGCGGTAGCGGTATTCGCTGGCGACCTCGGCCGTGCACGGCACACCCAGCTCTTCGAGCCAGTAGCGCGCGATGGTGCCGGCGTGGTAGCTGGTGCCACAGGCGACGATGTGCACGCTGGAAACCTGGTCGAACAGCGCCGCCGCCTGCGGACCGAAACAGCCTTCGAGCAGACGCCCGGCGCCGACGCGGCCCTCGAGCGTGTCGGCGATCACCGTCGGCTGCTCGAAGATTTCCTTGAGCATGTAGTGCTTGTACGGCCCCTTGTCGGCAACGCCGGCGCTCTGCGTCGACACGGTGCGCTTGCGCTCGGCGAGGCGCCCGTCGCGGTCGTAGATCGTGAAGCCGCCGCGGCCGACGTCGGCGACGTCGCCCTCTTCGAGGAAGACGAAATCGCTGGTCACCGGCAGCAGCGCGAACACGTCGGAGGCGATGAAGTGCTCGCCGATGCCGATGCCGATCACCAGCGGGCTTCCCACCCGCGCGGCGATCAGGCGGCCCGGTTCGTGGCGGCTGATCACGCCGAGGCTGTAGGCGCCGGAGAGGCGCGCGACCGCGCGCTGCACCGCGCTGAGCAGATCGTTCTCGGCCACCAGGTAGTGCGCCACCAGATGCGCGACGACCTCGGTGTCGGTGTCGGACTCGAAGCGGTAGCCGAGGCCGATCAGTTCGTCCTTCAGCTCCTTGTAGTTCTCGATGATGCCGTTGTGCACCAGCGCGACGTCGGCACCGCTGACGTGCGGATGCGCGTTGCGCTCGCACGGCTCGCCGTGGGTAGCCCAGCGCGTGTGGGCGATACCGAGGTGGCCGCTGGCCGGCGCGCGTTCGAGCTGCTCGACTAGCGCCTGGACCTTGCCGGCGGCGCGCACGCGCGCCAGCCGGCGCTCGGCGTCGAGCGTGGCCACGCCGGCCGAGTCGTACCCACGGTACTCGAGCCGGCGCAGTCCCTCGATCAGGATCGGCGTGACGTTGCGCTCGGCGATGGCTCCGACGATTCCGCACATGGGTTTATCACCTGGACACTGGAAGACGATGCGAATTTCGAGACGCGCAAGGGTACGGGGATCACCCCGGATGCGGCAAGCATTTGTACCTGCGGTATTTTGAACGGAACCCGTGCCCGGGCGCTTGAACAATTGTTTCTTGGCCGGTGATGGGGGATGGGGAATGGGGAATGGGGGAAATGTCCTCCATCACCCCTCCCCCATTCCTCGGTCTTCATTCCCCGGCCCCATCAGGCCTTCCCCTCCCACAAGTCCACCTCCTTACATACATGTTGCGCTGCAGCACATTAACCAGTTGAATTGTCTGTCAATTCCCGACTTGTTGTCAGGGTGATACTGCCTTTAAAAACAATGAGTTGTAGACTTGTGTGTAATGGGATGCCCACAAGTCCCTGAGCCCTCAGGCTTCTGCTTTCTTGGTCTTGGCGGCGGCCGGCGCCTTCTCGATGCTGCAGACCATGCCTTGCAGGTAGTTGCGGAACTGCTCGCCGAGCTCGGGGTGCTTCATGCCGTACTCGACGGTCGCGGCCAGGTAGCCGAGCTTGTTGCCGCAGTCGTAGCGACGGCCGTCGAACTCGTAGGCCAGCACCTGCTCTTCCTCGAGCAGCGCCGCGATCGCATCGGTCAGCTGGATTTCGTTGCCGGCGCCGCGCGGGGTCTTCTCGAGCAGCTCGAAGATGCGCGGGGTCAGGATGTAGCGCCCGACCACGGCGAGGTTCGAGGGCGCGTCCTCGGGCTTGGGTTTCTCGACGATGCCGCCGACATTGGACAGGCTCTTGGCGAAGGGCAGCGGCGTGACGATGCCGTACTTGTTGGTTTCGTTCTGCGGCACGCGCTCGACGCCGAGGATCGAGCACTGATACTTGTCGAAATGCGTCGCCATCTGCGCCAGTGCGCCGCCGCGCGGCGCGTCGATCAGATCGTCGGCCAGCAGCACCGCGCACGGCTCCTCGCCGACGATCGGCTTGGCGCACAGCACCGCGTGCCCCAGCCCCAGCGCCTCGGCCTGGCGCACGTACACGCAGCTGACGTGCGGCGGCACGATGCCCTGCACGACCTTGAGCAAGTCTTTTTTGCCGCGCGATTCGAGCTCGGTCTCGAGCTCGTAAGCCTTGTCGAAATGGTCGGCGATCGCGTTCTTGGTGCGGCCGATCACGAAGATCAGGGTGTCGACGCCGGCGGCGACCGCCTCCTCGACCGCGTACTGGATCAGCGGCTTGTCGACGATCGGCAGCATTTCCTTCGGGCTGGCCTTGGTGGCCGGCAGGAAGCGGGTGCCGAGACCGGCCACCGGAAACACGGCCTTGCGGATCTTGCGCTTCACGATCGGATGTCCTCGTGGTGAACGAAAGGGGGTTCCCCTGCGAACGCGCATTCTCGCTGGAGTGCGAAGGGGCGGCAAGCGCACCAGGCACGAAGAACCCCGAGACGGCCGGCGTGCCGCTGGCGCGATCCGGGAGTCCCTGCGGCACCAGCGGGAGAAGGGGTTCCAGTCACGCGTCGAGCCGCGCGAGCCCGGCGGCGAGGTCGGCGATCAGATCCTCGGGGTCTTCGAGGCCGACGTGGATGCGCAGCAGCGTGCCTTCACCCGCCCAGGGCCGCACGCTGCGATGCGGGCGCACCGGGATCAGCAGGCTCTCGAAGCCGCCCCAGCTGAAGCCCATGCCGAACAGCGTCATGTGCTCGAGCATCGCTGCCAGCGGCGCGCGCTCGGTGGCTTTGACCTCGAACGCGAACAGTCCCGAGGCACCGCTGAAGTCGCGCGCCCACAGCGCGTGGTCGGGATGGTCGGGCCGCGCCGGGTGGACCACCCGCACTACCTGCGGCTGCATCGCCAGCCACTCGGCGACGCGCAGCCCCGCGGCGTAGTGCCGGCGCAGCCGGGGACCCAGCGTGCGCAGCCCGCGCAGCGCCAGCCACGCCTCGTCGGGCGCCGCGGCGTTGCCGGCCAGCCGCGCCTGCGCCTTGACCGCCGCCAGTGTCCCGACCGTGCAGACCACCGCGCCGAGCATCACGTCCGAGTGGCCGCCGACGTACTTGGTCAGCGCCTGGATCGCGACGTCGGCGCCGAGCGCGAGCGGCTTGCAGAAGTAGCCCGCCGACCAGGTGTCGTCGATCAGCACCCTGGCCCCGGCGGCGTGCGCGCTGGCAGCGATCGCCGGCACGTCCTGCACCTCGAAGGTCTGCGAGCCGGGCGACTCGAGGTAGACCAGTTTCGTCTCGGGACGCAGCAGCGCCGCGGTATCCGCACCGATGCGCGGATCGAAGTACTCGGTCGTCACGCCGAAACGCGTCAGTACCTGGTCGCAGAAGGCGCGGGTCGGAGCGTAGACGCTGTCGGCCACCAGCACGTGGTCGCCGGCGCGCACGAAAGCCTGGATCGCGGTGGCGCAGGCGGCCAGTCCCGAGGGCGTCAGCACCGTGCCGGCACCGCCCTGCAAGGCGGTCAGCGCATCGGCAAGCGCGAACTGCGTCGCGGTGCCGTGACGGCCGTAGATGGTCGCCACCGGCACACGCCCCTCGAGCGCGTCGAGCGATTCGAACAGGATCGTCGAGGCGCGACACAGCGGCGGGTTGACCGTGCCGCCGGGACCGCCGGTGCCGGCGTGGGTCAGGGTGGTGTCGTCTTTCATCCTAGAAACCGCAGTTGCGACGCCGAAAGTGAGCCAAGTGCTTGAGGTTGAAGGGCGATCGGCGCAGCCCCGATTCACCCATTTCGAACTGCTCCGCAGTTGCCAGAATCGGCCGGAAACCCGCACCAGCGCTTGCTTTCGGCGATTTCACTCGCCCCTCGACTGCGGTTTCTAGGTTCATCAGTTTGCGCGGGAAACCTCGGCCTTCAGGCCGGGAAGGGATAGCGCGGCGCCCGCAGGGCGCCTTCCTGTT
>JBDHRG010000170.1:0-8014 GCA_039807445.1 Candidatus Competibacteraceae bacterium
TCCTCGAGGCGCATCTCGGCCAGGTCGCGCCCGGTGTCGACGCCCAGGCGCACCGCCTTGCCGACGACTTCGTGGGCGTCGCGGAACGGCAGGCCCTTGCGCACCAGGTAGTCGGCCAGGTCGGTGGCGGTGGCGAAACCCTTCCTGGCCGAATCGACCATCGCCTCCTTGCGCGCGCGCAGCGCCGGGACCATGTCGGCGAAGGCGTGCAGCGAGCCCAGCAGCGTGTCGACGGTGTCGAACAGCGGCTCCTTGTCTTCCTGGTTGTCCTTGTTGTACGCGAGCGGCTGGCCCTTCATCAGCGTCAGCAAGCCCATCAGGTGGCCGTTGACGCGGCCGACCTTGCCGCGCACCAGCTCGGGCACGTCGGGGTTCTTCTTCTGCGGCATGATCGAGCTGCCGGTGCAGAAGCGGTCGGGGATGTCGACGAAGCCGAACTGCGCCGAGGCCCACAGCACCAGCTCTTCGGAGAAGCGCGACAGGTGCGTCATCGTCAGTGCGCTAGCGGCGGTGAATTCGATCGCGAAGTCGCGATCCGACACCGAGTCGAGCGAGTTCTCGGTGGGCCCGTCGAAGCCGAGCAGCGCCGCGCTGCGGTGGCGGTCGATCGGGTAGGTGGTGCCGGCCAGCGCGGCGGCGCCGAGCGGGCTGACGTTCAGGCGCTTGCGGCAGTCGCGCAAGCGGCCGCTGTCGCGCCTGAGCTGCTCGAACCAGGCCAGCAGGTGGTGGCCGAAGGTCACCGGCTGCGCCACCTGCAGGTGGGTGAAGCCGGGCATGATGGTGTCGGCTTCGCGCTCGGCGAGTTCGACCAGCCCGGTCTGCAGCCGGGCGAGCTCGGCGAGCACGGCGTCGATCGCATCGCGCAGGTAGAGCCTGATGTCGGTCGCGACCTGGTCGTTGCGGCTGCGCCCGGTGTGCAGGCGCTTGCCGGCGTCACCGATGCGCGCGGTCAGCCGCGCCTCGATGTTCATGTGCACGTCTTCGAGCGCGACCGACCACTCGAACTCGCCGCGCTCGATCTCGGCGCGGATGGCCTCGAGCCCTTCGACGATCGCGTCGCGGTCAGCGGCCGACAGCACGCCGGCCTCGGCCAGCATGGTCGCGTGCGCGATCGAGCCGGCGATGTCCTGGCGGTACATGCGCTGGTCGAACGGCACCGAGGCGGTGAATTCCTGCACGAAGGCGGAGGTCGCTTCGGTGAAGCGCCCGCCCCACTGCTGATTGGTCGTGCTCATGGCCTGGATCCGCGTCCGCGAGGTGTCGAAGCGCCGCAGTATATCGCGCCGCCGCTCGGGCCGAGCCGCGCGAGGTCCGTGCCACTTCCCCGCTCCTCAGCGCCGCCGCAGTGCGCGCGGCGCGAAGCCGAGCAGCAGCCCCGAAGCCCACAGCGCCAGCGTCGTGGGTTCGGGCACCGCGGCCAGCGCCTCGATGTCGTCGACGCCGAGCTGCGCCACGACTTCCGGCCCCGGGAAGCCGAGGGCCGGGCTGTGGAACAGCCGCATCGCGGTCGTACCGCTCAGCGCCGCGAGCACCGAACCCAGCCCGGCGCTCAGGTCGTCGGGCGCGATCGGGAACACGACATCGGTCCAGCCGCTGCCGGCCGGCAGGATCACCGCCTCGGTCGAAAACGCGAGGTTGTTCGGCGGGCCGCCCATCGGGTCTTCGAACAGCAACCGCAGCGCGAGCTCGGTCGACCCGAAGTTGTTGAGCTGCAT
Source organism: Candidatus Competibacteraceae bacterium (assembly GCA_039807445.1). Classification (GTDB taxonomy): domain Bacteria; phylum Pseudomonadota; class Gammaproteobacteria; order Competibacterales; family Competibacteraceae; genus JBDHRG01. The sequence goes on from JBDHRG010000170.1 coordinate 1,716, forward strand.
CGCGATTGCGCCGATCCCGGCGGCGACGAAATCGCCGGTCCACTGCGCGAGGTTGAGCACCGTCAGGCGGCTGCCGGCGCCGACGCCACCGACGGCGCTCAGCAGCAGGTAGTTGTCGTCGGCGCCGCCGGGGCCGCCGCTCGGGACATTGACCGGCGGCGCCGGGTGCTGCCCCATGCCGAGCAGGTTGACCAGCCAGCCCTGCGTGGTGCCGTCCTCGAAGGTGTCTTTCTGGCCCAGCGTCACGGCGGCCGCGGAATCCGGCCGGACCAGCGCGGACAGCAGCACGGCCGCCGCGAGCGCATGCGGAAACTTCATGACTCCCCCCTTTGGCCGCTCTGGCCGGCGGCGCATCCGGACACTGTAGCAAGCGCTCCCGAACGCGCCACGTGGCGGCGCGCCTCACGCCACCGGCAGCGCCAGCGTGCGCAGCGCCGGGTGGACCCGGTCGATCCGCTCGAGCGTCAGCCCCGGCATCGGCGGCGACAGCGCGCCGTATGCCGCGAGCAGCGCGTTGGGCAGCGGGCCGGCGATCCTCTTCAGCTCCGACAGCCGCACGCCCTGGCGCACCAGGAAAGCCAGGTAGCTGTGGCGCAGCGCGTCGGCATCGGCTTCGGCCGGCCGGGCGAGGCCGGCGTCGAACGCCGCGCAGACGATCCGCGCCGCCAGCGCTTCGCGCTCCGCCGGTTCGCCGTCGGCCTCGGCCCACAGCGGCGCGCTCGGCGCCCGCCCGGGCGCCAGCCGGGCCAGCGCGGCGTCCAGGGCGTCGGGCAGCGGCAGGGTCCGGGCGCCGGGCCCCGGCACCTGTACCGCGCCCGGGGCGAGGTCTTCCCAGCGCAGCGTGACCGCCTCGTCGACCGCCACGCCGGCGAGCAGCAGCATCGCCAGCGCACAGGTGTCCTCGTCGGCGGCGTCGAGCAGGGCCCGGACCTCGAGCGCCGAGAGCTCGCGCGGCAGCGTCTGCCCGGGCGCCGGTGCGGCGCGCGGCAGCGCCTCGCGCAGCGGCGCCGGATGCAGCCCCGCCGCGAACGGCGCGGCGAAGGCGTAGACCTGCGTCAGCCGTTCGGGAGCGCGCGTGCGCACGCGCGCGAACCATTCGTGCGCCAGCGCGCCGAGCAGCCCCAGCAGCGCCGCCCCGATCAGGCTGAACCCCGCGTCGCGCCCATAGCGGGGGTAGATCGGCGCGTCCGGCACGTAGGCACGCGCCATCACGCCGACCCGCGGGAACTGCCCCTGCCGGTCGACTTCCGCCTGCACCCGCCGCGCCCGGGTGTCGCGGTAGAGCTGCTCGAGCTGCTCCAAGTCCTTTTGCAGCGCATCGTGCTCGGCGAAACGCGCGGTGAAGCGGGCGGCCGCCTCCTTGTGCGCGCCGATGTCGGCCTCGAGCCGGGCGACGGCTGTATGCGCCGCCCGCAAGTCCTGCTCGGCGCCGGCGATCACGCTCTGGCGGCCGTCCTGCTGCAGGCGCTGGATCTGCCGCTCGAGCTGCTCGAGCTCGCGGACCGCGCCGGCCATGGGGGGATTGATGGCGATGTACTGCGGCGTGTATTCGCGCTGCAGCGCCTCGACCTGGGCGCGCAGCGTGCCTGCCTGGCGCTCGAGCGTGGCGAGCGTGGCGCGGTCCTGCTCGCGCACCAGCGGCTGGCCGAGCTCGGCGGCGGTGCGGATCGCCTCGAAGCGCGCCTCGGCGTCGGCCAGGGTCTGCGTCGCTTTGCTCAGCGCCTCGTTCAAGCCCTTCAGCCGCGCCAGCGCCTGGTTCTCTTCGCGCGCCATCGAGGTGATGTCGTGCACCTTGCGGAAACGTTCGAGCGCCTCGCGCTGCTCGGCGATCCGGCGCTCGAGCGCCTGCAGCTGCTGCCCGAGCCCGGTGTCGGCGCTGTCGGCGAGGCCCTGCCGGACGGCGGGCTGGCGCTCGAGGTAGACCTCGATCCAGGCGTTCACCAGCCGGGACACGAGCTGCGGATCGGCGCCGCGGGCGCTCAGCTCGAGCATGCCGGTCCCCTCGACCCGGGCGGCGCCGAGCAGGTCTTCGAGGGCGGAAACCGTGGCCGGAGCGCCGGGTTCGTCGGCCACGCGCGCGAGCACCGCCGCCAGCAGCGCGTACTCGCCCAGCGCCTGGCGCTCGATCGCCGCGGCCTGGTCCGCATCCCGGGAGGCGTTCTCGGCGCTGCGCACGGCCGGCGGCTCGACCAGCAGGGTCGCGCTGCTGCGGTAGACCGCCGGGCGGGCGAAGGTATAGCTCAGGCCGACCGCGGCGGCGGCGAGGAACAGCCCGAGGAAGACCACCAGGCTGCGCCGGTGCCGCGCCGCGGCCACCCGGGCGCCGTCGGGATCGGCGCCCGGGAAGGCGCGCCCCGGGATCACCTCGATCGAAGGGCTCACCGTTTGCATGTACGCGCGTCTCCTCAAGGTCACGGCTCGCCGGAAAGGGTAGTCGGCCGCAGCCTGCGCGGCAGGTTTATCGGTCGAGCAGCCAGACGCCGGCGGCGAAGGGTGGCGAGCGTCAGCGTCGCGCGCCGATGCGGAAGTACGCCCGGAAGCCGAGCGTGATGCCGATCTCCAGTGCGATGTCCATGCCGGGGCCCTTGCCTGGATTGCCAGGCCCCCCGCAGGCGTTCAGCGCCAGAAGCTCGGCTGGAACAGCAGCAGCAGCGGGAACACTTCGAGGCGGCCGATCAGCATCGACAGGTTCAGGATCCAGGTCGCGGCATCGTTCAGCGGCGCGAAGTTCGAAGCCGTCTCGCCGAGGCCGATGCCCATGTTGTTGAGGGTGCCGGCGACCGAGCCGAAGGCGGTGACCAGATCGACGCCGGTCGCCGCCACACCGAGCGAGCAGGCGATGTAGGCGAAGATGTACAGGAAGTAGAACGCCAGCACCGCCTGCATCACGCGCTCGGGGATCACGCGACGGCCGAGCTTGACCGGGATCTGCGCCGTCGGCCGGATCAGCAGCTTCATCTCGCGCACGCTCTGGCGGTACAGCATCAGGAAGCGCATCGCCTTGATGCCGCCGCAGGTCGAGCCGACGCAGCCGCCGAAGAAGCTCCCCAGCAGCAGCAGCAGCACGATCCACAGCGGCCAGTCGGGGTAGCCGCCGGTCGCCAGGCCGTTGTCGGTGATCACCGAGGCCGCCTGCATGAAGCCGTGGTGCACGGCCTGCCACAGCGGGAAGGTGCCGCTGAAGTACAGCCCGGCGATGGTGATCGCGATGATCGTCCCCATCACCTTGAAGCAGAAGCGGAACTCTTCGTCGTCGAGCAGCGCGCGCAGGCTGCGGCTGCGCCAGGCGAAGAAGTACAGCGCGAAGTTGACCGCCGCCACCAGCGAGAAGATGCCGGCGACGAACTCGATCGCCGCACTCTGGTAGAAGCCGATGCTGGCGTCGCGGGTCGAGAAGCCGCCGAGCGCCAGCGTCGCGAAGCTGTGGCAGAGCGCGTCGAACCACCCCATGCCGGCGGCCTTGAACGCCAGCGTGCACAGCACGTTGAGGCCGACGTAGATGTACCAGAGGTTCTTCGCCGTCTCGGTGATACGCGGCGTGAGTTTTTCGTCCTTCATCGGCCCGGGGGTTTCGGCGCGGTAGAGCTGCATGCCACCGATGCCGAGCATCGGCAGCAGCGCCACCGCGAGCACGACGATACCCATGCCGCCGAGGAAGTTGAGCTGCGCACGGTAGTAGACGATCGCCTTCGGTAGCCTGTCGATGTCCGACAGCACCGTCGCGCCGGTGGTGGTCAGCCCCGACACCGCCTCGAACACCGCGTCGACCAGCGGCATGTGCGGCCGCTCGCCGAGCATGAACGGCAGCGCCGACAGCAGCGACAGCGTGAACCAGAACGCCACCACCACCAGGAAGCCGTCGCGGTTGCGCAGGTCGATCTTGTGCCGGCGCAGCGGCAGCCAGAACAGCAGCCCGCCGCCGAGCGTGTAGCCGAGCGTGTGCGCGAAGGGCAGGGCTGCGCCTTCGCCGTAGTACAGGTCGATCAGCATCGGCGGCAGCATCGTCACGCTGAACAGGATCAGCAGCAGCCCGAACAGCTGCAGGCTGGCCTTCAGCGGCGTGACCGGCAGTGGCAGTCCGACGCCGCCGGCGCGGGGTGTGGGCAGCGCGCTCATGGCGAGGGCATCCCCGGGCAGGCCGGGACGGGGCGGCGGTTTCGATGCATGCGCTCTCCCTGGTGCAGGTGTTGGACTTGGTTCTCGAGTCCGCCCGGCTTTTTGTATCGGCCCGACCTTGTCGTGCGGGAATCCGGGTTACAGAATCGTCATGAGTCCCACGTTCAGCACTATACCTCGGGCATGAACATCCTGTTGATCGAAGACGATGCCGTGGTCGCGTCCTATCTGGTCGCGGGACTCGGCGAGAGCGGGCACACGGTGGAGCACGTCGCCAGTGGCGATGCCGGGCTCGAGTGCGTGCACGACGGCGGACGCTACGACGTCTTGATCGTCGACCGCATGCTGCCGGGGCTCGACGGCCTGGTGCTGATCGAGACGCTGCGCGCCGAGGGGCGCGAGACGCCGATCCTGGTGCTGTCGGCGCTCGGCGAAGTCGACGACCGTGTGCGCGGGCTGCGCGCCGGCGGCGACGACTACCTGAGCAAACCCTTCGCCTTCAACGAGCTGCTGGCGCGGCTGGAGACGCTGGTGCGCCGCGCCCGCCGCGGCGATTCGCCGCCGGTGCGGCTCGCGGTCGCCGACCTCGAGCTCGACCTGATCGCGCACACCGCCACCCGCGCCGGCGAGCCGATCCGGCTGCAGCCGCGCGAGTTCCGGCTGCTCGAATACCTGGTGCGCCACGCCGGGCAGGTGGTCACGCGCGGCATGCTGCTCGAGCACGTCTGGGAATACAGCTTCGATCCGCAGACCAACGTCATCGACGTCCACATCAGCCGGCTGCGCGCCAAGATCGACAAGGGCTCGAGCCGGCCGCTGATCCACACGCTGCGCGGCATCGGCTACAAGCTCGGTGAAACGCCCTAGCCTGCTCTCGACCACGGCGTTCCGCGTCTCGCTGCTGTACGCGGGGGTCTACGCGGTCTGCATCGCCGTCGCGCTCGGCCTGCTGTACTGGACCACCCATGCCTACACCGAGCGCCTGGTGCGCACCGAACTCGAGGTCGACGCGCAAGCCTATCTGAACCAGTACCGCGACATGGGGCTCGAGGAGCTGTTCGTGGCGGTGCAGCGGCGCTCGACCTATGCCGCGCGCATCGGCCGCTACTATGCGCTGATCGACGCCGACGGCCGGCGGGTGATCGGCAACCGCGTCGAGCTCCCGCCCGGGCTGCCCGGCGACGGCTCGCCGGTGTACTACCGGACCGCCTCGGGCGCCGAGATGATCGCTGCCGCGACTCCGGTGCCCGGCACCGAGCTGCGCCTGCTGCTGGCGCAGGGCTGGGACAGCATCCTCGCGCTGCGCAGCCACGTGATCGCTGTCGCTACGGCACTGCTCCTGATCCTGCTGCTGCTCGCGCCGCTGCTCGGCGCTGCGGTCGCGCGCGGCGTGATGCGCCGCGTCGCCGGCGTCGGGCGCACCACCGACGAGATCATGGCCGGCGATCTCAGCCGGCGGCTGCCGCTGTCGCCCCGTGGCGACGAGTTCGATGCCGTCGCGCGGCGCATCAACCAGATGCTGGCGCGGCTCGAAGCGCTGATGGCGGGCTTGCGGCACTTTTCCGACAACGTCGCGCACGATCTGCGCACGCCGCTGACGCGGCTGCGCAACGGGATCGAGGTGACGCTGCTCGAACCGCGTCCGCCGCAAGAGTATGTCCGCGTGCTCGAGCGCACGCTCGGCGAAGCCGAGGGTCTGATCCGCACCTTCAACGCGCTGCTGAGCATCTCGCGCGCCGAGGCCGGGGTGCAGTCGGCGCAGTGGGCGCCGCTCGGGCTCGACGCGCTGGCGCGCGAGCTGGCCGAGTTCTACGGGGCGCTGGCCGAGGAGCGCGGTCAGACGCTGGTCTGCGAAGCGGTGGCCGACGTGCGCCTGGTCGGCGACCGTCAACTGCTGGCACAGGCGATCTCCAATCTGCTCGACAACGCGATCAAATACACGCCGGAAGGCGGCAGAGTGTGGCTGACGGTGGATGTCGCCGCCGCAGGTCAGCCACGGCTGGCGGTCGCCGACGACGGCCCCGGCATCGCCGCGGCCGACCGCGGGCGCGTGCTCGAGCGCTTCGTGCGCCTCGACGCCTCGCGCAGCGCGCCGGGCAACGGTCTGGGACTGGCGATGGTGAAGGCGGTCGCGCAGCTGCACCACGCCGAGCTCACACTCGGCGACAACGCGCCGGGGCTGC
>JBDHRG010000171.1:0-8010 GCA_039807445.1 Candidatus Competibacteraceae bacterium
CTGAACAGCAGCACCGCCAGCAGCAGGTCCATCAGCGACAGCGTCACGCCGCCGACCTTGAAGCCGAACAGCGCCTTCTCGAGCCAGGCGGACAGGTCGGCCCAGCTCACTCCCCAGCGCAGCAGCAGCAGCGCGGTGGCGACGCCGAACAGCAGCGCGTCGACCAGCAGCATCAGCCAGAACACGAGCTGATGCGCCGTGGCCTGGCGCAGCGCCAGCGCCCTGGCCAGGTAGCCGAGGTCCGCGCCATCGATGCGCAGGCTGCGGCCGACCAGTTCGTCGACCAGCATCCGCGCCAGCAGCAGCACGCCCAGCCCGATGCCGCTCCAGACCAGGTTGCCGAGCAGGTAGCGCGCCAGGTTCTGGTAGCCGAAGACGGCGAGCACCGGGCTCGCCACCGCGATCAGCACCACCGCCAGGCGTAGCAGCGCCCACACCGGCGCCATCAGCGGCCGTGCCGTGTGCTCGTCCTGGCCCTCGGCCTTGTCCTCGCGCTTGGCCCCGTCGCCGTCGTCGCGCCACTTCCACAGCCGGCGCCGGGTCAGCGTCAGCAGCCCCAGCCCCAGCGCGGTGCTGCCGATCAGGGTGATCACGGCGACGCCTTCGTCGCCGATCGCCAGCGCGTTGGCCGACAGGCTCAGCACCATCATCGGCGCGACGATCGCCGCCAGCAGGTTCAGGCGCCGGCTGAGTCGGCGCGACGCCTTGGGCGCCAGCGGCGCGATGCGCCAGGCCGGCTGCGCCGGCGCGAACGCGGCGCGGTCGACGCCGACGACGAGGATGAAGAACACCAGCGCCATCGTCAGCGCGTGCAGCACCTGCAGGTCGGCATCGGCGACCAGGCCGGTGGTGCGCAGCGTCGCGGCGATCGCGACCGTCGCCAGCACCGGCATCAGCGTGCGGCACAGCGCCTCGACCAGCGCCGCGGCGGTGCGCCGTGCATAGCTCGGCTCGGCGATCGCCGGGTCGCGGCCATAGCGGCGCAGCAGCCAGCCGCGCAGCCACCAGCCGCCCGCCAGGCCGAGCACCAGCAGGCCCAGCAGCCCGGCCGAGTCGCGCAGGCGCTGGCCGAAATCCGGCTCCTGCCAGTGCCGGATCGGCTCCTGCACCATGCGCACCAGCCCGCCGCCGATCTGCTCGCCGGCCAGCCCCCAGACACCGTGGTTCAGCAGCTCCGGCCCCTGCGCCAGGAGGTTGTTGGCCAGGCGCTCGCGCACCGCCTTGGAGATATCGGCGAGCAGCGCCTGCGTGCGCGCCTCGGTGACTTCGAGCTGCTTCAGCCGGCCTTCGGCGCCGGCGTAGTCGGCTTGCAGCTGCTTGCGCTGCGCCGTGACCTCCTTGGCCTCGGGCGGCTGGCCTTCGGCCGGCGCCGGGCCGAGCGCATCGAGCAGTTCCTTGGCCTGCGTGACCTTGGCTTGCGCGTCGGCGCGTGCCTGGGCGGTGGCGGCACGCACCTTGTCGACCTCGGCGCGCACCTTGTCGAGCTCGGCAACGCCGAGCCTGGGATCGGCGACCTGCTTGACCGCCTGATCGAGCCCGCCCTTCCAGTCGCTGAGCAGATCGGCCAACGGCCGGGCCGGGGTCGGGGTTTCGTTCTGCGCCATCGCCACGCTGGCCAGTACGAGCCAGCCGGCGAGCAGCCGGATCGTGAACGGGCGTAGAATCCTCATCGGCCATACTCGTGCTTCGCGCTCCAGGGCGCGGGAAAGCTGCCTACGCTAACACATGCACGCCCGTGCGGCGGCGGCGCATCCGCAGCGGCGTCCCTGCCGTAAGCGCCGGCACCTTCCGCACAACGATCCGGACACACGACGATGCGTACCCCGGCTCCGTTCAAACCGATGGTCCGGCCGATGGTCTGGCTCAGGCCGCTGGCCTTCACGCTCGGCCTGCTGCCGCTGGCGGCGCTGCTGTACGCCGGCTTCGCCGGCGAGCTCGGCGCCAACCCGGTCGAAACCGTCACCCACCGCACCGGCGACTGGGCGCTGCGGCTGCTGCTGCTGACGCTGGCGTGCACGCCGCTGCGCGGCCTCTCGGGCTGGGCCTGGCCGCTGCAGCTGCGGCGCATGCTCGGGCTGTACGCCTTCTTCTACGCCAGCCTGCACGCGTTGACCTACTTCGTGCTCGACCTCGAGCTCGACCTCGGCGGTCTGTGGGACGACATCGCCGAGCGCCCCTACATCACCGTGGGCTTCAGCGCCTTCGTGCTGCTGGTCCCGCTCGCCGCCACCTCGACCCGGCGCATGATGAAACGCCTCGGCCGCCACTGGCAGCGCCTGCACCGCGCGGTGTACGCGATCGGCGTGCTCGCGGTGCTGCACTTCCTGTGGCTGGTCAAGGCCGATCTGCGCGAGCCGCTGATCTACGCCGCGGTGCTGGCGGTGCTGCTGGGGTACCGGGTGTGGAAGCGGCTGCGGCTGCCGGCGCGGCGCATCGCGGCCCCCACCGGGGCATGACCGGGCGGCGCGTCCGCCGCCCGGCGGGCGCCGCTCAGGCCTTGTGGTAGAGCTTGGCGCCGGTCCTGACGAACTGGACCGCCTTCTCTTCCATGCCCTTGGCGAGCGCGGCCTCCGCGTCGATGCCCTGCTGCGCGGCGTAGTCGCGCACGTCCTGGGTGATCTTCATCGAGCAGAAGTGCGGGCCGCACATCGAGCAGAAGTGCGCGACCTTGGCCGAGTCCTTGGGCAGGGTTTCGTCGTGGTACTCGCGCGCGCGCTCGGGGTCGAGGCCGAGGTTGAACTGGTCTTCCCAGCGGAACTCGAAGCGCGCCTTCGACAGCGCGTTGTCGCGCAGCTGCGCCCCCGGGTGGCCCTTGGCCAGGTCGGCCGCGTGCGCGGCGATCTTGTAGGCGATGATGCCTTCGCGCACGTCCTGCTTGTTGGGCAGACCCAGGTGCTCCTTCGGCGTGACGTAGCACAGCATCGCGGTGCCGTACCAGCCGATCTGCGCCGCGCCGATCGCCGAGGTGATGTGGTCGTAGCCCGGGGCGATGTCGGTGGTCAGCGGGCCCAGCGTGTAGAACGGCGCCTCGAAGCAGTCGCGCGCCTCTTTGTCGAAGTTCTCCTTGATCATCTGCATCGGCACGTGACCGGGGCCCTCGATCATCACCTGCACGTCGTGCGCCCAAGCCTTCTGCGTCAGCTCGCCGAGCGTCTCGAGCTCGCCGAACTGCGCCGCGTCGTTGGCATCGGCCAGGCAGCCCGGGCGCAGCCCGTCGCCGAGCGAGAACGACACGTCGTAGGCCTTCATGATCTCGCAGATCTCGTCGAAGCGCTCGTACAGGAAATTCTCGCGGTGGTGCGCCAGGCACCACTTGGCCATGATCGAGCCGCCCCTGGAGACGATGCCGGTGACGCGATCGGCGGTCAGCGGCACGTAGCGCAGCCGCACGCCGGCGTGGATCGTGAAGTAGTCGACGCCCTGCTCGGCCTGCTCGATCAGCGTGTCACGGAAGATCTCCCAGGTGAGCTCCTCGGCCTTGCCGTTGACCTTCTCGAGCGCCTGGTAGATCGGCACCGTGCCGATCGGCACCGGCGCGTTGCGGATGATCCACTCGCGCGTCTCGTGGATGTTCTTGCCGGTCGACAGGTCCATGATCGTGTCTGCGCCCCAGCGGATGCCCCAGACCATCTTCTCGACCTCCTCGGTGATGCTCGAGGTCACCGCCGAGTTGCCGAGGTTGCCGTTGATCTTCACCAGGAAGTTGCGGCCGATGATCATCGGCTCGAGCTCGGGGTGGTTGATGTTGGCGGGGATGATCGCGCGCCCGCGTGCGACTTCGTCGCGGACGAACTCAGGGGTGATCGCCTCGGGGATCGCGGCGCCGAAGCTCTGGCCCTTGTGCTGGCGCAAGACGCGCGCATAGCGCGGGTCCGCGCGCAGCGCCTCGAGGCGCAGGCTCTCGCGGATCGCGACGTATTCCATCTCGGGGGTGACGATGCCGCGCCGGGCGTAGTGCATCTGCGTGACGTTGGCACCGTTGCTGGCGCGGCGCGGCGCGCGGATGTGCTCGAAGCGCAGGCTGGCGAGCCGCGGGTCGTTCGCGCGGCTGCGGCCGTAGTCGGACGAGGGGCCGGCGAGCTGCTCGGTGTCGCCGCGCTCGGCGATCCACGCCGCGCGCACCAGCGGCAAGCCCTTCAGCAGGTCGATCTCGGCATCGGGGTCGGTGTACGGGCCCGAGCAGTCGTAGACCGGCACCGGGGCATTCTCTTCGAGCCCGCGCTCGGTGCGCGTGGCGGTGAGGTCGATCTCGCGCATCGGCACGCGGATGTCCGGGCGCGAACCCTGGACGAAGACCTTGCGCGAGCTCGGGTAGGGCCTGGTGATGTCTTCGCCGAGCCTGGCGGTGGCGCTGATGAAATCCTGCGGAATGGCGCTCATTGTCGTCCTCTCGTCTCGTTCGTCCCAAGGCGGGCATCGGATGAAACGGGGGCGGCGCGCACCCGGATCAGCTTCCCTACGCCGGTACTAGCCGGGTCAGGTTCTAAGGGTATTTCTCAGCTCCGCTCCGGGAGCACCCCCGCTTCAATCCGCGGCCGATTACAGCACAGCAAACAGCGGTTTGTCAGCTTTGGAAAAGGTTTCCGATATTGCACGCCGCCGGGCGGGTCCCGCCCGGCGGCGCGGCGTGCTCATGCCGACTTCAAGAACTAACGCTCGATTGCGGCGATCCGGGGGCTATCGTGGAGCGGATTACGCGAGCCGCGTCGCGCAGGACAGCGCAGCGCGGCTCCGTACCTCGGAGGCAGACAGGGAAGTCTGCCGAGAATGAGCGCAACGATAGCCCCCGGAGCGCCGCTCACCACAAGGGGGCGAAACTTCTTGTGATCCGTATCACACCTTGCCCTTCCACGGCACCAGCGTGCGCTCGAGCTTGCGCATCAGGAGGTCGAAGCCGAAGGCGATACCGCCGATCACGACGATGCCCATGATCACGATGTCGGTGACCAGGAACTCGGCGGCGTTCAACACCATGTAGCCCAACCCCTTGGTCGCGGCCACCATCTCGGCGGCGACCAGCGTGGTCCAGCCGAAGCCGATGCCGATGCGCATGCCGGTCAGGATCTCGGGCATCGCCCCCTTCAGGATCACGTGCCAGGTGACCTGCAGCCGCGTGGCGCCCATCGAGTACGCGGCGTGGATCTGCTCGATCGACACCGAGCGCACCCCGGCGCGGGCGTTCATCGCCATCGGTGCGAACACCGCCAGGTAGATCAGGATGATCTTCGACTCCTCGCCGATGCCGAACCAGATGATCACCAGCGGCAGGTAGGCGAGCGGCGGGATCGGGCGGTAGAACTCGATCGGCGGATCGAACACGCCGCGCATCACGCGGTTGACCCCCATCAGGATGCCGATCGGGATCGCGGTCACGCAACCGAGGAAGAAGGCGCCGAACACGCGCAGCATGCTGGCCCAGGTGTGCTCGAGCAGCGTGGCACCGCCGAAGCCGAGCGTCGCGACTTCGACCAACTTGTCGACCACCGCCAGCGGCGAAGGCAGGAACAGCGGCGGCACCAGCTTGAAGGCGGTGATCAGGTACCACAGCACCAACAGGCCCAGCGTCGTCGCGATGCTGATCGCGAAGCTGTTGCCCTGCCCCGGCGCGCCGTAGGCATCGCCGGGCTTGGCCGGCCCCTTGGCGAAGACGCCTGCGAGCGTTGCCCACCAGCGGCCCTTGGCATCGGATAGGTGCATCATGGCGGCAACCCCCTGCTTGACGGTGTGCTCACGCATGGCCGGCCTCCAGCGCGAACTCGTCGCCGTGGATGATGCCGAGCACGCGCTCGCGCATCCTGATGAAGTCCGGGCTCGACTTGACCGCGCGCGCGTCGCGGCTGTCGAAGAAGCGGCGCTGGAAGTCGAGCTCGAAAGTGTGCGTGATCCGCCCCGGGCGCGGCGACATCACGATCAGCTTGGTCGCCATGAACAGCGCCTCCTCGACGTCGTGGGTGATGAAGAACACCATCTTCTTGGTCTCGCGCCAGACGTCGAGGATCAGCTCCTGCACCGTCGCGCGCGTCAGCGCGTCGAGCGCGCCCAGCGGTTCGTCCATCAGCAGCATGTCGGGGTTGTTGGTCAGCGCGCGGGCGATGCCGACGCGCTGCTGCATGCCGCCCGAGAGCTGGTAGATGGCGTGGTGGTGGAAGTCCTGCAGCCCCACCAGCGCCAGGTTGCGGACCGCGGCTTCGTGGCGCTTGTCCTTGGCCACGTGCCGCAGCTTCAGCCCGAACTCGACGTTGTCGATCACGTTCAGCCAGGGAAGGAGCGCGTGCTTCTGGAACACCACGCCGCGGTCGGCACCCGGCCCCTCGACCTTGCGGCCGTTCAGCAGGATCTGCCCGCTGCTCGGCGCGATGAAACCCGCCAGCAGGCTCAGCAGCGTGGTCTTGCCGCAGCCCGAGGCGCCCAGCGCCACGACGAACTCGCCGTCCTCGATGGCGAGGTTGACGTTCTCGAGCGCCTGGACCCGCTCGCCCGGAACCCGCCCCGGATACACCACCGAGACCTGATTGATCTGCATGCTCATGGGTATGTCCCCCTCGGCAGCGGCACCGTCACTTCAGCGCCATCGCGGCTTCGACGTACTTCGCGGTCACGAAGCGGCTGTAATCGGGCTGCAGCGCATCGATCTTGCCCTGCGCCTTCAGGAACTCGGCGGTGAACTGCAGCGCGCGCGTCGCACCGCCCTTCTTGCCGCACCCCAGCCAGGCACACGAAGCCTGCTCGTCCAGCGTCGGGAACTTGTACAGCGCCAGCCCGCCGACCACGTCTTGCGCGGTGCCGCCGATCCGGTTGCGGATCTTGTCGGTCATCGGCGAATCGGTGGTCCAGACCTCGGGCTTGTCACGATAGGCGGCATCGGCAGCCGCGATCACCTTGACGAATTTGGCCATGAAGTCGGGGTTGGCTTCGGCGAAGGCGCGGCTGACGATCAGGCCGTCGAAGGTGCACTTGCCGAGCTGGCACAGCTCGCCCGAGGTGATCAGCACCTTGCCGCTCTGCTTGATGCGCCCGAGCGCCGGGTCCCAGATGAAGGCGCCGTCGATGTCGCCGCGCTCCCAGGCGGCAGCGATCTGGTTCGGCTGCATGTTCAGCAGCTCGACCTCTTCGGGCTTGATGCCCCAGTGCTCGAGCGCGAACATCATGTGGAAATGCGTGGTGGAGACGAAGGGTACGCCGAGCTTCTTGCCCTTCAGGTCCTGCGGCTTGTCGATCTTCGCGCCGTTGCGCACGACGAAGGCTTCGGCCGACGCGATGTCGTCGAGGATCCAGAACAGCTGCGCGTCGACGCCGCGGCTGACGGCGGCGGCGATCGGGCTCGAGCCCGCGACCGAGATCTGCACATCGCCTGAGGCCACCGCGGTGATCGCCTTGGCGCCCGAGTCGAACTTGCGCCAGTTGATCTTGTAGCCGGTCGCCTTTTCGAAGGCACCGTCGGCGACGGCGGTCAGCCAGGGCCCGACGATCAGCTGGTAGCCGATCGTCAGCTCCTTGTCGGCGGCCCGGGCCGCCACGCCGCTTGCGAACATCAGCGGCAACGCCAGGGCGAGGCCGAGCTTCTTGATCGTTTGATTCATGTCCAGCTCCTCCGGTGGTGGTGATCGCTCGACGGCGACCTATTGCTGTTGTCGCGAAGCTCCCCTTGCCGACAGCGCCGCCCGGGTCTGCACCGTGGCTGACACGCTCGCGCAAGATGGAACGCTGCGCGCTGCCCCTCGCGCCGCATGCGGTAACAGCCGAGGCGCAGCCACCGCCGTTTCGACCGCCTCGGCGCCCGGTGATCGTCGGGCTGCGGCTCAGCATGCGCGCCCCGCCCGCCGGGCGATTAGATCCAGATCCGCGAAATCGTTTAGGCCACGGCACCAGGGCCCCGCAAACGACGGGATTGTTGCTACGCTGCGGCCTGCGCCCGCGTCGGGACGCACGGATGACGCCCACGGATTCATGACGTCGGCACACGTACCGACACAAGGAGCACGCATGTCGAGCAAACTGAGCGCCGCGATG
>JBDHRG010000172.1:0-7969 GCA_039807445.1 Candidatus Competibacteraceae bacterium
CAGGATCTGGTCGATGCCGCGGCCCGTCATCACGTCGCCGCTCAGGAACAGCGTGACGGTCGCCGCCGCATCCGCCCTCCCGTACCCCTCCAGGAACAGGACGAAGGCTTCGGCAACGCCCGTCGCGGCCGGGATCGATTTCTTCGTGCCCATGCGGACCTCCGCTGCGACCAGCGCCAGCGCGCCGGATACTTTCAGAAACGCTCGGCGCTCCACTGCATCCGCTCCTCGGCGCCGCGTCGAAGGTGCCGCCTGCCGCACCAAAGCCGACGCCACACTGCGCTGCGATAGCAAGCCACCCGAACGCACCGCCACCCGCCCGCCGCCGCAAGGCGCACGCTTGCCGAGCCTCCTACCCCGCCTTCACCAGGCCCGGCGGCACCACGACGCTCGCGCAGGCGGCCGACACCTCGGCGTAGATGCGCTCGGGCTCGGCCTCGTAGCGCCGCGAGAAATGGAAAGGCACCAGCCGCGCCACGCCCGCCGCGGTGGCGATCTCGCCGCAGGCGCGCGCCGTCAGATGCCCGGTGCGCGCTGCCTGTGCGGCGTCGGTTTCGGCGAACGAGGCTTCGCAGAACAAGGCGTATGCCCCGCGGGCCAGCGCCGTCAGCCGCCGGCGGTTTTCGGCGAGATCGGCGAGGTCGGTGGCGTAGACCAGCGTCTGTCCGGGCCGGATCAGGGCCAGGTCGTCGGCGAGCGCGCCGGCCGTCTCGAGCCGTCCGTCCGGCAGGCGCAGCGGCGCCGCGCGCTCGCCGGCCGCAAGGCGCACCTTGAGCTCGGTCAGCCACGGTCCTGGCGCGAAGCCGAGCGCGAGCAGGCGCTCCTTGCGGATGGCGATCTGCACCGCAGGCTCGAAGGCGAAAGCCAGCACCGGCGTCCCGGCGTGATCGAGCACCGCCGCGCGCACGCGGAACACCGGCTCATCCCACAGCACGCCGTCGGCCGCCGGCCGCGCGTCGAGCGGGATTGGGCCCGGCCGGCCCGCCTGGACGCGGAAACGCACCAGGCGCTCGCCGTGCAGTTCCGCCACCTCGAAGCGCGGCCCACGCTCGCCGACGCGGTCCCAGTGGATGCCGCCGACCAGGCCGGCGATGTTTTGCGCCAGCCCTGGCGGACCGTACACGCGGCAGGCCGGGTAGTCGCCGATGCGCGCGCGCAGCAGCCACAGGAAGCCGCCGATGTGGTCGGCGTGGGCGTGGCTGATGAACACGTCGCTGACCTGGTGCGCGATGCCCGCCGGCAACCGGCCGGCCTCCCCCAGGTCGAACAGCAGGCTGCGTTTCTGCTGCTGCAGCCGCAGGTGCAGCAGCGGATCGCCGAGGATGCCGTTGACCAAGATCGCGGTCGCCGGTCCCGCGCGGATCACCGGCCGCGGCCCGCCCGCGTCGTCGGGCGCCGGATACGGCATCACATCGGGCGGCGGCAGGTGGCGCAGCGCAGGCGGCAGCATGGGCCGCGCCGTGCCCAACAGGCCGTCGGCGCCACGCCGGGCATCGCGCACCAGCAGCACGCTGCCGCCCCCGGACGCGCGCAACAGGCGGACCCGGATCGTGGAGCCCTCGAGCGCGACGAGCTCGCCCAGGCCCACGGTCCGCGCCCCCTCCAGCAGCGCGACCTGCCGCCCGACCCAGGCCGGCGGGCAGTCGAGGGGCGGCGGCATGCCGACGAGCTGCGCCTCGGCCAGCGCGATGACGCGCTCTTCGGCCTCGGCGAGCCAGGCATCCCAGCGCCGCGTGCGCTCGCGCGCCCGTCGGCGCTTGTCCGCAGCGCCGGCCTCGGCCGCTGCCCGCACCATCAGCACCTCGGCCGCCAGCGCCCGCAGCTCCGCAGGCAGCGGCAGCGGCACGCCGGCGCGCACCAGCACGAGCACCAGGTCGATCCGCGCCGCCTCCGCGAGCCCGAGCAGCAGCGCGGCCGCGGCGGCCCCGCGCACCAGCCCCGGTGCGTCGACGAGCAGCGCCCCCCGCGGCGCCCGCTCGGCCAGGCGCCGCACCGCCGAAACCAGCGGCAGGCGGAAGCGCGCGGCGTCGAGGCTGCACAAGGCGTCGAGCGCCAGCAGCGCCCAGCCCCCGTCGCGCCACTCGCCGCGGCAGACGGCACCGGGAACGCCGAAGGCCGGCGAGCCGGGATCGGCGCCGATGCACGCGCAGGGATGCCCGCCCTGCCCGAGTGCCCGCGCCAGCCCGGCCGCCAGCGTCGACTTGCCGCTGCCCGGCTCGCCGAACAGCAGCACGCGCCGGTCGCTGCCCAGCAGCCGGCCGGCGATGTCCGCAGGCGCGTTGTCGAGTGCAGTGTCGAGCCGTGCCATGATCGCGCTCCTCGATCCCCTCGGCCCGGCGCCGACGCTGCCCCTGTCCGGGCCAACCTCGCGCGCGAGCCGTGCTTGATACAGGCATAGAGCGTTCCGAACCGAACGAGGAGTGAACCTAGAAACCGCAGTTGAGGGGCGAGTGAAATCGCCGAAAGCAAGCGCTGGTGCGGGTTTCCGGCCGATTCTGGCAACTGCGGAGCAGTTCGAAATGGGTGAATCGGGGCTGCGCCGATCGCCCTTCAATCTCAAACACTTGGCTCACTTTCGGCGTCGCAACTGCGGTTTCTAGGGTGAAACGATGCGCGCTGCAGCCCGTCTCCCGCCGGCGACCGGGACCGCGCAGTGCCGATGCACCCCAGCCCGGCTCCAGACCGCAGGGCGTCGCTCAGCGACGACAGCCGGCCCGGACAGGACGATCTCAAGCCCTTGACGTGACAGCGTTTCGCGGGATGGCACGGAGTTTGGATCGTTTCCGGCAAGCTCCCCCGCAACGAGGCTCGCCGTGGACCGTACAACTCGACTCCTGCGTTCCATGCTGCTCGCGCTGCCGCTGCTGCTCGCCGCCGGCTGCGGCCACAATCCCTGGGTCGACGGCGGCGTCGGCGCCGCCACCGGCGCCGTGCTCGGCAAGCAGGTCGGTGGCAACAAAGGCGCGATCGTCGGCGGCGCGCTCGGCGCCGCGGCCGGTGTCGCGATCGGCAGCGAGCAGGCGCGCCAGCGCCGCTATTACGACGGCTACGGTCCCGACTATCGCGACGACGGCGAACGCTATTACGACGACGGCTACTACGACGACGACCATTACCGCCGCCGCGATCGCTACGATCGCGGCTGGTAGCCGAGCACGGGCTCACGCCTCGCTGGAAATCATCGACCGTCGACATCACGTCCAGTCGGGCGGCCCTGAGTTCCAGACGGGCTTCGTCGCTCAGGAGCTCTTTGAACTTGTCTGCCAGATCACCCGGCGGTGTCACGAACACGTCCTCCAGAGCGCCCGACAGATCGAGTCGCCCGGAAACCAGCTTTCGGGTGAATTCGGGGCTCCGCTCGTCGCAGCGGACATGCAAGCGGTAGGCATCGGCGTTGGCTCGGCATCCGCCGAGATGGCTCATGGCCGCAGCCAGCACCCGATTGGCGCGATCCCCCGCGAAGGTCCACCACAGACGCAGCACGAAGTCGCCCTGGTGGACCTGGGGCAGGATGTCGAAGATGTCGCTGATCGAGGGCATGTCGGAGCCAAATCCTTTGGCTTGATGGATGGGCGCAGTCGTCCGGGACCCACCGCACACCTCATCGCCTCAGGCCCGGAGCACCGAGGCTCATCAATGATGGTTTGCAGGGTGAACGCTCACCCCTCGGCTTGAGCATCCAGCGCCTCGTCAGGCCGGCTGAGGCTTCACGGCCGCGCACGCAGCGGCCAGCAGCAGGGAACGGGCCTCCTCGTACAACACCACACCGCTGCGGATCGGGATCGAGCCGTCCTGATCGGCCTGCGGCACGCGAACGCGAATCAGGTCCTTGCCTGCGTTCTCCAGATCGCACAGCACGTCCAGTTCCGAGCGCTGCTCGGCCTTGGCGATGTAGCGGACCGCTTCGACCATGCGCCGGGCATAGTCACCGAGATCTTCGCGGCTCGGCAGCAACACTTCCCACTCCCGCCCTCCCGCATCAGCCATGATGTGGACGGTGGCCTTGCCCTGATAGCTCCCCCGATTCTGCCAACCGGCGCCGTTCAGATAGCTCCGGACGTTCACGTGCGACAGGGAAGCGAACACCTCGTTATCGCGAATCTCGACCCTCATAGTGCCTCCCCTCGATCGCAGCGTGCCATCATCGCGCACAGCGAAGGCACGTCGAAGCGCTTGCTCCGCGGAATGTACACGCGCTGCGTGCCCTTGTTGCTCGTGTCGGGTGCCCCCAGCAGCGACGGCCAGTAGCCACATCGACGCAACGCGAGTTCGGTTTCCGAGTGCACCCCGGCGTGATGGCCACCAGCAGCTCGCTCGGATCGCCGAACGAAACGATCCTGGTTTCCGGAATCGGCGCGCCGGCATCGGCCAGCCGCGCGATCTCCCGCCCGCGGCGGAAGAAGGCTTCGACATCGGCGGTTCCGATCACCATGCCGTCAGCATCACGCTTGCTCATGCAGCGTCCTCCATTAGGTCTCGCCGCTCGGCATACTGCGCGCGCGTTCGGCAGCGCCACGAAACGCTCCGACAGCGTCGCCGTCGCCACCACGGACACGTGTACGCCGCCACGGTAGATTGACGAAGCGCGGCGCCTCGCGCCCGTACTCGGTGCGCGGAACGGCTCGGTGCCGGCAGGCGCTCGCGCAGACAGTCGAGCGCCGCCTGCTCCCAGGGGAAGGGCGAGGGCGCGATGGGGGTCCAGTGGGAAGCGGGCATCACCATGCGCGCAGCCTAAGAGGTCGGCTCCGGAAGCTCAACCGGCCCGCCGGTACCACCAGGTCCACCCGGCCCGATCGTCAGGCATCGCCGCCGGGCCGGCGCGAGTGCCGTTTACCAGCTCGCCCGCCACGCATCGAGCAGCTTGACGAAGTTGCGCTTGGGCTTGTACTTGGCGCGCAGCTCGGCGAGGTAGGGCCCGAGCTCGGCTTCGCGGCCGAGCCGCGCCAGCAGCGGCCGGATCTTCTTCAGCAGGCCGAGCGCCTCTGCGTAGGCGGTATTGTTGGTCTGCTCGATGATCGGGCCGATGCAGCGCCGGTAGACGGCGATCGACTCCTCGGGGTGCTCGGGACCCCGCAGCTCGGCGAGCTGCAGCCACAGCCGCTGCGCGCACTCGCCGCTGTGGGCCGCCGCCCAGGCGGCGTCGAGGTCGCCGTCGTCGAGCAGCACCTCGACCAGGATCGAGATCCCCGGCGAGGCATCGGCGAAGTAGCCCGACCGGCTCGGACGGTTGCGCAAGTGGCGCTCGAGCAGCTCGAGCGCCTGTGCGCGCACCTCGGGCCAGGTACCGATCGCCGTGGCTACATTGCGCACCTTGCGGTACGTGTACAGCGAAGGCTGGCCGGTGAACTGCAGCCGGACCTGCGCGAGCGCCTCGTCCGTACGTCCCCGGCGCAGGTATTCGGCGGCCAGGAAGTCGCGCAGACGGTCGTCGGGGCGATCGGCAAAGGCGGCGAGCCCGCACTCGGCCCAGTCCAGCGCTTCGTCGTGCCGCCCGGCGTCGCGGTAGATCTCGGCGATCGCCAGATACGCCATCGATGTCGACAGGTCGCGCGACTTGATCGCGACCAGCGCCTCGAGGTCACCGCCTTGCCTGGCCAGCTGCTCCATGATGCCGGTGATGCGCCAGCGCCGGCCGTCGTAACCCCCCTCGCCGCTGCGCCGGGGCTCGACCTGTGCCCACTCGGCTTCGGCCAGCTCGCGGAAGCGTCGCAGCCCCCGCTCGCCGAGCACTTCGGCGTAGCGCGCGACACTGTCGTGGAAAGTGTCGAGCTCGTACTCCATCTCGAAACCGAACAGGCGCTCGGCCAGCGCCTCGGGCTCCGGTTGCGCCGCCCGGCAGGCGGCGAGGTGCAGCTCGCCGGCGCGAGCGGCCAGCTCGCCGAGCTCGCCGCCCGAATCGTCGACGCGCTCGATCAGCGCGTCGAGATTTGCGGCGAAGTGCTCGGCCAGCACCACCAGCATCGCCGCACCGTCCTGATCGAGCAGTTCGGCCAGCGAATCGAGCAGATCGTGCAGCGATCCGCTCAGCTCCGCGGCTTCGCGCCAGTCGACATAGTCGGGGACCGTGGTCGCCCGGTCGATGGCGTCGCGGAACGCCTTGATCGAAGCCGCCGGTCCCGACTCGCGCGCCGCCAGCAGCCGCAGCCGCTCGTGCAAGGCATCGTCCTTGCGGGCCTGGTCGAGCAGCCACCCGACCAGCGTCGCGGTGTCTTGCAGCGCGAGGAAGTCGCGGATCGGTTGCCAGGGGTCCTGGTGCTGCTTGCCGCGCTTTGGCGCCTCGGCCAGCCAGGTCAGCGCGACCGCAACGCAGTGCTTGCAGAAAAAGCCGTCGGCATTGCGCGGGCAGGTGCAGCGGTAGCGCAGATCGCCGTCCTGCTCCCACAGCCGCACGCGGTAGCTCTGCGTGCCTTCGACGCGGGCGGACACGCCATCGGCGTCGGCCTCCAGGCGCGAGACGGCACCTTCGGCGAAGTATTCCTCGCCGCGGACGAAGGCGGCCGATCCGGCGATCGCGCTCAACCTGGCGCGGGAAAGGTGTTCGGCGAGCACGGGAATCCCCCTCGCGACGGCGGCGATCCCGTGTACGCTGCGACGGGCGTCTGCCGTCGATCTGAAAATGGCGGAGGCGGAGGATTCGAAATCTCCCCAGCCGCTCCGAGCGACGGCGAAACCTAGCATTCGCGCGCGAAACCAGGCAAGCGGGCAAAGTCCGCAAAATTGTGGTGGCGAAAGCAGCATCAATTAATAACCCTGGGGTTATTGATGTTGTCGTTGTCAGGGTTATAATAACTCCGTCTTGGGCAACAGGAGGGGCGATGCTCAGCAGCAGGGATTTCATCCGGCTGCTCGAGGCCGATGGATGGCTACCGGTGAGGGTGAAAGGCAGTCACCACCAGTTCCGGCACCCGACCAAACCGGGGCTGGTGACGGTGAAGCACCCCACCAAGGATTATCCACCGGGCACGTGGAGCAGCATGTTGAAGCAGGCCGGGCTCAAGTGAGCCCGGCAATTCCCTGCCGAGGGCGGCCCGCGGAGGCGAATGTGCTCTACCCGATCGTGATCCACCAGGAAGGCGAATCCTCTTACGGCGTAACGGTCCCGGATATCCCGGGGTGCTTTTCATCCGGGGAGACGCTCGACGAGGCTGTCGCCAGCGCACGCGAGGCGATCGAAGCGCACCTGGAACTGCTGGCCGAGGGGGGGGAGGAAATCCCGCGCGCGGCTGGCGTTTCGGCCTACGTCAACCATCCCGACTATGCTGGCGGCGTGTGGGCGTTGGCCGAGGTGGACATTACGCCCTTTCTCGGCAAGGCGGAGAAAATCAACGTCACGCTGCCGGCAAGGTTGATCCGCCAGATCGACGCGCGGGTGGCGTGCGACCCGCGCTTCAAGTCGCGCTCGGGCTTCCTCGCCCAAAGCGCCCTGCTGCTGCTCGGGCAGGGGCCGCGGCACTGACGCCCGGTTCGTTCGAAGGGAATCGCCGTGCGCGTCACCCACGCTTTCGACGACGGCGGTTCACCATGGCGCTGGAGTTCGAGGCGCGAGGACCATCGCAGGCGGGCGGCGACGAAGGGGACGGTGAGGCCGGGAACAGCAGCGGCGAGGCCGAGGCGCATGGCGGGCCTCGCCGCGGTGCGAGCACCTTCCACAGGGGCCTCGCGCCCCCCGTGTTCCCGGAATGCCCCCGAACAGGGCTCTTCTTCGGGGCTTCCGCTGAGAACTCTGCTTCGAAAACAGCATGTTGTTTGGCGGAGGCGGTGGGATTCGAACCCACGGACAGCTCGCGCTGCCGGCAGTTTTCAAGACTGCTGCCTTAAACCGCTCGGCCACACCTCCGAATGGGGGCGCAAGCTTAGCGCAGGCGCCCGGTGGCCTGCCAGCCTCGTCACGGCAGGTTGAACGACTTCTTCACCAGCGCGGCCAGCTCGCCGACGATGCCGCGGCGGAAGGCCAGCACGCACACCACGA
>JBDHRG010000173.1:0-7922 GCA_039807445.1 Candidatus Competibacteraceae bacterium
TCACCCCTCACCCCTCACCCCTCACCCCTCACCCCCCACTCGCAGGCGCGCTTCGGCCGCTTCGCTGCCAGCAGGCACAGGAAGTCGTGCGCCAGCGTCGCCGCGGCCAGCGCGGTGATCTCGCTGTGGTCGAAGGGCGGCGACACCTCGACCACGTCCATGCCGACCCAGGCTATCTCGCCGATGCCGCGCAGTATCGCCAGCGCCTGCGCGCTGGACAGCCCCCCCGGCACCGGCGTGCCGGTGCCGGGAGCGAAGGCCGGGTCGAGGCAGTCGATGTCGAAGCTCAGGTAGGCCTTGGCGTCGCCGACCACGCGGCGGATTTCCTCGATCACGGCCCGGGGGCCGTGCTCGTGCACCCAGGGGGCGTCGAGCACGGTGAAGCCGAGGTCGTTCTTCGCGTGCGTGCGTATGCCGATCTGCACCGAACGCTTCGGGTCGATGATCCCCTCGACGGCGGCGCGGCGGAACATGGTGCCGTGGTCGAGGCGCACGCCGTCGTCGGGCCAGGTGTCGGGATGGGCGTCGAAGTGCACCAGCGCCAACGGGCCGTGCTTTTCGGCGTGCGCGCGCAGCAGCGGATAGGTGACGAAGTGGTCGCCGCCGAAGGTCAGCATCATCGCGCCACTCGCCAGGATGCGGCGCGCGTGCGCCTCGACCGTCTCGACCAGCTGGCCGGGGAAGCCGTAGTCGATGAAGCAGTCGCCCCAGTCGATCACCGCCAGCCGCTGGAAGGGGTCGAAGCCCCAGGGGAAGGCGAACAGCTCGGCGTGCTGCACCGAGGCGGCGCGGATCGCCTGCGGACCCAGGCGCGCGCCGGGGCGGAAGCTGGTCGCGGCATCGAAGGGGATGCCGCTGACGACGACGTCGGCGCCGGCGCAGTCCTTGGTGTAGCGGCGGCGCAGGAAGCTCAGCGCGCCGGCGTACGTCATCTCGGGCTGGCGGCCGTACAGCGAAGCCGCGGTGAAGGCGTTGTCGCCCCGGGTCGGGTGCTCCATGGTCGGGGTGTTCCTGGATGGGTTCGCGGCGTCGTTGCGGGACGCCGCACACCGTTCGGGCGCAGGGGCGGGCCGTGACCCGCCCTGCGCTCACGCCACGCCGAGGGCTTTCGCCGTCAGGTCGAGGCTGCGGCGGGCCTTGTCGACCAGCTCGTCGATCTGGCTGCGCGTGATCACCAGCGGCGGGGCGACGATCATCGTGTCGCCGACCGCGCGCATCACCAGGCCCTGCTCGATGCAGGTGTCGCGGCACAGCGTGCCGGCGCGGCCCTTGGGTTCGAAGCGCGCGCGCGTGGCCTTGTCGGCGACCAGCTCGAGCGCGCCGAGCAGGCCGATGCCGCGCACTTCGCCGACCAGCGGGTGATCGGCCAGCGTCCGCAGCCGCTGCTGCAGGTAGGGGCCGATGTCGTCGCGGACGCGCTCGACCAGCCTTTCGCGCTGCAGGATGCGGATGTTGGCGCTGGCCACCGCGCACGCGACCGGGTGCCCCGAGTAGGTGAAGCCGTGGTAGAACTCGCCGCCGTCCTCGACCAGCACCTTGGCGACGCGCTCGCTGACCAGGACGCCGCCGATCGGCAGGTAGCCCGAGGACATGCCCTTGGCGATCGGCGACAGATCGGGCTTGACGCCGTAGTGCTGCGAGCCGAACCAGGAGCCCAGGCGGCCGAAGCCGCAGATCACCTCGTCGGTGACCAGCAGGATGCCGTAGCGGTCGCAGATGCGCTGGATCTCGGGCCAGTAGGTCTCGGGCGGGATGATCACGCCGCCGGCGCCCTGCACCGGCTCGCCGATGAAGGCGGCGACCTTGTCGGCGCCGAGCTCGAGGAGCTTCGCCTCGAGCGCGCGCGCGGCCTTCAGGCCGAACTCGGCCGGGTCCATGTCGCCGCCGCAGCCGTACCAGTACGGCTGCTCGATGTGGACGATGCCGGGGATCGGCAGCCCGCCCTGCTGGTGCATCGCCGACATGCCGCCGAGCGAGGCGCCGCCGATCGTGCTGCCGTGGTAGGCGTTCTCGCGGCTGATGATCACCTGGCGCTCGGGCTGGCCCAGCGTCGCCCAGTAGTGGCGCACCATGCGGATCACGGTGTCGTTCGACTCCGAGCCCGAACCGGTGAAGAACACGTGCGGCATGTGCGCGGGCGCCACTTCGGCGATCGCCCTGGCGAGCTCGACCGCCGGCGGATGGGTGCACTGGAAGAAGTTGTTGTAGTACGGCAGCTCGAGCATCTGTTCGTAGGCGGCGCGGGCGAGCTCTTCGCGGCCGTAGCCGACGTTGACGCACCACAGCCCGGCCATGCCGTCGAGGATCCGGCGGCCCTCGGAATCCCACACGTACACGCCTTCGGCGCGCGTGACGATGCGGCTGCCCTTGGCGTGCAGCGCCTTGTGGTCGGTGAACGGGTGCAGGTGGTGGGCGCGGTCGTCCGCCTGCCAGGCGGCGGTACCGGTGCTCGTTTCCATCTTGGTGACGGCGGCGTTCATGGTGGTTCTCCTTGCGTCAGTGGTGAGGTACGAGGGGCTAGGGAGCCTCGTGCCTCGTGCCTGAATTCAGACTCCCAGCCTGTCGCGCAGCGAGTAGTACGCTGCGCCCATCGCGGTCAGCGGCACGCGCAGCAGGCGACCGCCGGGGAAGGGCAGGTGCCGCAGGCTGGCGAAGGCGTCGAAGCGCTCGGCGTGGCCCTTCAGCGTCTCGGCGATCAGCCGCCCGGCGAGGTGGGTCAGCGTCACGCCGTGGCCGCTGCAGCCCTGCATGTAGTAGACGTGGCTGCCGATGCGCCCGAACTGCGGTAGGCGCGACAGCGTCAGCAGGAAGTTGCCGGTCCAGGTGTATTCGATCTTCACGTCTTCGAGCTGCGGGAAGGTCTTCAGCATCTTCGGCCGGATCACCGCGATCACGTCTTCGGGGTTGCGGCCGCCGTAGGCCACGCCGCCGCCGTACAGCAGGCGGTCGTCGGCGGTGGTGCGGTAGTAGTCGAGCAGGTAGTTGCAGTCCTCGACGCAGTAGTTCTGCGGCAGCAGCGCGCGCGCGCGCGCCTCGCCGAGCGGCTCGGTGGCGAGCACCTGGGTGCCGCAGGGCATGGTGCGCGAGGCCAGCTCGGGCACCAGCCCGCCGAGGTAGGCGTTGCCGGCCAGGATCAGGTATTTCGCCTTGACCGCGCCGCGCGCGGTGTACGCCGCGGGCTTATCGCCGAGTTCGACGCGTTCGACCGGCGACTGATCGTGGATGACGCCGCCGAGGCGCTCGACCGCCGCCGCTTCGCCGAGCGCCAGGTTCAGCGGGTGGATGTGGCCGCCGCGCAGGTCGAGCAGGCCGCCGACGTAGCGCTCGGTCGCGACCACATCGCGGATGCCCTCGGCGTCGAGCAGGGTCAGGTCCTGGTTGCCGAGCGCTTCCCAGCGCGCCTGCTGGCTGCGCAGCTCGTGCAGCTGGCGCGCGTTCAGCGCTGCGAACACGCCGCCCGGGCGGTAGTCGCAGTCGATGTCGTAGCGGGCGATCAGCCCGCGGATGACGTCGCCGCCCTCGAAGATCATGCTGCCGAGCGCGCGCGCGGCGTCCGCACCGTGGCGCGCCTCGATGAAGTCGACGTCGCGGCTGTAGCTGTTGACGAGCTGGCCGCCGTTGCGACCGCTGGCACCGAAGCCGATGCGGCTGGCTTCGATCACCACCACCTTGTAGCCGGCCTCGAGCAGGTGGATCGCGCTCGAGAGGCCGCTGAAGCCGGCGCCGACGATGCAGACATCGGCTTCGACCGTGCCCTCGAGCGCAGGGCGCGGGCGCGCGCCCCGGGCGGTGGCGGCGTAGTAGGAGTTGACGTGCTGTTGCGGGCTCATGTCCTGTTCCTCCCGTTCGCGCGGGCTCACCGGCCCAGGCGGATCCAGGTGGTCTTCAGTTCGGTGTACTTGTCGAAGGCGTGCAGCGACTTGTCGCGGCCGTTGCCGGACTGCTTGTAGCCGCCGAAGGGCGTGGTGATGTCGTCGGCGTCGTAGCAGTTGACGTAGACCACGCCGGCGCGCAACTGCGCGGCGAAGCGGTGCGCGACGCCGAGGTCGCGCGTCCACACCGCGGCGGCCAGGCCGTAGAGCGTGTCGTTGGCTATGCTGAGCGCTTCCTCGGCGGTATCGAAGCCGATCACCGACAGCACCGGGCCGAAGATCTCTTCCTGCGCGACGCGCATGCGCGGGCCCACGCCGTCGAGCACGGTCGGCGGGATGAACAGCCCCTCGGCGATGCGCGCCGGCGCGCCACCGGCGATCACGCGTGCGCCTTCTTCGCGGCCGATGCGGATGTAGTCGAGCACGCGCTGGTACTGCGCGCGGTCGACGATCGCCCCGAGCCTGGTCGCCGGGTCGAGCGGGTCGCCGGGCTGGAGGCGTTCGGCGAGCTCGAGGATTTTGGCGATCACGCGCGCCTTGACCGCGTTCTGGACCAGCAGCCGCGAGCCGGCGGTGCACATCTCGCCCTGGTTGAAGAAGATCGCCCAGGCGGCGGCCTCGCTGGCGGCATCGAGATCGGGCGCGTCGGCGAAGATCACGTTCGGCGACTTGCCGCCGCACTCGAGCCAGACGCGCTTCATGTTCGACTGCCCGGCGTACTCGAGGAAGTACTTGCCGACCGCGGTCGAGCCGGTGAAGGCGACGCAATCGACGTCCATGTGCAGCCCGAGCGCGCGGCCGGCGACGTGGCCGAGCCCCGGCACCACGTTCAGCACGCCCGCGGGCAGGCCGGCCTCGAGCGCCAGCTCGGCCAGGCGCAGCGCCGACAGCGGCGACTGCTCGGCCGGCTTCAGCACCACCGAGTTGCCGGCGGCGAGCGCCGGGGCGATCTTCCACGCCGCCATGATCATCGGGAAGTTCCACGGCACCACCGCGGCGACCACGCCGACCGGCTCGCGGCGGATCAGCGCCAGGTTGTCGGCCGAGGTCGGCGCGATCTCGTCGTAGACCTTGTCGATCGCTTCGCCGTACCAGCGGATCGCGCGCGCCGTCGCCGGCACGTCGATGTGCACCGCGTCACTGATCGGCTTGCCCATGTTCAGCGTCTCGAGCAGCGCCAGCTCGGCGGTGTGGTGCTCGATCAGCTCGGCGAAGCGCGTCAGCACCGCTTTGCGCTGCGCCGGGCTCTGCGCGCGCCAGCGGCCGTCGTCGAAGGCGCGGCGGGCGCTGGCGACGGCGCGGTCGACGTCGGCTGTGGTCGCGGCGGCAACGCGTGCCAGCACCGCGCCGGTGGCCGGATTGACGCAGTCGAAGGTGCCGTCGTCGGCGGCCGGCGCGAAGCGGCCGTCGACGAAGATGCCGGTGCGCGGCTCGAGCGCTTCGGCGAGCGCGTGCCAGCCTTCGCGCGTCTGCGGCAGTTCGGGGGTGAGGGTGGCCATGGTGTCCTCCTGTTCCGGGCGTTTTCGGCGGTTCGTGCGGTCTGGGCCGGGCGAAACCGAGTTTGCCGTTATTGTGATCACATTGGGTGAGGTGAATGTGATCACAATTCGCCGAAGGCTGTCAACGGCCGCACCGACGACGCGCGTCGACACCGGTCATCGAGCATGGCGCTCCAGGACGCCGCGCGCGGGGGTGGCGGACAGCGCGGATATTTGCGATATTGTGATCACAAAATTCCGGATCGAGGAGAGCCCCGATGAACTCCCTGCCGCTGATCGGCATCGTCTGCGACGTCAAGGACATCGACGGCGCCCGCTTCCACGCGGTCGGCGAAAAGTACATCCACGCGGTGGCGCACGGCGCGCGCGCGCTGCCGCTGCTGATCCCCGCCTTCGGCGAGGGCGCGGAGCTGGCCGGCCTGACCGCGCTGCTCGAGCCCGCGGCGCTGGTCGCGCGCCTCGACGGCTTGTTCCTGCCCGGCAGCCCGTCGAACGTCGAGCCGGAACACTACGCCGGCCCGTCCAGCCGCCCCGGCACGCTGCACGATCCGCAGCGCGATGCCACTTCGCTGCCGCTGATCCGCGCCGCGCTGGCGGCGCAACTACCGCTGTTCGCGGTGTGCCGCGGCTTCCAGGAGCTCAACGTCGCGCTCGGCGGCTCGCTGCACCAGCACGTGCACGAGCAGCCCGGGCTGATGGACCACCGCGAAGACAAGGCCCGCCCGCGCGACGAACAGTACGGCCCCGCGCACACGGTGCGGCTCGACCCCGACGGTTGCTTCGCCGCCTGGCTGGGCGTGGCCGAGATCCGCGTCAATTCGCTGCATGGCCAGGGGCTCGACCGGCTGGCCGAGGGGCTCGTCGCCGAGGGCGTCGCCCCCGACGGGCTGGTCGAGGCGGTGCGCGTGCGCGATGCGCGCTTCGCGATCGGCACGCAGTGGCACCCGGAGTGGCGGATCGAGGACAACCCGGTGTCGCGTGCGCTGTTCACCGCCTTCGGCGAGGCGGCGCGCGAGCGCGCGGCGGCGCGGGACGCTCGACGCGCATCGTCGTGAGGTTTCGGTTACGCTCGCGAGCATCAGGCGCGGCTCCGCGCGTTGTCCAAACGACCGGGAGATGCGGATGAGTCCCGAGGAATTCCCGATGAGCACGTACGCGCGATTTCACGGCCGCCTCGTCATCGTCGGCTTCGGCAGCATCGGCCAGGGGGTGCTGCCGCTGATCCTGCGCCACATCGCGCTCGACCCGGCGCGCATCACCATCGTCACGCTGGACGCGCGCGGGCGCGACGAGGCCGACGAGTACGGCATCCGCTTCGTCGAGCAGGCGCTGACCCGCGACAATTACCGCGACGTGCTGGTGCCGCTGCTCGGGCAGGGGGACTTCCTGCTGAACGTGTCGGTCGACGTGGCTTCGGTGGCGCTGATCGAGCTGTGCCGCGAACGCGGTGCGCTGTACCTCGACACCTGCACCGAGCCCTGGGCCGGCGGCTACACCGATGCCACGGTGTCGCCGAGCCTGCGCTCGAACTACGCGCTGCGCGAGGCGGCGCTGCGCCTGCGCACCGCGCAGCCGGCGCCGACCGCGGTGCTGACGCACGGCGCCAACCCGGGGCTGGTCAGCCACTTCGTCAAGCAGGCGCTGCTCGACCTGGCCCGCGACACCGGCACGGCGACTTCGGTGCCTGCCGATCGCCAGGCCTGGGCCGGGCTCGCCGCGCGGCTCGGCGTCAAGGTGATCCACATCGCCGAGCGCGACACCCAGAGCGCCGCGCTGCCCAAGCGGGTCGGCGAATTCGTCAACACCTGGTCGATCGACGGCTTCGTCGGTGAAGGCTGCCAGCCCGCCGAGCTCGGCTGGGGCAGCCACGAGCGCCACTGGCCGGCGGACGCCGAGCGCCACGCCTTCGGCTGCGCCGCGGCCGTGTTCCTGAGACGCCCCGGCGCCTCGGTGCGCGTGCGCTCGTGGACGCCGCGCGAGGGGCCGTACCACGGCTTCCTGATCACCCACAGCGAAGCGATCTCGATCGCCGACTATTTCACGCTGCGCGACGGCGAGGCGGTGCGCTACCGACCGACGGTGCACTACGCCTACCACCCCTGCGACGACGCGGTGCTGTCGCTGCACGAGCTCGCCGGCAAGGGCTGGCGGCTGCAGCCGCGCCAGCGGCTGCTGACCGACGAACTCGTCGACGGCCACGACGAACTCGGCGTGCTGCTGATGGGGCACGCGAAAGGCGCGTACTGGTACGGCTCGCGGCTGTCGATCGCCGAAACCCGCAAGCTGGCGCCGCACACCAACGCCACCGGGCTGCAGGTCACCGCGTCGGTGCTCGCCGCGATGGTCTGGGCGATCGAGCACCCCGCGCGCGGCGTGGTCGAGCCCGAGGCGCTGGACTTCGAGCGCATCCTCGCGCTGGCGCGGCCCTACCTCGGCGAGCTGGTCGGCGCCTACTCCGACTGGACCCCGCTCGCCGACCGCGGCCGGCTGTTCGCCGAAGACCTCGACGCCGACGACCCCTGGCAGTTCAAGAACTTCCGGGTGGTCTGAA
>JBDHRG010000174.1:0-7909 GCA_039807445.1 Candidatus Competibacteraceae bacterium
GTGGCCGACCTCGATCGGCTCGGCGCGCTCGTAGATCGGGCTCGGCCGGTCGATGCGATCGGCATGCCCCCAGATGTTCATCCGCGCGCCCTCGACCGCGACCGGGCGCTTGCGCGTCACCTGGAAGCGGACCGCCAGGCCGTTGGGGTCGGTGCAGCCGATCCACCCGGGCGCCGCCACGAAGCCGGGCTCATCCTGGATGCGCGCGCGCAGCGCCTCGAGATCGGCCGCCTCGACCACGTCCCAGACCACTTCGCGCAGCGTCGAGCCCGGCTCGATCGCCGGCGGCAGCGCCGGATCGTCGATCGGCGCCAGCACCACGCGGCCGCCGTTCAGCGTCTCGAACACCTTGCGCGCGCCTTCGTCGGCGAGCGGCTTCAAGCCCCAGTCGCGGAAAAAGCGCTCGCCGGCGGCGAGGTCCTCCACGCCGTAGCTGATTTCGTCGATACCCACAATCGCCATGTCTCTCTCCTGCGCCCGCGGCGCAAGTGCCGCTCCGCGATAGCCCCCGGAGCGCCGCAATCGGGCGTTAGCCCTTGAAATCGGTATCATTCGGCCCAGGGCAGCGGCGCCGCGTTCAGACCCCAATACAGGCTCTTCTGCTGCGTGTACTCGAGGATGCCGAGCCGCCCCTTCTCGCGCCCGACGCCGCTCTCCTTGCAGCCGCCGAACGGCGTCGACACCGAGAGCTGCTTGTAGGTGTTGATCCACACCGTACCGGTCTCGAGCGCGCGCGCGATGCGCCAGGCGCGCTTGTAGTCGCGCGTCCAGATGCCGGCGGCCAGGCCGTAGACACTGTCGTTGGCCTGCGCGAGCAGCGCCTCCTCGTCGTCGAAGGGCATCGCCACCAGCACCGGGCCGAAGATCTCCTCCTGGCAGATGCGCGCGTCGTTACCCAGGCCCTCGAGGAGGGTCGGGCGGTAGAACCAGCCCTGCTCGAACCCCGCGGGGCGCGCGCCGCCGGTGAGCAGCCGCCCGCCCTCCTCCAGCCCGAGCGCGACGTAGCGCTCGATGCTCTGGCGGTGGGCCTCGGTGATCAGGGGTCCCATCTGCGTGTCGGGGCTGGCCGGATCGCCGATGCGCAGCCGCTCGGCCGCCGCGCTCAGACGCGCGACGAACTCGCGGTACAGGCGCTTGGCGACGAACAGCCGCGAGCCGGCGATGCACGACTCGCCCGAGGAGCTGAAGATCCCGTACAGCACGCCGTTGACGGCATGGTCGAGGTCGGCGTCTTCGCAGACGATGGCCGGCGACTTGCCGCCGAGCTCGAGCGACACCGGCATCAGCTTGTCGGCGGCGATCCGCGCGATGTGCTTGCCGACCGTGG
Organism: Candidatus Competibacteraceae bacterium; assembly: GCA_039807445.1. GTDB lineage: Bacteria > Pseudomonadota > Gammaproteobacteria > Competibacterales > Competibacteraceae > JBDHRG01. The sequence continues at coordinate 1,328 of JBDHRG010000174.1, forward strand.
TGCCGCCGGTGAAGGCCACGCGCCTGACCAGCGGGTGATGCACCAGCGCGTCGCCGATCACCGAGCCCCTGCCCGGCAGCACGCTGACCACGCCCGGCGGCACGCCGGCCGCCTCGCAGATCTTCGCCAGCTCCAATGCCGCCAGGCGTGACCTCGGCTGGCTTCAGCACCACCGCGTTGCCGGCCGCGAGCGCCGGTGCGAGCTTCTGCGCCTCGCTCGCGATCGGCGAGTTCCACGGCGTGATCGCCGCGATCACCCCGAGCGGCTCGTGCACGCTCATCGTCAGGTAGTCGCCGCGCGCGGGGGTCAGCGCCTCCTCGAGCGTCTCGCACGCCCCGGCGAAGAACTGGAAGGTCGCCGCCGCGCTCGCGACCAGCGCGCGCGTCTCGTTGATCGGCTTGCCGTTGTCGAGGCGCTGCAGCTGCGCCAGCGCTTCGGCGCGCTCACGGATGCCGTGCGCGACCCGGTACAGCACCCCGGCGCGCTCGTGCGGCTTCAGCCCCGCCCAGTCGGGGCGCTTGCGCGCGGCCTCGGCCGCCTGGACCGCCTCTTCGACGTCGTCGAGGTTCGCCGCGGCGAGTTCGGCGACCACGCGCCCGTCGGCCGGATAGCGGCTAGCGTAGACTTCGCCGCCCCCGCGCCGCCAGCGCCCGGCGACATGGATGTCGTGGATCATCTCGTTCTCTCCTCCGTTCGGTGCGCGGCTACAGGCAGCAGGCCGCGACGCGGTGCTTGAGGGCGCGCACCGCCGACAGCGCCGTCAGCGCCGAGGTCTTGGGGTTTTCCGCCAGCGGCCTGCCGCGCATCGTCAGCTCCATCGCGCCGAAGGCGCCCGTGACGCGCAGCTGGTGCGTGTTGTCGGCGACGCCGGGGTCGGCGATCAGCGTCACGCGGGTGCGCTCGAAGCCGAGCCCGGCCAGCGACACGGTCGCCGCGACGTTGGCGTTCCTCGGGTACAGCCGCGCGGCTTCGCGCGCGTTGCCGTCGAAGATCACCGCCGGCGCGGCGAGCGCGTCGAGATCGACCAGCGCTTCGGCCGGCGTGTCCTTCCAGCCGCGCGGCGGCTTGCGCCCGGTGTAGACGACCTCCTCGAGGCCGTCGAAGCGCGCCGCCGACAGCGCGTCGATGCCGCCGATCGCCCCCCGGCAGCAGCGTCAGCGCAGCACGGCCTCGGCTTCGGCCAGGTTGCCGAGCCTGCGGTGCGCCACGCCCAGGCTCGCGCACAGCGCGCCGAAATCGGGCGTGTGCAGGTCGACGTAGTAGTGATGCTCGCCGTACTGCGCGTCCTGGATGTTCCTGATCACGCCGTAGCCACCGTTGTTCATGATCAGCAGCAGCAGATCGGCCTGCTCCTGTGCCGCGGTCGCCAGCTCGCCGACGTTCAGCATCAGCCCGCCGTCGCCGACCAGCGCCACCGCCTTGCGCCCGGCGCCGGCTTCGCGCTCGGCGATCGCCGCGCCGATGCCCATCTGCAGCCCCTGGCCGATGCCGCCGCCGAGCGCGTGCACGCCGTCGCGCGGACCGGCGATGCGCAGCGAGCGGTTACCCCAGGTGCTGTTGGAGACGGTGACGTCGCGCACCCAGACGAAGTCGCGCCCCAGCGCCTGCTGCAGCGCCTCGACCAGCCGCTGGTACGGCCCCAGCCCGCGCACGATCAGCGCCTCGGCGCCCGCGCGCGCCGCGGCCAGATCGGCGGCGAAGGCCGGATCGACCTCGATGCGCCCGGCCAGGCGGTCGGCGAGGCCGTTCAGCGCCAGTTCGGCGTCGCCGTGCACGAACAGTTCGCTCGCGTAGCAGCGGTTCTCGGCCAGCGCGTCGGCGTCGATCCGGTACAGCGGCTGCGGCAGCTTGAGCCGGTACTTCAGCGTCTCGTTGCTGCGCAGCCGCGAGCCGACCACCAGCATCGCGTCGCAGCTCTGGTAGAAGGCTTCGACGCCCGGATAGAGGTTGAAGGCGCCGAGCGACAGGGGATGGTCCTCGGCGACGATGCCGCGCCCCTGGACGCTGGTGACGACGCCGATGCCGAGCTCGAGCAGCCGCGCGACCGCACGGCTTGCGCCGCGCGCACCGCCGCCGAGCCACAGCAGCGGCCGGCGCGCCTGCGCCAGTGCATCGGCCAGGCGGTGTCGGCCGAGCGCACGCGAAACGCCGCCTTGGACACCGCCTGCAGCATGCTCAGCTGGTCGGGCGCCTCGTGGATGTAGGCCAGGTCGCGGTCCAGGTACGGCGTCTCGATCTGGCCGGTCAGGTGCAGCAGCGGCGTGCCGGCGGTCAGCGCCTCGACCATCGCGCCGGCAGCGGTGCCAGTGCTGGTGACGCTGACGCCCAGGCCGCCGCTGACACGGGCGTAGGCGTCGGCCATGTTGGTCGCCCCCGCCTCGCCGCGCGCCGGCACCAAGCGGATGTTGCCGCGGCGGCCGAAGGCGTCGAGGATCGGCATGTTGTGGATCGAGATCACCCCGAAGGCGGCGCGCACGCCGCACTGCTCGAGGCAGGCGGCGATCAGCTCGCCGACGGCGGTTTGCTTAGACATGTCGTGCCAATCCTCCAGAAACATCGATGTGGCTGCCGGTGGTGTACGAAGACAGCGGCGTGGCGAGGAAGAACAGCGCGCGCGCCGCCTCCTCCGGTTTGCTCAGCCGTCCGAGCTGGATTTCCTTGTTCGCCGCGAGCGCGGCGGTCCAGTCTTCCCAGGACTCGCCCGGTGCGGCCTGGGCGGCGTAGCGGCGCCGCCACTGGCCGGACTCCACCAGGCCGAGCAGGATCGAGTTGACGCGGATGCACCGGGGGGCGAGTTCGGTCGCGAGCGAGCGCACCAGGCTCAAGACGCCGGCGCGCGCCGAGGAGGTCGCCACCATGTGCGGCTCGGGCTGCAGCGCCAGCGCCGCGGCGACAGCCGTCCTCGGGGGTGATGCCGTCGGCACTGCCCGAGCCCACGATCGCCGGCCCCGGGAAGCGCGCCAGGTCGGCAGCGAGATCGCCGCCGGCGAGCATGCGGCTGGCCTGCGCATAGCCGTGCGGGTGCACGCGCGCCATGTTCCAGGCCACCCAGGCGCGCGCCTGCTCGTTCGCCGCCGGCGACACCATCGCCGCGGCGCGCTCGCACGCCATGCCTTCGGGGCCGAGCCGCTCGAGCAGCGCGAGCCGCTGAGCGAGCTTCTGCTGGCGCAGTTCGGCGGCGGCAGCGCCGTAGCCGGCCGCCGGCGACAGCAGCACCAGCCCGTGCAGGCGCTCGGGCCAGCGCGCGGCGAAGGCGCCGGCCATCAGCGCGCCGAGCGAATGCCCGACCAAGAGGCAGCGTCCGACCCCCGCCCCGTCCAGCCAGTCGCGCAGCGCCAGCGCGTAGTCGACGGCCGCGGGCGCAGCCATCGCCAGCGGCTCGGAAGCGAGCGCGCCAGGTTGATCAGGTCCGGGTCGACGGTGCGCACCGCCCCCAGCACGTTGATCATCACCGGGCAGAACACGATCAGGATCGCGACCAGGATCTTCGGGTAGACGGCGTAGCCGAGCCACATCACGAACAGCGGCGCGAACGCGACCTTGGGGGCGATCTGCAGCGCCAGGATGTAGGGCGAGAGGATCGCCTCGGTGGTCGGCGAGATGCCAAGCAGCACGCCGATCAGCACACCGAGCAGCGAGCCCAGCACGAAGCCGATCACGACTTCGAGCGCGGTGATGCCGCTGTGGTACATCAGCCGCTCCTGGGCGAGCATGCGGAAGAACTCGTCGACCACCTTCGAGAACGGCGGCAGCACGAAGTCCGGCAGCCCCAGCGCACCCGGCAGCCATTCCCAGGCGGCGAGGAACACCACCAGCACCGCCAGGCTGCCGCCGACGATCGGCCAGTCGATCTTCGGCAGCGTGAACCATCCGGGCAGCGCGACCGGGGTCGCGGCCTGCGGATCGAGCTTCGATTTCGCGGTATTCATGTTTCGGCGCTCACTGGACGAACCGGTTGGTGAACAGTTCGGCGAGCGGCGTCGCCCTGGCGACGATGCCCTCGGCCACGTAGAAGTCCTGCACTTGGCGCAGGCACTGCGCGTCGACTTCACCGAGCACCGCCTGGCCCGGGTAGACGTAGCGGCCGTAGAGCTCGAACACCTTGCCGATGTACACCTCCTTGCCCTGGTGCGCGGGCACGGCAGCGACGTAGTCGCGGGCCGCGGCCCTGGGGTCGTCGATGATGTCCTTGAGCCCGCGCAGCGTCGCCCGGACCAGCTTGCGCACCAGCTCGGGCTTGGTGCGGATCACCTCGTCGGAGGCGAGGATCGCCTGTGCCATGCTCTTGAAGTAATCGTCGGCGGGCAGGATGCGGACCTTCCCACCTTCCTCGATCACGGTCGCCGTCCAGTCCGGCACCGAGGCCATCGCATCGGACTTGCCGGCCGCGAACAGCTGCCAGACGCCGGCCGGTCCGGCCGCCTGGATGCTCAGGTCGTTCTTGCTCAGCCCGGCGGTGCGCAGCATGCCGAGCAGCGCGTAGAACGTGGTGTCCTGGTACGACAGCGCGGTGACGGTCTTGCCCTTGAGGTCCTGCGGCGCGCGGATGTCGCCGCCCTCGTGCACCGCCAGGTGCATCAGCGAGCGCCCGCCGAGCAGCGCCACCGCCTTGACCGGCACGCCGTTGGCGCGCGCGATGATCGGCGTGTCGCCGATCGCGCCGCCGGTCACGGCATTGCCCGAGCCGAGCTGCTTGGCGACGTCGACCCCGCCCTTGGCGGCGAGGAAGTTCACGTTCAGGCCTTCGGCGGCGTAGTAGCCCTTGTGCAGCGCCAGCATCCACGGCGCGAAGGCCGGCAGGTTGGCCGGGGCCGGCAGCAGGTAGGTGACGTCCTCGGCCGCGGCGTGCGCCGTGGCGCCGAGCAGCGCGCCGGCGGCGACCAGGCCGAGCAGCGGACGCAGCAGCATCCGCCGGAATCTCGAATTCATGGGGAATCTCCTCCTCGGGCTTCGCGGGCTCAGTGCAGCTCGGCCTGCTTGCCGATGTGCAGCAGCTCCATCTTGGCGTTGGGCTTCTCGACCTTGATCCCTTCGACGAACACCTCGCCTTCGCTCGGCGCGTACAGCCCCGAACCCATGTTCAGCAGCGTGCTCTTGCCGCGGCCCGAGGGGCCGATCAGCGACACCACCTCGCCCGGCTGGATCGCCAGCGTCACCTCGTTGGCGGCGGTCATCTGCCTGCCGCTCTGGCGGTCGCGGAAGCGCTTGGTGACCTGGCGGTACTCGATCTGGGGACTCGTCATGCCGCCCACCGTCAGGCGCCGAGCCGCTTCATTTCGGCGGTGAAGCTGACCTCGGTCCAGGGCTGGCCGGCCGGGTCGCGCACGCCGAACGCGTTGAGCCCGGCGACCACCGCTGCCAACGTTTCGGCACCGGCCTCGAACACCTCTTCGAGCGCATCGCCGAGCGCGCGCTTCGGCGTCGAGCGCCGCAGCGCGCTGCCGGCACGGGGTGCCGGCCTGAAAAACGCAAGCCCCGCCGATGGCGGGGCTCGCGGGGGAAACCCGGGCGCGGATGGGCCGGGCTCATCGGACGCGGACCGGACGGCCGCGGGGTCGACCCGCGGCAGGCCCGCGCGAGGGGGAAGGGATTACTCGTCGCGGCTCGGCGCGAGCGCTGCGCCGCGGCGCTCGTCGGCGAAGTGCTCGCGGGTCAGGCGCACGACCATCGGGCTCAGCAGCAGCAGCGCGGCCGGCTCCGTTCGAGAACACGCCGCGGGCGATACCGTACGGATCGCCACCGCGACCGCCGCCCGGCGAAGCCGCCGGGCTGAAGGCGTGGCTGAAGATCAGCTCGAAGGCGTGCGGGATCGCCGCGGCGTTGGCGAACGGCACGACCAACGCACAGACTACGACAGATCGGCGACCAGCGCGTCGTACGCCGCCTGATCGAGCAGCCCCGCGAGTTCGGACGCGTCGGCGAGCCGGAGCTTGTAGAACCAGCCGGCGCCGAGCGGGTCTTCGTTGACCTTGGCCGGGTCGTCGATGAGCAGCGCATTGACCTCGACCACGGTGCCGCCGGCCGGCGACTTGATCTCGCCGGCGGCCTTGACCGACTCGATCACCGCCGCCTCGGCGCCGCGCTCGAGGCTGCTGCCGATCTCGGGCAGCTCGACGTGGACGATGTCGCCGAGCTGGGCCTGGGCGTAATCGGTGATGCCGACCACGGCGACTTCGCCTTCGAGGCGAAGCCATTCGTGATCCTGCGTGAATTTGATCTCGCTCATGACAGGCTCCTGTTGCCTTGCGCCACCCGGCGGATCCGGCGGCAGCCGACGAACCATATCGCCGGCAAGGTGATTTGATAAATTGATAATCAAAATCCGTGGATTATCGATAGAAATGAAAAGCTCGCCATCCGACCGCGAAGGAACGCTGCTGCAGTGTCCGGAGCAGGATGCTAAAAGATTAAATGAATTGATGTTTCGATTTGAACAATAAATTTTGAAAATAAGAAATCCCGTAACCATAATTCGGGGCAACCCCATGTCACCCGGAGGATCCACGACGATGTCGATCAGCGTCTTCGACATGTTCAAGATCGGCATCGGCCCGTCGAGTTCGCACACCGTCGGGCCGATG
>JBDHRG010000175.1:0-7897 GCA_039807445.1 Candidatus Competibacteraceae bacterium
CGAGGCACGAGGCACGAGGCACGAGGCACGAGGCACGGCGAGAATGTTGCTTTTACTCGCGCCTCACACCTCGCACCTCGTGCCTTTTCACATCCCCCCCTCCACCGCCATGCCGCCGGCGACGACCACGCGGTTGCGGCCTTCGCGCTTGGCCTGGTACAGCGCGGCGTCGGCACGGCCGAGCAGGCGCGCCGGCTCGATGCCGTAGGCGCCCGACGCCTGGCAGGCGAGGCCGAAGCTCGCGCTCAGCCGCAGCGCCGGCTGCTCGGGCAGGCGGCTGGCGGCGATCTCGGCGCGCAGCCGCTCGGCGATCTCGACCGCGACGGCGGCGTCGCAGTGCGGCAGCGCGAGCGCGAACTCTTCGCCGCCGTAGCGCGCGACCAGGTCGCCGGCGCGCGAACCCTTGGCCAGCACGTCGGCGACGCGCTTGAGCACCAGGTCGCCGAACGGATGGCCGTGGGCGTCGTTGATCGACTTGAAGTGGTCGAGATCGACCATCACCACGCACAGCGAGAAGCGGTGGCGGCGTGCGTCGGCGAACAGCGCCTGCAGCCGGCTGATGAAGGTGCGGTGGTTCAGCAGCCCGGTCAGCCCGTCGTGCGCGGCGAGCCGCGACAGCGTCTCGTTCTTTTCGGCGAGCTCGCGGCTCAACGCCTCGGCCGCCTCGGCCGTGCGCCGCAGCTCGCGCGTGCGCGCCTCGACTTCGCCCGCGAGCTCGCGGTTGTGCACCTCGAGCACGCGCTTGGCTTCGGCTTCGGCGCGCAGCTTGTCCTGCTTCAGCCGCGCGATGCGCTGTACCAGCCCCAGCGCGAGCAGCAGCACCTCGACGGCAGAGCCGAGCTGCAGCGCGTTCGCCACCAGCGGCGAATACGCCAGCCCGCCGAGGAAGGCCGCGACGGTGACGACGATCGCCACCAGGAACACCGCCCAGGCGAGCACCAGGTACAGCGCGGGCCGGTCGCCGCGCCGCCAGCAGTACCAGCCGAACGGCAGGTTGACCGCCACCACCGTCACGCCGAGCACCATCGCCGCGAGCTCGGCCGCCCGGTAGCCGCCGAAGGCTTCGAACGGCAGCGCCGCCAGGCACAGCACCGACAGCGCCAGCAGCACGCGGTTGCGGCGCGGGCCCGGCCGCCCTGCGCCGAGGAAGCAGCGGGCGAAGTACGCGGCGGCGGCGGCGGCCAGCGGCGCCAGCACCAGCGGCGTGCGGTTGGCGATCGCCGGCGCATCCGGCCACAGGTATTCGAACCCCAGGCCGTTGAGGCTGGCCTGCAGCAGCGCATAGCTGCCGAGGTAGAGCACGTAGGCGAGGTACAGCCGCTCGCCGAGCTGCAGCCAGATGCCGAGGTTGTACAGCAGGATGCCGAGGATCAGTCCGTAGTAGGCGCCGAGCAGACGCGACTCTTGCTGGCGGTACTCGAAGAAGGCCCGCGGCGTCCACAGCACCAGCGGCAGCGCCAGCGCGCCCTCGGTCTCGAGGCGCAGGTAGACGGTGCGCGGCGCAGCTCCCGGATCGTCGAGCCGGAACACCACGTGGCGGTAGCCGATCTCGCGCTGCGCATAGGGGTAGAAGTCGCCGGCGCGGCGCACGTCGAAGCCGCCGTCGGGACGCGGCACGTACAGCCGCAGCTTGTCGATGAACGGGAACGCGATCTCGAGCAGGCGCTCGCCCTGCTGCGGCGCGAGCGTCAGCCGCACCCACCACGCCGAGGTGCTGAAGCCCAGGCTCGGCGCCTCGGCACCGGCAGGCCGGAAGCGCCCGGCTGCCTCGGGCGCGGCGACGGCGTCGATGCCCAGGGTTCCGTCCGGATCCTCGAGCATGCCGATGTGGCGGCCGAGCGCCAGGCGCCCGTCGGCGCCGGGCGCCACTGCGTCGTCGGCTGCCGCCAGCGGCGCAGCCACGATCCAGACCAGCACCATCAGCGTGATCCGCAGCCAACGCATCCGCGCTCTCCCTGCCCCGGCCATCCCGTCCCAGCGTAGCCCGGCCCCGGGCCGCCAGCGGCCACGGTCTTCGTGTCGCCTTTATCCTGGCGAGTTCAGGTGATCACGTCGGGCACGGTGCGACCACTGTGGCGGCGGATGCCGGCCAGCGCGTCGGCCGCGACGATCAGCCCCGCCAGCGCCTGCTGCGGATCGAGCCCGTGGCGCGCCGCATCGGGCTCGTAACCCTCGATGTAGACGCGCAGCGTCGCCCCCTCGGTGCCGGTACCCGACAGCCGGTAGACGATGCGCGAGCCGCCCTCGAACAGGATGCGCACGCCCTGGCGCCGGCTCTCGGAGCCGTCGACCGGGTCGAGGTAGGCGAAGTCGTCGGCCGCGGCGACCGTCAGCCCGCCGAGGGTGCTGCCCGGCAGCTCGGGCAGGCGGGTGCGCAGCTCGGCGAGCAGCGCCTCGGCGGCGGCGGCTTCGATGCCCTCGTAGTCGTGGCGCGTGTAGACGTTGCGCCCGTAGCGCGCCCAGTGCGCGCGGACGATGTCGGCCAGCGGTTCGCGGCGCACCGCGAGCACGTTGAGCCAGAACAGCACCGCCCACAGGCCGTCCTTTTCGCGCACGTGGTCCGAGCCGGTGCCGAAGCTCTCTTCGCCGCACAGCGTGATCCTGCCCGCATCGAGCAGATTGCCGAAGAACTTCCAGCCGGTCGGCGTCTCGAAGCACGGGATGCCGAGCGCCTCGGCGACGCGGTCGACCGCGGCCGAGGTCGGCATCGAGCGCGCCACACCGGCCAGGCCCCGCGCGTAACCGGGCACCAGGGTCGCGTTCGCCGCGAGCACCGCCAGCGAATCCGAGGGCGTCACGTAGAAGCCGCGGCCGAGGATCATGTTGCGGTCGCCGTCGCCGTCGGAGGCGGCACCGAAGTCGGGCGCGTCGGGCCCCGACAGCGCTTCGACCAGCGCGTGCGCGTGCGCGAGGTTGGGGTCGGGATGGTCGCCGCCGAAGTCTTCCAGCGGCACGCCGCGCAGCACGGTGCCGTCGGGTGCGCCGAGGCGGCGCTCGAGGATCTCGACCGCGTAGGGGCCGGTGACCGCGCTCATCGCGTCGAAGCGCAGCCTGAAGCCCTCGGCGAGCAGCGCGCGGATCGCGCCGAAGTCGAACAGCATCTCCATCAGCTCGGCGTAGTCGGCGACCGGGTCGATCACCTCGACCCGCATCCCGGCGAGCGCGTGGCCCCCCTCGGCATCGAGGTCGAGTTCGAGCGCCTCGACCGTGAGGTAGCGGTCGATCGTCCGCGTGCGCGCGTGGATCGCTTCGGTCAGGCTCTCGGGCGCCGGGCCGCCATTGCCGCTGTTGTACTTGATGCCGAAGTCGGCGTCGGGCCCGCCCGGGTTGTGCGAAGCCGACAGCACGATGCCGCCGGTCGCACCGTGCTTGCGGATCAGGTGCGACGCCGCCGGCGTCGACAGCAGCCCGCCGCGCCCGCACAGCACGCGCGCCACGCCGTTGGCCGCGGCCAGGCACAGGATGGTCTGCAGCGCAACGCGATTGTAATAGCGGCCGTCGCCGCCGAGCACCAGCGTCTGCCCGCGCAGCTCGGGCACGGTGTCGAAGATCGCCTGGACGAAGTTCTCGAGGTAGTGCGGCTGCTCGAAGACGCGGACCTTCTTGCGCAAGCCCGAGGTGCCGGGCTTCTGGTCCGGAAAGGGCGTGGTCGCGACGGTCAGGATGCTCATGACGCTCCCGGGGACTGGCTGCGGAAGCGCGGCAGTCTATCACCGTGCGCCGCGGGCTTCTGCAATCGAACCGCTCGCCTAGAATCGGGCATCGCCGATGCGAGCCCCCATGGACAGACCCTACGCCCCGGCCTGCGAGCAGAACCGCGACCCGATCCTCGCCGTGCTCGTGCACGCCTTCGCTGCGCCGGGCCGGGTGCTCGAGCTCGGCTCGGGCACCGGCCAGCACGCGGTGTACTTCGCGGCGCGGCTGCCCCACCTCGCTCGCTGGCAGACCAGCGACGTGCCCGCCGCCCTGCCGGGGATCCGGCTGTGGCTGGACGAGGCGCGGCTGCCGAACCTGCCGCCGCCGCTCGCGCTCGACGTATGCGCCGAGCCCTGGCCGATCGAGGACGGCGGCTACGACTACGCGTTCTCGGCCAACACCGCGCACATCCTGCCCTGGCCGGCGGTCGAAGCGATGTTCCGCGGCGTGGGCCATGCGCTGCGCCCCGGCGGCGTCTTCGCGCTTTACGGCCCGTTCGCGTACGGCGGGCGCCACACCGCCGCCAGCAACGCGCGCTTCGACGCCTGGCTCCGGGCCCGGAGCCCGACGATGGGCGTGCGCGACGTCGACGCGCTGGTCCGCGCCGCGCGCGCCGCCGGGCTGGAACTCGCCGAAGACGTGGCCATGCCGGCCGACAACCGCACGCTGATCTGGCGACGGCCGTAGAAGTTCCGATCGGCTCTCCTCCAGCCGCGCCAGCACCTCGGTCGTGCCCAGCACCCGCGGCAGGCGCGCGGGCTGCTCCGCCCGGGTGACGTCGTCCAGCCAGTCCACGCCCTGTCGCAGCACGTCGCGGTACAGGAACAGCACGGCTGTGCATCGCCTGGTCCTGTGGAGGCCGCGACCCGACCGTCGACGGCCAGATGGGTCAGGAAGGCCTCGATCTCCGCCCTGCCCATGTCGCGCCGGTGGCGTTCGTGGTCGAACAGCACCGGATCCAGCCCAGAAGGCCTGCTCGGTGCGGAGGCTGTAGTGCCGCAGGCGGATAGCATCCCGGCCCTGATCCAGCAGCTGCTGTGGCTGCCTGCCGGTGGGGAGGCTGCATCTGCATATCCTCCTCGGCCCCCCCAAACCATCGGCCATAAACAAAGACAAATCAAGGTGTTATGAAAACCACCGATCCATCCTGCGTGTTGTATCACGCATGTTAGTAGACCAGCCCCGGGTCTCCATACTCCCTATGGGCTTTTGCTTCGCCGATACGCCTCTTGATTTTCGACAATCACCTGATTTTATTACCAAAGGCGTCCCACCGACGAAGTGCGTGCGTGATGTAACACGCACGCTGGTGCGTCTAATTGTTGTTAGAAGTAGTCGATGCCCCATGGAATGAAGCGCAATGAACGTCGATCAAGAATCCGCACCACCCCGGGATCGACTGAAGAGGTATGCGGACGTGGGGCGTCGTTATCGGCACCGCAGTGTGGACCATCTTCTTTTTTGGCTTCCTAGTCATAAGTGCTCTTTTCCTCAAAATAATTCTGGAGAGCTGGTTCTCGCAAATGATTCGCGAGCATCCTGCGGGTGCGCTTGGCGTCGCTATGGGCGCGATTTCGGTCTTTTCGGTAGTTGCCATTCCGGACGTTTTTGCTCGCGACCCAATCGAGATCAGGTTCTTTCAATTTGAACTGAAAGGGGCCGCTGGCCCTGTGGTGTTATGGGTCGTTTGTTTTCTCACGTTCGTTGCTGGCGCCGAACTCCTATGGGAAAACAAAGGAATGGCCACTTCTAACCCGACGGTCGAGAGGGACGCGCCAAAAGCGGCGCACCCATCACCTTAGTCGCTAGACGGTCTTATCAACTGTGAAGGAGGTACACGTCATGACTTCATCCGTTGCCGACGCTGTCATCGAGCTTGCCAGCAGGTTCTCGGGGCAACTCCTCCAGCCCGCCGATGCGGGCTACGAGGAAACAAGGAAAGTCCACAACGGTCTGGTTGACAAACGCCCCGCATTGATAGCCCGATGCTGTGGCGTTGCCGATGTCGTCGACGCCGTCAACCTCGCGCGAAAGCTGAATCTCGAGGTGGCGGTCCGTGGCGGCGGCCACAACGTGGCGGGGCGCGCGACGGTCGACGGCGGGCTGATGATCGACCTGGCGCCGATGAAGGGCGTTCACGTCGATCCGCACACTCGTACCGCGCGGGCCCAGGGCGGCGTCACCTGGGCCGAGCTCAACCGCGAGACGCAACTGCACGGCCTAGCGGTCACGGGCGGTGTGGTGTCTACCACCGGCATCGCGGGGCTCACCCTCGGCGGTGGACTGGGCTGGTTGATGGGCAAGTACGGATTGGCGCTCGACAACCTTCGCGCCGTCGAGCTCGTCACCGCCGAAGGCCAGGTGTTGCGAGCGAGCAAAGATGAGCAGCCCGACCTGTTCTGGGCCCTTCGAGGCGGAGGGGGCAACTTCGGCGTGGCGGCTTCCTTCGAGTATCAGCTTCATCCGGTGGGACCGGTGATCACCGGCGGCCTGGTCGCACATCCCTTTGAACGCGCCGGTGACGTGCTGAAGTTCTTCCGCGATTTCACCGCGTCGCTGCCCGATGAGATGACCGTGTTCGGGGGCCTCATTCACGCCCCCGACGGCTCGGGCGCGAAGCTGGCGGCGATGGTGACATGCCACTGTGGCTCGCTCGCCGCCGGTGAAACGGCGATGCGGCCGCTCAAGCAATTCGGTTCCCCGGTAATGGATGCCATCGACCCGATGCCCTACTGTCAGCTCAACGGGATGCTCGATGCCGGCTTTCCGAAAGGCGCGCTCAACTATTGGAAGTCGAGCTTCCTCGCACGATTGAGCGACGACGCCATCGATACCATGATCGGGTGCTTCGCTCGCTGCCCGACGCCGATGGGCTCGCTGCTCCTCGAGCACTTCCACGGCGCGGCGACGCGGGTAGGGATCGGCGACACCGCGTTCCCGCACCGTGCGGACGGTCACAATCTTCTCGTGCTCTCCGAGTGGATCGATCCGGCCAAGACCGAAGCGTGCATCGCATGGGCGCGCAAGACGTACGCGGAGATGGAGCCCTTCATGGCCTCCGGCCGCTATGTGAACTACTTGGGCGACGATGAGGCGGGCGATCCTATCGCCGCCGCCTACGGGCCCAACTACCGGCGCCTCCAGGAGCTCAAGACGAAGTACGACCCGAGCAATTTCTTCCACATTAACCAGAACATTCGCCCATTGTCTTGAGTCGCGTCGCGCTCGCGAAGCGGCAGTTGAAGCCTTGAAGGCTGATGCGCTCATTCTGATGCTCGGGCCGTCTAACATGGCGCTGAAGGGGACGCCCCGCGAGCGGGGCAGCCCTTAGCGTTAGGCGCTTCAGCCAAGTAGGGTGCGCATTCATGCGCACGCGGATTATGGCCCTTGTGCGACGCGGAGATACCGAGACATGCCGCCATCCGATTCCGCCTACCCATGTCCCACTATCGCCGTTCCCGAACGCCCGGCGCGACTTTTTTCTTCACGGTCGTGACCCCTACCGCCGTCGCACCATACTCTGCGACACGCCGCTCCGTGCGGCGCTGCGCACCGCGATCCTCCGGGTGCGGTCAACGCATCCGTTCCTCATCGATGGCTGGGTTCTGCTGCCGGATCATCTGCATGGCATCTGGACGCTCCCTACCGACGATGCTGATTTCGGCCGGCGGCAGAGCCATGAAACGATTGCACCGCGTGCGCATGAATGCGCACCCTACCAGGCTTCTCAAGCTGGCCAGTAAGCTCCTATAATCTTCAATGTGAGCTTGGGCATATATCCTGTAGAGGGCTGCATATGGATTACCGTAACATTATTACCATTGAACCTGGCAAACGAGGTGGCCAGCCCTGTATTCGCGGGATGCGCATCACTGTGTATGATGTCTTGTCGTATCTGGCCGCGGGCATGACGCTGGACGAAGTACTCAACGATTTTCCCTATCTCACCAAAGAAGATATTTTGGCGTGTCTCAGCTACGCTGCAGAGCGTGAGCGACACACGAAGGTTGTGTCCACGTGAAGCTCTTATTCGACCAGAACCTGTCGCCGCGTCTGGTGGCGCGTCTTGCGGACATGTTCCCAGACTCTCAACACGTGTTTCAGCTTGGGCTGGAGCGCGCCGCGGATGAGGATATCTGGACCTATGCCCGCGATCACACGTTCAGTATCGTCACAAAGGATGTAGACTTCAATGAGCTAA
>JBDHRG010000176.1:0-7827 GCA_039807445.1 Candidatus Competibacteraceae bacterium
GGCGCGGCGATGCTGATGTCCCCCAGATAGAACTCCTCGTTGGCGTAGGCATAACCGTCCTCTCCGGCTTTGCCGATGAGCTCCAGCAGCCTGTCGAGATCGGTCACGGTGTTGCCCGTATAGGCTACCCGAGTGGAAGCCTCGAGCAGGGTGCGTGCTTCGGACTCGCCCAGACGCGACAGATACGCACGCCCCGAAGCCGTGCAGAATATGGGAAGCCGCCGCCCCACAGGCATATGGATCGATATCTGCTTCTGGCTGGGGAAGCGCGCGACGAACACCATGTCGGTGCCATCCGGTCGGGAGAGGCTGCAACTCTCGCCGAGTTGTCGATTCAGGTCGTGCAGGTAAGGGTTCGCGCGCTCGATCAGATCGTCGGTCTGCAGGTAGCCGAAGCCGAGTTCGAGCGCCCTCGGCGTCAGCCGGTAGCGCTTGCTCTGCGGCTCCTTGCGAAGGTAGCCGAGCGTTTCCAGCGTGAAGGCGAAGCGCTGCGCTGCGCTCTTGTTGAGTCCCGTAGCGGCGACGATTTCGGGCAGATTCATGCTCGGATGTCCCGCCCGAAACGCCGTTAGGATTTGCAGGCCGCGGGCGAGCGCGGTGACGAACAGTGGTGATTCCTCAGGGTGCATGGTGAAACCTCGGAGTCGGGCAATCCTTGGATATGGCGGCGGGTGCCGGGCCCACATGCCGATTGGTGATGTTTCGAAGTTCTCCCACGGCCTGAAGGCCAGGGGTTCCTGCCGTGTTCAGGCTGTAATCAGCGTCGTCATTCCAGGATCCTGAGCCGCAGGACGGTCTGGCGGCATCGTGCAGCGGCGGCTGCGGAGGGAAGAGCCAGCCACGGATCTGTGGCGCCGATGCCCCCCCTTTTCGCCCTGCAGAACGGGAGGCGATGCGCCTCGCAGCCAAGCCGTCCGCTCCGATGCGGCGCTCGATCCACCATGCCTGGAACTCCTCCCTCCGATCCCGCGCCCGCGATCCGGTACCCGTCTGCAGGAGGCGATCCCTGCGCAGTGTGTCCTCCTCTGTCGGTCGACCTAACGCCACGGACACCCGACAGTCGCCGTGCTCGCCTCTCGACCGACTCGCTGGGCCCTCGCAGACGTGTTTGCCATCGATAGTCTAGCGGCCAGTTAGCTCGCATGATAGCATTAATGTATCGACAGACGATACAAAATAATTGTTGATCGATTTTTATGGATTGTTTATAAATGATCTCGACACGGTTCGCTCATGCTGCCGCGAGCGTCTTGACGACGCCGGTCGACGATCAGGGGGCACAGCCGCATCAGAACCCGGCCTGTAGGCGGGCGCGGACGCGATGTGGGAGGAGAGAGAGGAGCGTATGAAAGTTGGCATCGAAGTAGGCGGAACCTTCACCGACTTGGTGGCGTTCGACGGCGATCGCGTCCTGGTCACCAAGGTGCCGAGCACACCGCGCCGTCCTGACGAGGGCGTGATGAACGCCCTGCGGGCATCGGGCATCGCCTTCGAAGCGATCGAGGATCTGGCACACGGATCTACGGTGGCGACCAACGCGGTGCTCGAGCGTAAGGGTGCCCGCACGGCTTTCGTCACGACCGAGGGGTTTCGCGATCTGCTGTTCCTGCAGCGCCACGATCGCAAGCGCATCTACGACCTCTTCTACCGCAAGCCGGAATCGGTGGTGGCTCGGCGCGACTGCTTCGAAGTGAAGGAACGGATGCTCGCCGATGGCTCGACGTTGCAGCCGCTGGACGAGGACGCCGTCAGGACCGAACTGCTCCCAGCGCTGGCCGAGGGAGGATACGGTGCCATCGCGATCTGCCTGCTCAACAGCTATCGCAACCCCGAGCACGAGCGCCGCTTGGCGGAGCTGATCGGCACGGTGCTGCCGAATGCGCTGGTCGCCTGCTCGCACCAGGTGGCGCGCGAGTTCCGCGAGTACGAACGCGCCTCGACGACGGTCCTCTCGGCGTTCGTGCAGCCGGTGATCAGCGGCTACCTGCAGCGCCTGGCGAGCGCGCTGGAAGCGAACGCGTTCGCGGGGCGCTTCAGCGTGATGCAGTCCAACGGTGGGCGACTGCCGGCCGATGCGATGCGCAACAACTCGATCACCGCGCTGTTCTCGGGGCCGGCCGCCGGGGTGGTCGGTGCCCAGAGGCAGATCGCCCGCTCGGGCTATCGTGACCTCATCACCTTCGACATGGGGGGAACCAGCAGCGACGTCTGCCTGGTCGAGGACGGCCGCGCCAGCCTGTGCGACCAGACCGACATCGACGGCTTGCCCGTGCGCACACCGCTGCTCGATATCGTCACCGTCGGTGCCGGCGGTGGCAGCATCGTCTGGCTCGACGATGGCGGGATGCTCCGGGTCGGACCGCAGAGCGCGGGCGCGGATCCGGGGCCGGCCTGCTATGGCCGCGGCGGCACCCAGGCCACCATCACCGACGCTCACGTGGTGTGCGGCACCATCCGTCCGGATGCCTTCCTGGGCGGGCACATGCGTCTGGACGAGGCGGCGGCGCGGGCGGTGTTCCAGCCCTTGGCCGAGCACTTCGGGCTGTCGCCCGAGGCGGTCGCCTACAACGCCCTCCGCTTGGCGAACGCCAACATCGTGCGCGCCATCCAGCTGGTGTCGACCGAGCGCGGTCGCGATCCGCGCGACTACGTGCTGGTGCCCTATGGCGGGGCGGGGCCGCTGCACGCCGCCCAGATCACCGAGGAACTGGGCGCTTCGGCCGTGGTGATTCCCCCCAATCCTGGCGTGACCTCGGCCTACGGCCTGCTGGCGTCGGATTTCGCCAAGTACGAGAGCCTGACCTACCGCGCCCCGCTCGATGAAGGGGCCCCCGAGATGCTGCGCCGGCAGTTCGGCGAGATGCAGGTCCGCCTGTCCGAAGAGTTCGCAGCCATGGGGCTCGGCGCGAACGTCGACTTCCAGTACAGCGTCGCGATGCGCTTCAGCGGCCAGGCGTTCGAAGTTTCGGTGGAGTTCGATGCGGCGGAGTTGGCTGCACTCGACCTGCACACCGCGCGGGCACGGTTCGTCGACAGCCACAACCGCATGTACATGCACACCGACAGCGCCGAGCGGCCGGTGGAGATCGTGTCGCTGCGTCTGGGCGGGGTCCGCCCCGTCGAAGTCGTGCCCTTGCAGAGCTATGCACAGCAAGGCGCGGCAGCGCCGGCGGCGGTGACGCCGATCTTCGACGGCGAGCGGTGGGTCCCTTGCCAGCGCCTGGCCGTGACCAGCCTCGCGCCCGACGAACGCATCGGTGGCCCGGCGGTTCTCGAGGACTACACCACCACGATCGTGGTCCCGGGCGGCTGGATCGCCGAGTTCGATCAGGCCAACAACCTCACGCTGCGCAAGGTGTAAGCATGAACGTCAGCCCCTTCGACTATGCGGTGATCAGTCAGAGCATCCTCGCCTCGGCGCGCGAGATGGGCGTCAAGATGGTGCGCTCGGCCTACTCGACCATTCTGCGCGAGGCCAGCGACGGTTCGGCGGCGCTGGCCGATCGCGACGGCAACGTAGTCGCCCAGGCCGAGCTGATCCCGATCCAGCTCGGGCCGATCGGCATCACGCTGAAGGCCTGCCTCGCCCAGTATCCGCTCGAGACCCTGCGCGAAGACGATTTCCTGATCACCAACGACCCATACTCCGGCGGCCAGCACCTGCCCGACGTCTACGTGTTCACGCCGATCTTCCACGAGGACGAAGTCATCGGTTTCGCGGCCAGCGTGGCCCACCACCTCGATCTCGGCGGTGGCAGTCCGGGCTTGGACCCGGACTCCGAAGACATCTACCAGGAAGGCCTGCGGATTCCGCCCTGCAAATTCAATCTCCGCACCGACTGGAATGGCGGTGCATTCCAGCGCCTGCTCGAGGCCAATATCCGCGTGCCGTCGCTGACCATCGGTGACTTCAATGCCCAGCATGCGGCCAATGCGATCGGTGCGACGCGCCTGCGGCAGCTGTGCGTGAAGTACGGCCCGGACAAGATCGCGGCCGTGATGGACGAGATGATCGCCTACTCGGAGCGGCGCTTCCGCGCCGCCCTCGCCGAGGTGCCGAAGGGCGTGTTCCATGGCGAGGAGGCGATCGACGACGATGGTATCGGCGACGAGCCGCTGGTGATCAAGGCCACGGTGACGATCGATGAGTCGGGGATCTCGGTGGACTTCACCGGAACTTGCGACCAGGTTCGCCGTAACCTCAACTCGCCGTTCTCGTGCACCGTGTCGGCGGCCGTGACCTGCGTGAAGTCGGTGCTGACCAGCCCCGACATCCCCTTCAACGACGGCATGCTGCGAGTGGTGTCGGTCAGCGCCCCCTACGGTAGCCTGCTCAATCCCCGGCCGCCGGCGCCCGTGCGCGCCAGGCTCGAGGCCAACTACCGCGCCTACAACGCGGTGATGAAGGCGCTGGCGCAGGCAGTGCCGGACCGGGTCATCGCCAGCGGATTCGACACCCTGACCGCCTCCTGCTTCTCGCGCCTGAACGAGAACGGCTACCGCGTCTTCCTCGAAGTCTTCGGCGGCGGCTACGGCGCCTCCGGCCATCAGGACGGCTGCGACGCGGTCGACTCGCCGCTGTCGAACTGCGCCAACACGCCGGTGGAAGCCCTCGATGCGGAGTACGACTACTTCCGCGTCACCGGCTACGCGCTCGAGCCCGACTCCTTCGGTGACGGCCGCTTCCGCGGCGGTGCGGGCTTCAGCCGTACCTACGAAGTCCTGCGCGACGACGTCACCTTCGCGATTTACTCCGACCGCTTCCGCCGCACGCCGCAGGGGCTGGCTGGAGGCGAACCGGGTAAGGCGGGTAGTTGCACGATCACCCGCGGGGACGAGTCGTGGAGCATTCCGTCCAAGTCCCTGCAGCGCCTGCGCAAGGGGGACCGCGTGAAGGTGTTCCTCGGCGGTGGCGGCGGCTACGGCGAACCGGCGCAGCGCGACCCCGAAGCCCGCGAGCGCGATCGCCGCGACGGTCTGGTCGACACCGTGCGCTGAGACGACGGCGGCCTCCCGCCTTGCGCACGCCGCCAGCCGGCCGATTCCAACGACAAACAACTCGACAACCACCAGGAGAATCCCATGGAGCGCTCAACCCTGAAGCCGCTCGCGGCAGCGCTCGCGCTGCTCGGCACCGTCGGCACTGCGCAGGCCCGGTTTTCGGACGACGTCATGCGCGTCGCCGTACTGACCGATATGTCCGGGGCCTTCTCGCAGTTTTCCGGCGAAGGCTCGGTGATCGCCGCCAAGCTCGCCATCGAGGACTGCCTCGCCAAGGAATGCAAAGGCATGAAGATCGACCTCGTGGCCGCCGATCACCAGAACAAGGTCGACGTCGCGCTCGCCAAGGCCCGTGAATGGTTCGATCGCGAGCGGATCGACGTCATCGCCGACAACGTGAACTCCGCCGTTGCACTGGCCATCCAGACGCTCGCCATCGAGAAGGACAAGATGGTGCTGCTGCCGGGCGGCCCCGTGCGTCTCTCCAACGAGAATTGCGCTCCCGAGCATTCCGTGCAGTGGATCTGGGACACCTACGCCCAGGCCGCAGCGGTGACCAGGACCGTCGGCAAGCCCGGCGAGAGCTGGTACTTTTTGACCGTCGACTATGCCTACGGTCATACCACCGAGCACGACGCCCGCGCGATCCTCGAAAAGATCGGCGCGAAGGTCATCGGCTCCTCGCGCCATCCGCTCAACAACCAGGATTTCTCGTCGCAGCTGCTGGCCGCGCAGGCTTCGGGGGCGGACGTCATTGCGCTCGCCAATTCGGGCACCGATGCCAGCAACGCGATCCGTCAGGCACGCGAGTACGGCATCCTCGGCAGCAAGCAGCGGGTGGTCGCCTTCATCCCGACCATTTACGAGATCCAGGCGATCGGGCTGGATACGGCCCAGGGGCTGTCCTTCCCGGAGAGCTTCTACTGGGATCTCGACGACGGAACTCGCCGCTTCGCCGCCCGCTTCCAGGAGCGCTACAAGAAGGGGCCGCCGTCGCTGACGCACGCCGGGGTGTACTCGTCCGTCTACCACTATCTGAAGTCGGCCGCCGCGGCCGGCAGCGACAGTCCCAAGGCCGTCGTCGGCAAGATGCGCACGCTGCCGATCGAGGACGACGTGGTGCGCAATGCGCGGCTGCGTCCGGACGGGCGCATGGTGCACGACTACTACTTCTTCACCGTCAAGAGCCCGGCCGAGTCCAAGGGGACGTGGGACCTGTACAAGCTCGAGAAGGTGCTCCCCGGCGACGAGGTGTTCCTGCCGCTGGAAGCCAGCCAATGCCCGGCCGTTCGCAAGGCCAGCGCTTGAGCGCCCGGTGCGAAGGCGAAGGCGATAGCGCGTCATCGCGCGGAGTCCCGATGAACACCATCTACGCCCCCTGGCCCTTGCCGGCCCAGAACTCGCTCTGGCTGAATTCTGCCGTGCCTGCTCCCGTCACGCCTCCGATCGCTCGGGGAGGCGATGCCGATATCGTGATCGTCGGTGCCGGCTATACCGGCCTGTCGGCCGCGCTGAGCTTAGCCGAGCGTGGGCGCGAGGCCGTGGTACTGGATGCCGGCGATCCCGGCTACGGTGCCTCGGGCCGCAATGGCGGGCAGGTGATTCCCGGGCTCAAGTACGATCCCGAACAGCTGCTCGAGCTGTTCGGGCACGAGCGCGGCAAGCGTATGGCGCATCATGTCGCTGCCGTGGCCGAGCAGACCTTCGACCTGATCGAACGCTACGGGCTGGACTGCGAGGCGCGGCGTTGTGGCTGGATCCAGGCGGCGTCGTCGCCGCGCAGACTCGAAGTGCTGCACGAGCGGGCAAGACAGTGGCGCGACGGCTTCGGCGTGCCGGCCCGCGACCTCGATGCCGCGGAGATCGAGCGTCTCACCGGCGCCCACGGGTACTGTGGAGGGTGGCTCGACCCACGGGGGGGGACACTTCACCCCTTGAGCTATGTCCGCGAGCTCGCGCGCGTCGCCATCGCGGCCGGTGCGCGCGTGCATGGCGGCAGCCTGGTCACGGCCTTGCGTGCCGAGGGCGGCGCCTGGCGGGTAAGCGTCAACGGCGTCGAACTGCGGGCGCGGGCGGTGGTGCTCGCGACCAACGGCTATACCGGCGATCTCTGGCCCGGGCTGCGCCGGACCATCCTCCCGGCGACCAGCATCCAGCTCGCGACCGAGCCTTTGCCGGTTCCGCTGCGCGAACACGTTCTGCCCGGCGGAATACCGGTATCCGATTCACGCCGGCTGCTGGTGTACATGCGCCTGTCGCCTGACGGGCGGTTGGTGGTGGGAGGGCGAGGGTCGTTCTCGCAGCGCGAGCCGCAGCGCTATTACGAGCGCCTCCGGGAGACGGCGCTGCGCATGTACCCGCAGCTGGCCGGCGTGCGGTGGGAGTTCCAGTGGGGAGGCCTGGTCGACCTGACGGTCGATGGTCTGCCACACCTGCATCACCTGGCGCCAGGGTTGGTCTCGGTTCTCGGCTACAACGGGCGCGGCGTGGCGTTGGCCTCGCAGATGGGGCGGACGCTCGCCGATCTACTGTGCGAGGGCGACGACGACGCCACGTGGCTGCCCGTGTCCCGCCCCCGGGAAGTGCCGCTGCACGGATTGCGTCGCCCGTTCATGGAGATGGCGGGAATGTGTTACGGCGTGCTCGATCGCCTCGGACTGTGAGCGAACGCTCTGGTCCCCTCGTCCTTAGATCCGGGGAAGGTTCCATGTCGATGCAGAGTTCCGAGTACGTGCTCGAGACCCGCCAGCTGGTCAAGGAGTTCAAGGGCTTCGTTGCGGTCGACCAGGTCGACCTGGACGTGCGCCGCGGCCACATCCACGCGCT
>JBDHRG010000177.1:0-7824 GCA_039807445.1 Candidatus Competibacteraceae bacterium
CCCCCCGCCGATGGCGCGCGATGCCGCGGCGCCCACCACCGACGCTGCACTCCAGACGCTCTACCGCTAGCGCGATCGCGATCATGGATTTCGATCGTGTCGCCGATGGGATGGCGCCGCCGGAATCGCCATCGCCCGCCGTGGCGTGCCTGCCGGAGTCCGAGCCGGCGGCGCCGGCCGGTCGGCAGCCGCGGCTGGCGGCGATCGATGCGCTCGAAGCGGCTGTGCCGAACGCCTCGGCACCGTTCTGGAAACGCCCCTGGATGCTCGGCGCCGCGGGATTCGCGGTGGCCGTCGGGCTGGCGATCGGCTCGGGGGCGCTGACGAACTGCAAATCAACTGGCGCTGGCACGCCGACGGTTGCCCGACTACCGGCTGCGCGCCGACCGCATCCCGGTCAGCGACCGCCGTCTGTTCCTCGGTCGCGGTTTTCGCTGGGAGCAGGCGCACACGCAGCGCCTGCTCGACACGCGCCGGCCGGCGGCCAAGCGCTACGTCGAAGCCGGGACCGCTGTACCGCTGGGCGCGCAGCGCCGAGACGCGCTGGGAGCGTCGGCTACTGCTGCGCCACGCCGCGCGGCTACTGGGCAAGCGCGCCTGGTGGAATCCGCTGGCGCCGCTGCCGCCGGTCGGCGGCAACCCGGCGATCCACGCCGTCGAGCCGCACGAGCAGGCGGTGTGGATGGACCTCGGCGAGCGTGTCGGCCACACGCTGGTGCTCGGCACCACGCGCGTGGGCAAGACCCGCCTGGCCGAGTTGCTGATCGCCCAGAACATCCGCCGCGGCGACGTGGTGATCGCCTTCGACCCGAAAGGCGACGCCGACCTGTTGAAGCGCATGGTCGCCGAAGCCAGGCGCGCCGGCCGGCTCGAACACTTCTACGTCTTCCACCTCGGCTACCCGGAGTTCAGCGCACGCTACAATGCGGTCGGCAGCTTCTCGCGCATCACCGAGGTCGCCACGCGCATCGCCGGCCAACTCTCGGGCGAGGGCAACTCGGCGGCGTTCAAGGAGTTCGGCTGGCGCTTCACCAACGTCGTCGCCCGTGCGCTGTACGCGCTGGGCCAGCGCCCGAGCTACGAGCTGATCCTGCGCTACGTCACCCACATCGAGCCGCTGTTCCAGGACTACTGCCGCCACTTCCTGAGCCGCTCCGAGCTGCAGCTCACCCTGCGCCGGAGCGCGCCGCAGTGGACGGCGTTCGGCTGGGAGGCCGAGGTCGCGGCGATCGAGGCCGGGCTCAACGAGCGCAACACGCCGCTGGCGCTGAGGGGCCGTCAGAAGCGCACCGTGGCGCTGCTGGGCTACCTCAAGGCGCAGCGCGTGTTCGACCCGGTGCTCGACGGGCTGCGCTCGGCGGTCGAGTACGACAAGACCTACTTCGACAAGATCACTGCGAGCCTGCTGCCGCTGCTGGAGAAGCTCACCACCGGCAAGGTCGCCGAGCTGCTGAGCCCGGACTACCTCGACCTCGACGATCCGCGTCCGAGCGAGGGGCCCGGCGGCGGGCCAGGCGGGCTGGGCCGTGCGGTGGTGTCGATCGACGTGACGCTGGACGGCTCCGGCGGGACCTGAGCCGATGGCGCAGGACGGGTACACCGAGGTCCGCATCAAGAAGCCCCGGCCGGGGCTGATCTCCAAGCTCCTCGGTCTCGCCTTCCAGGCGGCGAGCGGGTGCCTCGGTGCCTGGCTGCTGGCGATCGCGATCGAGTTCGCGGGCCTGCTCTGGCTGTGGCCGGAGCAGGGTGCCGGGCGGGCGCGGGCGATGCTCGCGCACGAGATCGGCTATCTCGACGGCGAGCTCACGCGCTCGCTGCTGAGCTCGGATCCGGCCCGCTTCGCCGCCGACCTCGTGCTGGCGATCCGCCACTGGGCGTTCGAGCGCACCGGCATCCTGCCGTGGCTGCGCGGCGACCTCGCCCGCATCCGCGCCGGCATCGAGGAGTACCTGAACGAGCCGCCCGCCGTCCCGCGGGCGATCGCGCCGCTGCGCGGCGACTACCGCAGGTGAGGCACCGTGGCCGCGCCCGACCCCCTGGCCGCGTTCGAGTCGGCGGCCGGCAGCTCGGCAGCGTCGATCGCGAGCCTGATCGTGAGCGTCGCCATCGTCTGCTATCTGCTCTGGTCGCTCTGGACCCTGCTCGGACAGCTCGTGCTGCTGGGCGACTCCGAGCGCGGCGGGGTGATGGAGGTGGCGGCGGTGTTGATCCGGTTGGTCGTCATCGTGGGGGTGGCGATCTTCCTCTTCTCTCCCTGAAGGCTGGACTGATCGTGGCCATCCCGGCCCGGCGCCCTTCGGGCCGGCGGCGCTGGCCGTGCTCGCAGCGCTCGTCTCGGGCTGCACGATGATGACGAGCGACGAGGTGATCCCGCGCGATGGCCCGACGATGCGCGAGATCTACGCGGGCCACATGGGTGGCGGCACGGTGCGCGGCGACCGCGCCGGCGTCGCCGTGGGGCTGCGCGAGCGGGCCATGGCTTCGGGCTCGGTGAATCTCGCCGGCTACACCCGCATCGTCCACAACGAGATCGACAACCAGTTCGAGCGCTTGCCGAACCCGGACCTGGTGATGTTCGTGTTCCCGCACCTGGCCGGCCCCGCGCGCACCCCGGTGCCCGGCTACGCGACCGTGTTCCCGATGTACTCGCGTCCGGCCTACGCGCTGCCGGGCGAAACCGTGCCGTACTGAGGTCAGCGCCATGTCGATATTCGCGAAACTCGGCCTGTCCCTGCTCGACCGCCGTGGCGCCGGCCGGGCTCCATCGCCGGCCGCGGAAGCCGTCGAAGACGACGCGGCCGCCCCGGTCGATCCGCGCCTGGCGCTCGGCGCCGAGCCGCGCTCGCGGCCGGCGGGCTGGCGGCCGGTGAGCACGGCCGAGGTGCGCGCGCTTTACGAGCGGCCGGACTCCTTCCTCGATCTGTTGCCGTGGGTCGACTACCTGCCGCAGGAGCAGACCTTCCTGCTCGAGGACGGGCATTCGCGCGCGGTGCTGTTCGAGCTCATCGCGGCCAAGCCACAGCAGTGGTTCCAGGACATCCACGCCCGGGTCGAGGGTGCGCTGTGCAACGCGGTGCCGGAAGAGGACCCGGCCTGGATCCTGCAAACTTTCCTGCAAGACGATCCGCACGCACCGCGGCGGCTGCCGGCGCAGCTGCGCGAGTACGCGCGCTGCAACGCGGTCGTCACCCCCGTCACCGAAGCGGTCTGCAGCGCGCTCGGCCGCCACCTCGACACGTTCTGCCGGCCGCAGGGGCTGTTCAAAGACGAGCAGGTCACGGGCATGACCTTTCGCGGCAAGCGCCGCACGCTGCGCGCGGTGCTGTATCGGCGCAGCCGCGAGGCGCACCCCTGCGCCGGCGAAGCGATCAACGAAGTCGCGGCGCGCTTCGCCGCGACGCTCGAGGCGCTCGGCATCCGTGCCCGGCGCTGCGACGGTCACGACCTCTACGACTGGCTGCTGCCGTGGTTCACGCCGCGGCCGAGTTTTGCCGACGGCGACCCGGCCAAGATCCTCGCCGAGCACCCGCGCCCGGGCTTCGAGGCCGGCGACAAGCCGCGCCGCCCCTTCGTGCTGCCCTATGGGCGCGACCTGGCCGAGTGGCTGGTGCATTCGCACCCGGTCTCGGACTGCGCGACCCGGAGCTGGTGGTTCGACGGCTTGCCGCACGCGGTGGTCAGCGTCAACGCGCTGACCCGCGCGCCCGAGGTCGGCGCGCTCAGCGCCGAACGCCGCCAGGGGCAGCACCTGTACGCGCTGTTCGACCGCATGCCCGAAGCCACGATCATGTCGATGACCGTGACCGTGACCGTGCGGCCGCAGGACGAGATGAAGCTGCACCTGCAGCGGCTGATCAACGGCTCCAGGGCCGGCTCCGCCGAAGCCGAGCAGACCCATCACGACGCCCAGCTCGCGCTGCGGCTGCTGAGCCGCAACCACAAGCTCTACCCGACGTGTCTCGCCTTCTACCTGCGCGGTGACGACCTCGAGCAGCTGGCCGAGCATCGGCGCCGCGCCGAGGCGGTGCTGAACGCCCACGGGTTGAAGCCGATCACGCAGGAGGCCGACCTGCTCGGCCTCGATACCTATATCCGTGCGCTGCCGATGGCGTTCGACCCCGAGCACGACCGCCACGCCCGCCGCGCGCGGCTGCAGTTCAGTTACGACCTGGCGGCGCTGCTGCCGGTGTACGGCCGCGCCCGCGGCACCGACCACCCCGGTTTCGTGTTCTACAACCGCGGCGGCGAGCCGCTGCTGTTCGACCCGCTCAGCCAGCTCGACCGCAACAAGAACGCCCACCTGGTGCTGCTCGGCCCGATCGGTGCCGGCAAGTCGGCGACGCTCGTGTATCTGGTGCTGCTGATGGTGGCGATCCACCGCCCGCGCATCTACCTGATCGAGGCCGGCAACTCCTTCGGCCTGCTGCTGGGCTGGCTGGCCAAGCGCGGCCTGAGCACGAATCAGGTGCGCATCCAGCCCTCGAGTCCGGTGAGCCTGTGCCCCTTCATCGACGCCCAGCGCCTGCTCGACCAGCCGCGCGCGCGCCTGAGCGAACCCGACGAGGGCGAGGAACCGCCGCCGGATGCCGACGAGGGCATCGACGAGGAGCGCGACCTGCTCGGCGAGATGGAGCTCGCCGCGCGGATCATGATCACCGGCGGCGAAGAGAAGGAAGACGCCAAACTGTCGCGCGCCGACCGCTTCCGCATCCGCGCCGCGATCCATCGCGCCGCCGAGCTGAGCCTGGAGGCCGGGCGCAGCCAGACGCTGACGCGCGACGTGGTCGCGGCGCTGCGTGAGCTCGCCGAGCTCGACGCCGGGCTGACCGAGCGCCAGCGCGAGCGCCTCGGCGAGATGGCCGACGCCCTGGCGCTGTTCACGCAAGGGGTCGAGGGCGCCTTCTTCGACCGCGAGGGCGAGCCCTGGCCCGATGTCGACGTGACCCACCTCGATCTGGCGCTGTACGCGCACGAGGGCTATTCGGACAAGCTGGTGGTCAGCATGGTCGGCCTGTTCCACCGCATCAACAACCTGGCCGAGCGCCACCAGTACGACCCGCGCCCGACCCTCGTCATCGTCGACGAATCGCACGTCCTCACCACCAATCCGCTGCTCGCGCCGTTCCTGGCGAAGATCGTCAAGATGTGGCGCAAGCTCGGCACCTGGCTGTGGCTGGCCACGCAGAACATGCAGGACTTCCCGGACTCGGCCAGGAAGCTGCTCAACATCGTCGAGTGGTGGCTGCTGCTGAGCATGCCCAAGGAGGAAGTCGAGGAGGTCGCGCGCTTCCGCCAGCTCACCGAAGAGCAGCGCGAGCTGATGCTGTCGGCGACCAAGGACCCCGGACGCTACGTCGAGGGCGTGGTGCTCTCCGATCGGGTGCAGGCGCTGTTCCGCTCGGTGGTGCCGGCGATCGCGCTGGCACTCGCCCAGACCGAGAAGCACGAGAAGGCCGCGCGCGCGCGGCTGATGCGCAGCCACGGCATCGACGAGCTCGAGGCCGCCGAGCTGATCGCCGCGGCGATCGAAGCGGCGCGCGCGCAGGCGGGGGCTGGGCCGTGAAGCCGGTCCTGGTCTGCACCGCCGGCGCGCTGCTGCTCGCGCGCGTGGCCGCCGCGGCGCCCGCCGATGTGGCGTTCGGGATCGAGCGCATCGACGTGCTGGCGAGCGAAGCCGCGCCGGTGCGCATCGCCGAGGGGCTGCGCGCGCGGCTGGTCGCGCAGGGCGTCGTGCTCGCCGAGCACGACCTCGACGCACCGCAGCGGCTCGAGGACGCGCTCAGCGACGGCTTGCCCGCGGACCCCGCCGCGGCTCGGCAAGACGCCGAGCGGCGTGTCGCCGCGATCCCGACCGAGGCGCTGCGCGCGCGGATCGAGCGCGCCCATACCGGCGTGCTGATCGCGGCGACGCAGGGCATCGAACGCCTGCCGGCGATCGCGTTCGACCTCGGCACGCCGCGGGCCCGGGCGATCGTCGGCGTCGCCGACCTCGAGCAGGCGCTGATGATCGAAGCACGCTGGAGGGCAGGGCGATGACGCGCCGTCGCGGAGCCATCCTGGCGACGCTCGCCGCGTTCGGCGCGGCGCGGCCGGCGCCAGCCGAAGAGATCAATACCGCGACCATCCTCGCCGCGACCTACCAGGCGATTCCGAACTGCACCCACATCCGCCCGGTCGGCGCCTGCTTCTGGCTGCGCTGCACCTGGCGCTGCCGGGTGCGCACCTCGGTGAAGTGGGGCAGCTACCGGCCCGACGTGGTGGTGCCGTCCTACGTGCAGACTGCGCAGACGCCGTGGACCGAGCTGCGCCCGGTGATGGCGGCGATCGCGGCCGGGGCCGGTGCGGTGGTCGGCGCGCTCGGCGGCACGGCGCCGCTCGGTGGCGGCGACCAGACCGAGTCCAAGCGCTCCGAGGGCGAGAACCTCGCCTTCCGCGAGACCGACGCGATCGGCCACCCGCTCGGCCGCCTCGCGCCGCTGCCCGGCGTGTCGTGCCCGGCGCGGATCACGCCGTTGCGGCCGTACTTCGTCTCCAGCGTCGACGGCCTCGCCTGGCGCCTGCCCGAGCTCGAGCTGCTGCTGTACCCGGCGGCCTGGGTGCCGGGCTTGCGCGAGATCGGCCACTGGCCGCTGAACACCTGGGGCGCGGTGCATCCCAGAGGCGGCTTCAGCTTCCACCCCGAGCCGCCCAAGGCGGCTGCCGTCACCGCGCAGCGCGTCGGCGACATCGTCACTCGTCGCGGTCAGGCGCCGCACCTGTACTCGGCGCTGCCGATCGGTGGCGTGAGCATGGTCGGCAACTGGCGCGTCTGGCCGCCGGGCGTGCTGGTCGAGACCGACGCGCGCACCGGCACCTGGCAGATGCTCGCGCCGCGGCAGGAGACCTCGTGCGCCGCTTTCGGCACCGACGACGTGGCCTGGCCCGCCTCGTGGTCGGCCGGGCGCGAAACCACACGTCGGCAGTACGCCTGGCAGCTGTGGCGGCCGTACACCTGCTGCCGCCGCCGCGGCCAGTGGTTCCTGGGGTCGGTCGACTGGAGTCCTTACCCTTGACCCGTACGTACCTGCCCATCGCGACGGCGCTGGCCTGCGTCGCACTCGCGCTGCCAGCCTCGGCCGAGCTGCCGGCGAACAGCGGCTGGTACTACCGCCTCAGCGGCGCCGAGCCGCTGCTGTCGCGTCCGGGCTCGCGCACGCAGCTGACGGTGCCGATCCGCTTCGGCGCCGACTTCGCGCTCGGGCGCTCGTGCGGCAGCTTCGACCCGATGCTGGCGCTGAAGCACGAGTTCGACAAGCTCAGGAACCTGCCGCGCGAAGCCCAGCAAGTGCTGGTCAGTTCGGCGCAGAGCGCGATCGCCGGGCTGCCCGGGCTGATCCTGCAGCGGGCCAACCCCGGTCTCTACGAGCTGTTCCAGAACTTCAACAAGGAGTTCCAGGAGAAGATCGCCCTCGCCACCAAGAGCTGCGAAGAGGTGCAGCGCGCGATCGCGGCAGGCCAAAACCCCTACGAGGAGTGGGTGCAGCTCTCGGTCGGCGAGGACTGGAAGCTGGCGATGGGCACCGCCGGGGTGTCGGTGGTCGACGAGAAGGAACGCATCGAGCAGCGCCGCGGCGAGAACGGCGTGCCGTGGATCGGCGGCGACAAGGCCGGCGGCGTGTCGCAGCCGCCGGCCAAGGTGATCGGCGACGTGGTCGAAGCCGGTTACGGCGTCTTGAGCGAGCGCGGTGCGGTCAGGGACGCCACGGCACCGGCGGACTTCACGCTGCCCGATCTCGACGGCAGGCCGTTCAGCCTCGCCGAGCAGCGCGGCAAGTGGGTGGTGGT
>JBDHRG010000178.1:0-7630 GCA_039807445.1 Candidatus Competibacteraceae bacterium
GCATGGGCTTCCACATCCCCAAGGGCTACCTGTACTTCGCGATCGCCTTCTCGGTCGGCGTCGAGGCGCTGAACCTGTACGCGCACAAGCAGCGCCGCGAAGCCGCGGTGAGGGAACGCGATGAAGGGCTCGAGCGAGCGTGAGGAAGAACGCGTCGCGGACGTTGTGGGCTCCGATGCCCGGCCAGCGGTGACGGGCATGGCCCGCACGCTTGCCGAGCCCGTGACGCAGGTGTCCGGCGCCAGGCGCGCGCGCGGCATCGCGCTGATGTCGCTCGCGGTGCTCTGCTTCGCCGTGCTCGACACGACGGTCAAGTACCTGTCGCGCCACTACGCCGTCAGCAGCCTGGTGTGGGTGCGCTACGCGGTGCAGATGCTGGTGCTGCTGGCGTTCTCCGGCCCGCGCATGAAGCTCGACCTGGTACGGACCTCGCGCCCCGGGCTGCAGCTCCTGCGCGCGCTGCTGCTGCTCGGCACCACGCTGTTCTTCGTCAACGGCCTGCGCTACATCCCGCTCGGCGAGGCGACGGCGATCATCTACCTGACGCCGCTGATCGTGACCGCACTGTCGGTGCCGCTGCTCGGCGAGCGCATCGACCGGCACAACGGCTACGCGGTGCTCGCGGGTTTCGCCGGTGTGCTGGTCATCGTCCGTCCGGGGAGCGCGCTGCTGACGCTGGCGGTGCTGCTGCCGCTGGCGGCCGCGGTCTGCAACAGCCTGTACCAGATCACCACGCGCCAGCTCAGCGGCACCGAGCACCCGACCACCACCAACTTCATCACCGGTCTGGTCGGTGCGGTGCTGATGAGCGCCACGCTGCCGCTCGCGTGGATCACGCCGACGCCGCTGCACGCGCTGATGATGCTCGGCATGGGGCTGGTCGCGCTCGGCGGGCACTACCTGCTGACCCGGGCTTTCGAGTGCGCGAGTCCCGCGGCGGTCGCTCCGTTCAGCTACGGCCAGATCCTGTGGGCGGTGCTGCTCGGCTGGTGGGCTTTCGACAGCCTGCCGGATGCCGTCTCGATGCTCGGCATCGCGATCATCGCCGCGAGCGGGCTCTACACCGCGTATCGCCAGCGGCGGCGGACGCGCTCCACGAGCTGACCCGCCGACCGGGGGCCAAGCCGGTTAACATCGACTTTCGGGGTTGGTACCCAGGGACCTTTGGGGAGGAGCATGGATCTCGTCATCTTCGATTGCGATGGCACCCTCGTCGACAGCGAACCGCTGGCGGCGGAGGCGCTGGTCGGCCTGGCCGCCGATTTCGGCCTGCCGGTGTCCGTTCAGGAGCTGCTTTCGCCGCGCTTCAAGGGCCGCAGCATGGCCGACTGCGTGGCCGAGCTCGAACGGCGGCGCGCAGCGCCGCTGCCCGGCACCTTCGTCGAGGAACTGCGGCGGCGCACGGCTGTGATGCTGCGCGAGCGGCTGCTGCCGCTGGAAGGGGCGCTCGATCCGCTGCGCTCGCTGTCGGTGCCGATGTGCATGGCCTCGAACGGGCCGCGCGAAAAGATCGAGCTCAGCCTGTCGACCACCGGTTTGCTGCCATTCTTCCAGGGCAGGATCTTCAGCGCGTACGAGGTGGGAGCCTGGAAACCCGACCCGCAGCTCTACCTGCACGCGGCGCGAGCCATGGGCGCTGTGCCGGCGCGCTGTGCGGTGGTCGAAGACAGCCTCCCCGGCGTGCTCGGCGCGGTCGCTGCCGGCATGGAGGTGTTCGCGCTGCAGACCGATGCGCACGCCTTCGAGGTTCCCGCGGGCGTGTACGTCGTCCCGTCGCTGGTGGCCTTGCGTCGCCACGGCGCGTTCTCGAACGGGGCGGCGTCTCGAGTGCACGCTTGCGGCGTGCCTTGACCATTGGTGGAACAATGTTCTAGTTTCAAGTTAAGTTCCGGAAACTGGACATCAATCATGGCTGGCAGCCTTCTCGATCGCGCACTGGGCATCCTCGAGTTCCTGGCTTCGAAGGCGCGGGGGATGCCGCTGCAGGCGATCGCCGATCAGCTCGATATCCCGAAAAGCGCGGCGCATCGCCTGCTCGCGGAGCTGGCACGCCACCGCTACGTGCGTCAGGACGAGGAAACCGGGCGCTACCTGCTGACGACCAAGCTGGTGTCGCTCGGCTTCCAGTACCTGGCAGGCAGCGGGGTGGTGGATGTCGCGCAGCCCATCCTCGATCGGCTGGCGCAGCAAACCGGCGAACTGGTGCGTCTGGGCGTGATCGACGGCGATCGGCTGATCTGGGTCGCGAAGGCACAGGGGGCGGGCTCGGGCTTGCGCTACGACCCCGATATGGGGGCCGAAGCGACGCTGTCCAGCACCGCCTCGGGGCAGGCGTGGCTCGCCTGCCTCGACGACAATACGGCGATCGAGCTGATCATGCGCCAGGGCTTCGGGCCGTTCGACGAGTGCGGGCCCAATGCGCCGCGCACGATCGAAGCGGTGCTGGAGCGCTTGCGCCAGGCCCGCGAGTGCGGTTACAGCTGGGCTGTCGACAGCTCCGCGATCGGCATGGCGGCGATCTCGGCCGCGGTGCGCCATCCGGTCAAGGGCCAGCCGATCGGCGTGATCAGCGTCGCCGGACCGAGCGCGCGGCTCGACGAGGCGCGGCTGCAGGTTTTCGCGCCCGCGCTACTGAACGCCGCGGCGGAACTTTCGGCGGCCAGTCTGGGCTCGGCCTATCTGGCCGAGGCGGGCCACTACGCCTGGCGGAGCTCGGCGGAGCGCGCGCGCTGAGCGGACAGCTTCGACGGACCCAGGCTCAAACGGTCGACTCCGCGTCGCCGA
The DNA here is from genome assembly GCA_039807445.1 of Candidatus Competibacteraceae bacterium. GTDB lineage: Bacteria > Pseudomonadota > Gammaproteobacteria > Competibacterales > Competibacteraceae > JBDHRG01. Next base: position 2,785 of record JBDHRG010000178.1, read on the forward strand.
GCGGCATGCCGGCGGCGTGGTGGGCGGCGATGTAGCCGAAGGTCATCGCCGGGCCGAGCGTGATGCCGCCGCTGGGGTAGCGGCCGCCCATCACGCTGGCCATGTCGTTGCCGCAGGCGTAGAGCCCGGGGATCGGGCTGGCGTCGCGGTCGAGCACGCGGGCCGAGGCATCGGTGCGCAGCCCGGCGAAGGTGCCGAGGCTGCCGGGTACGATCTTCACCGCGTAGTACGGGCCGCGCTCGATCGGTGCGATGCAGGGGTTGGGGCCGTGCGCGGCGTCGCCCCCGACGCGGTTGTAAGGCGTGTCACCGCGCCCGAAGGCGGGGTCGTGTCCTTCGCGGGCATCGCGGTTGTAGGCATCGAGCGTGGCCCGCAGCGACGCGGCATCGATGCCGCAGGCGCGCGCCAGTTCATCGATGCTGCGCCCGCGCTTGAGGTAGCCCGAGCGCAACGCTGACCCCAGCGGCATCGGTGCCGGTTTGGCGTGGCCCAGGCCGTAGCGGCGGATGAAGCGGTGGTCGCACACCAGCCAGGCTTCGACCGGCTCGCCCGGCGCGATGGCGGCGAACAGCGCGGACATGAAATCGTAGTACGAGTCGGCCTCGTTGACGAAGCGCCGGCCCGCGCGCGTGACGGCGATGACACCGGGCTTGGCACGCTCGACCAGATGCGGGAAGTACCCGGCCGAACCGTCGCGCCGCGGCACCCGCGACACCGGCGCCCAGCCGGCGGCGGCGGGAAGGCCGGTTTCGACCACGCCGCCGACGGTCTCGCCGAGGCGCAAACCATCGCCGGTGTTGCTCGGTGGGGCCGCGGACCAGTGCTCGTGCCCGGTCGGTGCATGGGGAAACAGGGCTTTCTTGCGTTCGACGTCGTGCGGGAAGCCGCCGCAGGCGAGCACGACGCCGCGGCGGGCATGGATCTCGACCTCGCCCTGCGGCGATGACACCACGGCGCCGCACACGCGGCCGTCTTCGGTCAGCAGGCGCTGCACCGGGCTCGACACCCGCAGCTCGACGCCGAGATCGAACGCCGACTTGGCCAACCGCGCGACCAGGGCATTGCCGTTGACCAGCTGCATGCCGCGCCCGTGCAACAACAGGTCTTTCAGGTGCACCGTCACCCGGCGCGTCACGTGCAACAACGAGCGCCACGAGCGCATGGCGTTGAGGAAGTGGCGCAGGTCCGCGCCGGAGGCGATGCCCATGCCCCACAGCGAGATCAGGTCCAGCGGCGGTCGCAGTTGGGCGAGCCTCGGCCCCAGCTGGCGGGCGTCGAGGGGCGCGGCGCACACCGAGCGGCCGCCCTCGACCGCACCGGGGCTCTTGCCGTGGAAATCGGGGATCGCGTTGCCGTCGATGAACGCGACCGAGGTGTGCGACTGGAAGAACTCGACCATCCGCGGGCCCTGCGCCAGGAAGGCTTCGATGCGCTCGGCGTCGTAGTGTTCGCCCAGTTCGTGGCGCAGGTAGGTGCGCGGACCGTCGGCGCCTTCGCGGATGCCGGCCGCCACCGCGAGCGGATTGCGCGGAATCCACAGCCACCCGCCCGACCACGCGGTGGTGCCGCCGTACACCGGCTCCTTCTCGACCACCAGCACCTTCAGACCGAGCGCGGCGGCGGTGACCGCCGTCGACAGACCGCCGGCACCGGAGCCGACGACGAGAAGATCACAAGTGATCGGGGCGTTGCTGCTCATCGGATCGAGCCCTTGCAGTGGGGGAGGATCATCGCGTGTGCGCTCGCGTCGTCAGCGGGCCAGCGGCCCGTCTTCCAGCAGGAAGTCCACCATCCGCTTCGCGACCGCGGTGAACATGCCGCCGCCGACCTGGGTCCGGCAGCCGAGGCGTCGTGCCGCCTCGAGCAAGGGCGTCACCGCCGGCGCGGTGATCACGTCGCCGACGAACATCGCCGGCGTCAGCTCGTCGACCTGGACCGGATACGGGTCGCCGGCGCGCATGCCCGCCGGCGTGGCGTTCACCACCAGCGTGCAGCCGCTGGGGTCGGCCGAGCCCGGCCGCACCCGGTCGCCGTACCGGGCCTCGAGCCGAGCCAGCAAGGCATCGCGCCGGGCAGCGTCGTCGTCGTGGATCGCCAGTTCGGCGACGCCGGCTTCGAGCAGGGCCAGCGCGATCGCCGAGCCCGCCCCGCCGGCCCCGGCCAGCAAGGCGCGGCTGCCTTCGGGCGTGCAGCCCGCGGCGCGGATGCCGTCGACGAAGCCCGCGCCGTCGAGCTGGTCGCCATGCCAGCCGCCATCGGCGTTGCGCCGCAGGATGTTGACGGCGCCGAGGAAGTGCGCGCGCTCGGTCGCGGTCGCGCAATGCCGGTATGCGGCGAACTTGTGCGGCACCGTGACGATGATGCCGTCGAAGTTCTTCGCGCGGCTCGCGCCACGGATGAAGTCGTCGACGTCGGCAGGTGTCACGTGGATCGGCACGAGCACGGCATTGCGTCCGCGCTCGACCAGGGCTTGCGTGACGCCGGCCGGCGACTTCACCTGCGCGATCGGGTCGCCGATGATCGCGAGGACCCGCGTTTCGCCGTTCAGGCTTGCGTAGCTGTTCATGGGTTTCTCCGCAGGGGTCGACAGCTCAGGAAAGATGGCTTGCGCTGGCTCGAGGCCGATCGGCTGCCGTTTCCGCCGCCGGGGGCATCGCCGCGCGCTGCGAGGCGTGGCGCCCCGCGATGTAGCCGAATACCAGCCCAGGTCCCAGCGTGATCCCGGGTGCGGTGTATACGCCCCCCATGACCGAGTGCATGTCGTTGCCGCATGCGTACAGGCCGGGGATCGGCGTGTTCGCCGCATCGAGGACGCGGGCGCTGGTATCGGTGACGAAGCCCGTCGCGGCGCCGATGTCACCCGGGTACAGGCGTACCGCATAGAAAGGCGCCTGCTTCAGCGGGCCGATGTTCGGATTCGGCCCCTGCCAGGCCGGATCGCCGTTGTATCTCTGGTAGGCGGTGGTGCCGCGGTCGAAGTCTGGGTCGATGCCCGTTTCCGCATAGGCGTTGATCTGGGCCACGCTTGCCTTCAAGCCGTCGGGATCGATGCCCAGCGTTGCAGCGAGCTCCTCGAGGGTATCGGCGCGGGTCAGGTAGCCATCGGCGAGGAAGGGCTCGAAACCTTTGCCTCCGGGCCGAACCATCCCCATGCCGTACTTGCGCAGGGCTTCGGCATCGGCGATCAGATAGGCGGGAATGGAGTCCGTTGTCCTGTTCGCTTCCTGCATCGCGATGCCGAACAGATGATACGAGGTGCTCTCGTTCAGGAAGCGCTTGCCGGCCTTGTCGACGGTGATCATGCCGGGCTTGCCGCGGTCCATGATGAAGTGGGGAAATACCGCGGTGCTGCCATCAGTGCGCTTGCGCAGCGACACCGGCGCCCAGAAGGCGTTGCTGAGCCCGCCGGTGCCGTAGTGCGCACCCATCGTGAGCGCCAGATCATGGGCTTCGCCGGTATGCCCGGGCGCACCGGGGCACCAGGCCAGGTCCACGCCGGGGAGCATTTGCTCGCGCAACCGCGGGTTACGATTGAATCCGCCGCTCGCGAGAATGACCCCGCCCTTGACTTGAACGATCCGCCGTTCGCCTTTTTGCACCAGCGTCAGGGCCTGCACGCCGGACCCGTCGCTGTGGATCTTCTCGATCGAGGTATTGATCAGCAGAGAGGCGTTTTTTCGCTGCGACAGCGAGAACAGCAGGCGTCCGATCAGCGCGTTCCCCATCACCAGCCGGGTGCCGCGCCGGTAACGGATCCGGTCGGTCAGATGACGCCAGAGGATCTTCGAGCAGTATCTGAACGAGGCGAACGATTTCGTGATCCGGAGCAGGTGGAAGATGTCGTTGCGGTCGACCATCATGCCGCCCAGCACGGTGAATTCCGGGATCGGCGGGCGCACCAGCGAGAACAGGCTTCCCAGCTTGCGTCCATCGAAGGGCAGCGCTTCGATGGCCCGGCCCTTCATCGTCGACCCTTCCAGCTCGGTTATGTAGTCGGGGTGCATCGGGAAGGGGCGGTACTTCAGTTCGGAGTTCGCTTCGACATGGGCCACCGCCCTGGGGCCGTTTTCGAGCAGAGCCCGGCGCATCGCTTCCGGCGTACGATCCCCGACCGCCCTGCTCAGATAGGCTGCGGCGATATCCAGCGTGTCGCCCTCTGAAACCTCGGCTGCATGGTGCGTGCCCGGGATCCAGGTCGTGCCGCCGGAGAGCGCCGTGGTACCGCCGACATAGTCGGTGCGCTCGACCAGCAGCACCTTGGCGCCGTCGATCGCTGCGAACAGCGCGGCCGACATCCCGGCTCCGCCTGCGCCGACCACGACCACATCGAAACTCTCCCCTTCGGGCGGCAGATTCTTCAGATCGAGCAACATCGTTCCTCCTATATAAATAGAACTAGGTTCTATATTGGAACAAAGTATCACTCAAGTTCGTCCGTGTCCAGCCCCTCCGCGAGGGCGTCGACCCGCCCCGGCGGCGCACGCCGCGACACCCGGCGCGAACGTGGGCTTGCCGGCGTGGAGACGGCCGCGTCGCCGGTGATCCCGGGCTCCCGTTCACCCTGACCGTGCCACGGCCCGCGGCGAGGCGCTTCGAAGGCTTGCCCCAGGGGGCGCTGGGGTTGCCGGTGGTGCTGCCGCGGCCGTTCCGCTTCGCTGCAGCTTGCAATGAGAACCGGAGCAGTGTTAGTTTATGAAACATTGTTCTAATTTAGAACATGTTTCACAAAATTCATCGCCCTGGAGTAAAGAGGACCCTTCCCCATGAGCCCGTCCTACTCGCTCGCCCATCTGACCGTCCTGGACCTGCCGCCGCCCGAGCTCGTCTCGGTCGCGGCGCGAACCGG